>JBFWJK010000069.1:0-15765 GCA_050253255.1 Desulfobacteraceae bacterium | reverse complement strand
GGCTGAGCAGGAAGAAGCAGTTCAGGAAGAGTCAGTTCAGGAAGAAGCAGTTCAGGAAGAGTCAGTTCAGGAAGAAGCAGTTCAGGAAGAAGCAGTTCAGGAAGAAGCAGTTCAGGAAGAAGCAGTTCAGGAAGAGTCAGTTCAGGAAGAAGCAGTTCAGGAAGAAGCAGTTCAGGAAGAAGCTGTTCAGGAAGAAGCTGTTCAGGAAGAAGCAGTTCAGGAAGAAACAGTTCAGGAAGAAACAGTTCAGGAAGAAACAGTTCAGGAAGAAACAGTTCAGGAAGAAGCTGTTCAGAAAGAAGCTGTTCAGAAAGAAGCTGTTCAGGAAGAAGCTGTTCAGGAAGAAGCTGTTCAGGAAGAGGATGACCAGCAAGAAAAAACACTTTCTGAAGAAGAAATCGCAAAAAAGATATCAATGTTTGAAAATGAACTTGCCATGACCTGTCCTGTCTGCAATGAAGGAAAAATTGTGGAAAGTGAAACTGAAAAAGGAAAAATATTTTATGAGTGCACAAAAAGTCTTTGCCATTTTATAAGCTGGGCAAAGCCATTTCATTTTTCCTGTCCTTCATGCAGCAACGCTTTTCTGGTTGAGGAAATTTTTCCAGAGGGTTCTAAAGGGCTCAAATGTCCAAGAGCAACCTGTGATTATCAGCAGCAGGATCAAAAAAATCCTGCATTGTCTGCTGCACCGAAAAAAAAGAAAAGAGTGGTAAGAAGGGTAAAAAGAAAAAAATAGCAGGTCGTTTAGTAGTACCTGCTTATTTAAATGAATAAATTTTTAATGAATTAGCTGCTGAAAAAAACGGCCTTTTTTGTCCATTCTTAAGTCAGATTCAAAATTTAATCCCCAAAATACTCAATGTATCCTGAAGGTTAAATTTTTCATCTTCCTTCAACTGAACAAAAATTCTCGTTTTCGGCCAATTACGAATTAAGTTGTTATGTTTAAAAATATGAAATCTTCGGGTTTTCAATTCTGCCGCACCTTATGAGGTGAATTGCATCACGCATGGCAAAAATATGGTCTGATATTAATTGTCGTTATATGCAGCAAACTTGAAAATTGATCAATTCAGGTTTAATCAAGTACATGCTTTTTGGGAATTACGGTTATAAATACTCCTGTAAAAACAAGAATCTCCTTTGAATAAACATTGACCTCAACAAATATTCTGTTTTTTTCCTTTTTTGCAATAACAGCTTCGGCAACCGCAGTATCTCCGGTTTTAAGGGGCTTCAGAAAACTGCATTCAGATGATGACAGAACAACCAGAGGGTGATTGACGCAGAGCATTGCTGCATAATCGGCAAGTCCGAAAATGAAACCTCCGTGAATAAGACCTTTATCATCTGCCGACATATCCTCAGTAAGCTTAAGTTCAACTTTTGCCCTGTTTTCATCACAAAAAAGAGGGGTGCCGCAAAGATTTTTGTTAATTAATTTGTGAGTTTCAATCTTTAAGTCCAAAATCAAGTTCCTCGTGTGTGTTTTCAAGCTCAGGTATCTGGAATTTAAAACATGCTCCGTTATTTTCTTCACTTTCAACCCATATTTTCCCCTTATGAGCTTCTACTGCAATCTTGCAGAATGAAAGCCCCAGTCCGGTAGAGTTTTTTTCAGTTTGTGAGTGAAAGTATTTTTCGAAAATCTGTTTCTGGTTTTTGAGAGGTATTCCTTTCCCAAAATCTTTTATGTAAAAAACTATATTATTATTTTCAGTTTCAAATCCTGTTGAAACTTTTTGAGAACCGCTGTGAATTACGGCATTCATGATAATGTTCTGGATAACTCTCAAAAGAATCCCCCTGTCTCCCCAGATATAGGGCTCGTCTTTTTCTTCGTACTGTGCATTTATTTCAATGCCTTTGTTTTTTGCAGTGGCAAAAAGTCTTGATGATGCCTCGGTAATGATTTCCGGCACAGAAATTTTTTCTCCGATAAGCTTTAAAGACCCGTCCTGAAGCCTTGTTATGTCTAGAAGATTGGAGATCATTGTATACATTGTATCACATCCGGCCTGGGCAGATTTGACATATTCTATGTTTTCATTGTCTATGGTGTAGGAGAGTATATCAAGGTTTGCAATCACCTCTGAAACAGGACCTTTGAGATCATGAACCATCATCTGGAAAAATTCGTTTCTCATTTTTTCAAGCTTTTCCAGTTTCTGGTTTTTTTCGAAAAGAACTTTCTGATTGTTTTCAAGTTCTTCAGCCATGCGAAGAGCTTCAATCTGCCCTATGATTATTCCGGCAAGGTCAAGCAGTATTCCTCTTTCCTCATCAGAAAAACAGTCCTGTCCTTTTTTTTCTGTAAGGTTGATTACACCTATAACTTCATCTTTTCTTATAATCGGTATTATAAGAAAAGCACTTTTGCTGTAGTTTTCTTTTTGCTGGCATTCTCCTTCAAATTTTTCAGACTTATTGACATAAAGAGGCATTTTGTTTTTAAAAACCCAGCAGGAAGGACTTTCAGAGTTAAGAGGCTGTTTGATGCCGACAAGGTCAGGATTTGTGGAAGCTGCAACTTCCATGCTGAGCCTGTCTTTTTTTATCATTATCGAGCCTTTGGCAGTTTCAGTTATAAGGGTAAGAAACGAAATCAGTTTCATTAGTTTTTCAGAATTAGTCTTTTGTTCGTTGTTGGAGATTTCAATTATGCTTTTAATAAAACCCAGGATATCCATATTCTTGTTCATATGAGCTCCGTTTTCTTTATTGATATTTTTTATCTTCAGATTCAGGCATTGAGCTGGAGAAGCCTTTTGACTTCTTCATTTTCAGGCATTATTTTTTCAAGTTTTCTAAGAATTTCATCGGCTCTCATAACCTGTTTCATTTTCATGAATGATTTGGCCATAAGCAGATTTGCCTCGAAATTATCAGGCTCTATTTTTATTATTTTGCCAGAATAGTCAATTACTTTGCCTGGCTGCTTGAAGTTGCTGTAAATTCTTGCAATGGTAAGAAGAATATCTATTCTTTCAGGGTAAAAGGTTTCAAGTTCTTCCAGGAGCTCAAGCGAGTCTTCATAATGCTTATATTTAAGATAGAGAAAAGCGACTTCTTCCTTTTGAGTTATAGGCTCTTCGGCAAGCTCAAAAACTTTGTTGAAAAGCGGTTTGGCTTTTGTAAGATTGTTGTTTGCAAGAAGTATTTTTGCGAAGTTAAAAGCTCTCTGATAATGCCTCGGGCTTATTTTCATGGCTCTTTCAAAGAATTTTCCCGCTTTTTCAAGGTCATTTTTCTTGAGATGTATCTCGCCTAGATGGTGATAGGCAAATACATCGAGCCTGTTCATCTTGGCAGCCCTTAAAAAACATTTTTCAGCGTTTGCCATATCGTTTTTTTCATAGAAAAGAGAACCAAGAACCCTTATTGGACGGGAAGATTTAGGTTCAGCCATTATTGCCTTTTTGGAAAGCTCTATTGCCTTGTCAATTTCTCCTGACTCTGCAAGTTCCCTTGCTTCCTTGAGCAGAATCATGAATTCAGGGGGATTGTTGTATTTTTCAATTACACCCTTTACTTTGTTTTCAAGAGATTTGACTGTAAGAGGCTTTAATATGTATGCATCAATATCGGATTCCGCTGCCTCTGCAACAATTTCTTTGTTTGATTCAGCTGTAATCATAATTACAGGCATATCTCTGAATTTTTTATTGTTTCTTATATGCTCAAGAACTTCAATTCCTTTCATTTTCGGCATGTTCCAGTCCATAATAGCAAGGTCGAAATCTTTCTGGTTCATGGCTTTCAGAGCATGCTCTCCGTTATAACAGAGAGTGAACGAGCTTCCGTATTTTAAAATTTTCATCATGTTACGGATTGATTTGCACATGTTTTCCATATCATCTACAATAAGAACCTTCATTTTATTGATGTCTATCATGTGTGTGGGACTCCGTGTGTAGTTAATTGACATTTTACAGCGTATACTTTTATCATATATATAAAAAAAAGAACAGGCCATGAAAAATCTAGTATATCCTGATATTTGCATTATCTGCAAAAAGTTTTTTGAAAACAGCAGCTCAAATTATGACAAATCAAGGTTTCCAAAAGATTTCAGAGAGGTTTTTGGTGATGTACTGTGCTGTGAATGCCTTGGCAGAATTTTTTTTGCCAACTGCGGTTTAAGCGGCTTTCCGGGGAAAAAGAGCTGTCTAGACTCAGTCGTATCCCCTTTTCTGTATCGTGATTCTATTGTGGACATAGTACATCTGTTAAAGTACAATAACAAAATATTTCTTGCTGAAAAAATATCATGGTTTATTTTGAAATCATATCTTGATTTATACAAAGAAGAGTTTCCCGATCTTGCTTTATTTGTTCCCATGCACAAAAAAGCATTCAGAAAAAGGGGTTTTAATCAGACTTATCTTATCGCCTGGAAAACATTTAAACTTGCAGAAACAAACAGAATTTATTTTCCTGAAGTTCATAAGAATATTTTATTGAAAACTAAAAATACAATGTCACAGGCAGAGCTTAAAAAGGAAGAAAGGCTTAAAAATATTTCAAATGCTTTCAATGTAAATAATCCCTGTTCAGTCAAAGGGAAGAGGATATTGATCATAGATGATGTCTGCACCACCGGCTCAACTCTTGAAGAATGTGCAAAAACACTTGTAAAATCAGGTGCGCGAAGCGTAGATGCAATAACGTTTGCAAGGGCAGTATAAAAAAAGGAGTGAAAAATGCTTGAATTAAATCAGGTTAAAGCAGGTTTTGTTCAGTTTGACGTAATTTACGGAAATTATGAGCATAACTTGAATGAGGTTGAAAAAGGTCTTGAAATATTAAAAAAAAATGAAGCGGAACTTGTAATTCTGCCTGAAATGTGGAGCTGCGGTTTTGATTATCCCTCTCTTAAGGAACACAGTCTTAAAACTCCTGAAATGCTTGAAAAGCTTGGGAAAGCTGCAAAAGAAAATTCAATGGTCGTAGCAGGGAGTCTTCCCGAATTTTCAGATAATAAAATTTTTAACACAACCTATGTAATCGAAAAAGACGGAAGCGTCATAAGTTCATACAGGAAAGTTCATCTTTTTTCACTTACAGGAGAGCATAAAAGATTTTCAAGGGGAGAAAGCGCAGTTGTTTCAGATACATCAATCGGAAGGCTCGGTCTTCTGATCTGCTATGACCTCAGATTCCCTGAGCTTTCAAGAACACTTGCCGACATGAAGGCTGACATAATAGCCGTCTCCGCCCAATGGCCCCTTGTGAGACAGTCTCACTGGGAAATTCTGCTTCAGGCAAGGGCGGTAGAGGATCAGCTCTTTGTCATAGGATGCAACAGAACAGGAACTGATGACAGAGAATATGGAGGATGCTCCATGATAGTCTCTCCCAAGGGAAGAATCCTTTACAGAGCCGGAAACGGTTTTGATGCAGGTTTTGCAGAACTTGACTTTATGGAAATGATAGAATACAGGTCTCAGATACCTTCCCTTGAGGAAAGAGTGACTGAAGCCTATAAATCCTGATAGAGGTTTTGATTTATGGTCGATTATGTTAAAGCTCCTGTTTTGGAGAATATTGAAGGTCTTTTTCACGGTTTTTTTTTCAGGACAGGAGGAACAAGTCTTTCTCCTTTCGATTCTCTGAACGTTTCCTTTGATGTGGGGGATAAAGAATCTGATGTCGTAAAAAACCGGAAAACAGTTTTAAAAGAACTTGGGTTTGAAAAAATGATTTCAGTTAATCAGGTTCATGGAATATCATATTATATTCCAAAACCTCTCGAAGGTATTTACGGGGAACATCTTCTGAAAAAGGAAGATGCTGACATCATAATAACAGACAATCCGGGCCAGCTTATTCTGATTAAAACAGCAGACTGTCAGCCGGTTCTTCTTGCAGACTCAAAAAAAAGAGTGTGTGCAGGTGTTCACTGCGGATGGAAGGGACTTGTCTCCAATGTGATAATTAAAGCGATTGACGTGATGATAGAAAAATTCGGATGTTCACCTAAAGACATTTGCGCTGCAATAGGACCTGCGCTTGGTTCGTGCTGCGCTGAATTTGTTAACTACAGAAGAGAAATTCCTGAATATCTGTGGGATTTCAGGGTAGGAGAGTTTAATTTTGATCTCAGGGAGATATCAAATCGTCAGCTTATCAGTGCAGGAGTTGATGAAAAGAATATATGGGTGGATCAAAACTGTACTAAATGCAGGGATGATTTATACTTTTCATACAGAAACAATAAAATTACAGGCAGACAGGCTTCTGTCATAGGATGGAAGCTTTAACCGGGATCATAGAAAATGTACAGACTGATTTTTCCATTAAAAAATTTTCTTTTTATTATTCACCTTGCGCTGGGAACAAGGCATTTTGGAGTAAATAACAGGGTGTGGTCCAAAGACCATTCGATTTTTTCAGTCCCTTTTTACAAGGGAATCCTGAATTTCCCTGGAAGAGTAAAAATGATGAAAAAAAGAGCTTTTATGGGGTTTATGCCTTTCAGGGATGCAAAAAAGCTGTTCCCGGGGTATGCCGAAAAAAACTACAGGAATGATTATAAATGAGCTGTAAAGATTTCAGGAATCCTCCAAGACTCACTGAAACAGTTCAGGCTTCAGGCTGAGCTGCTAAAATCGGGCCGGAGGTTCTGGCCGAAATAGTCAGGGGATTCCCCGGGACAGACAATAAAAACATTATTGCAGGATATGAAAATTCCGAGGATGCAGGGGTGTTTAAAATTTCAGAGGAGATTGCTCTTGTTCAGACTCTTGATTTTCTTACCCCTGTTGTAGACGACCCTTTTATATTCGGTCAGATTGCGGCTGCAAACTCGCTGAGTGACGTGTATGCAATGGGTGGAAAACCTCTTACCGCAATGAATATTGTCTGTTTCCCCACATCGATTTATCCCTCCGATGTTTTGAAGGATGTGCTGATGGGGGGGAGAAATAAAATTGATGAGTCAGGCGCTGTACTTCTCGGAGGGCACAGTGTTGAAGACAATGAGTTCAAGTATGGTCTCTCTGTTACAGGAACAGTTGATCCGGGAAAGGTTAAAAGAAACTCAGGCGCATTGACTGGCCACGACTTGATTTTGACAAAGGCCATTGGAACCGGAATAGTTGCAACAGCACTCAAGGGCGGAGTCGCAGACGATGATGCGGTGGGTGAAATGATAGAGGTCATGACCCGTCTGAACAGCTATATTCTTGAAATAGCAGATCAACATGAGATCGGAGGCCTTACTGATATTACAGGATTTGGTCTTGGAGGTCATCTTATGGAAATGGCATGCGCATCAAAAAAAAGAGTCTGTCTTTACTCCGAAAAAATTCCTCTTATTTCTATGGCAAAAGATTACGCACAGATGGGTCTTATTCCTGCAGGCGCATACAGGAACAGAAATTACTGCAGCGGGCATGTTTTTTTTAAATCAAAAATTGAAAAAGCTCTGGAAGATATAATTTTTGATCCTCAGACTTCGGGCGGACTTTTGATGACTTGTAATAAAATGGACTCAGCAGATATTGTAAAAAAAATACAAAGTCTGAATATTTCCGCAGAAATTATTGGAGAAGTCACAGGAGAAGATAAAGAGGGAATTGTTGAGATTTTTTAAGGAAACAGGCGCCAAAAAAGGGTTTTTCGTTGACTAGCGAGTTTAATTATGGTAGGCGACCTTTTAACCGGAGATTTTAAGTATGGGTCAGATGAAGTGGCTGAAAGAGGTTTCATTATTTGGAAGTGTGGGGCTTGGTTTTGCATTTTCAATATTTATAGGTCTTTTTTTCGGTCTTTGGCTTGACAAGGTTTTTTCTGCATCGCCTGTTTTTACTTTCGCAGGACTTTTTTTAGGAATTTGTGCAGGATACAGCAGCATAATCAAGTTGATTAAGAGGATAAAAAAACTCTGATGAGCAGTTCAATTGACAAAGTACCTCAGGTAAGAATTGTAAAGTTTGTAACAGTTTCAAACTGGGTTCTTCTTTTTCTTTTTACGGCGGCTTCATATCCTCTCAAATCATTTGGATTCACATCCGGTATAATTCTGGGAGGACTGATTGTAAGCATAAACTTTCATCTTCTTTCCAGAACTGTTAAAAAGGCGCTTGATCCCGATAATCTTAAAACCCATCAAAGCGTCATTGCAAAGTATTATATCCGCTTTACCATAAGCGGGGTGATTATATTTTTATTGCTGGCAAACAATATTGTTGCTCCACCGGGTCTTCTTCTGGGTTTATCTGTTGTGGTTGCAAGTTTTTTTCTTGCCAGTATTCTTGAGATTAAGAAAATAATTTTTAAGGAGGCTGTGTAAGGATGGAACATCCATATCTGATTTTGGTAAAACCTTTTGAAATGGTGGGGCTTGGACATTTTGCCCATGCTAATGTGCATGTGATTTACACTTGGTTTGTCATGCTTCTTTTAATCGGGCTCGGCTACCTTGGAGCAAAAAATGTTCAGATGATTCCGGGCAAAGCCCAGAATGTTTTTGAGGCAATTATCTCCGGAATAGAAACTTTTATGGTGGACACTGCAGGTGAGGAAGGGAGATGGTTTTTTCCGATAGTCGGAACTGTCTTTATCTATATTTTTGTATGCAACCTGCTTGGCCTTGTGCCAGGTTTTTATCCGCCGACTGCAAGCCTTAACACAACTGCATCATGTGCGCTTGTGGTTTTTTTCATGACTCATTATATCGGTATAAAGTATCACGGAACACACTATGTGAATCATTTCACAGGTCCTGTATGGTGGCTTATACCAATAATTATGCCTATTGAAGTAATCGGTCATCTTGCAAGAGTTCTTTCTCTGTCTTTCCGTCTTTTCGGTAACATGATGGGACACGAGCTTGTTGTGACAATTCTTCTTACACTTGCGGGCCTTTATCTTGCTCCGCTGCCTATTATGGCACTTGGAATTTTTGTTGCCTTTGTTCAGGCTTTTATCTTCTTTCTTTTGTCTGTCATGTATTTTGCAGGCTCAATGGAAGAAGCTCATTAATTTTGGAAGCGTATTTTTTTTTCGGGAAATATTTGGAAGAAGCGTAATTAATTAACTTTTTAAGGAGGATTTTTTAAATGGAAGCACAGGCACTTAGTTTTTTCATCGCATCGGTTCTGGCAGCTGGTTTTGGTATTGCAATTGCAGCAGCATTCTGCGGTCTTAGCCAGGGTATGGGCCTTAAGGCAGCTGTTGAAGGTATTGCACGTAACCCTGAATCTTCAGGTAAGGTTACTGTTACCATGCTTATCGGTCTTGCGATGATCGAATCACTTTGTATTTATGCTCTTGTTATTTCTCTTATCCTTATTTATGCTCATCCTCAGGCAGCAGCTATTGCAGCTCTTCTTGGATAATAAGCAGCTTATTTAAAAGCAGGATTAAGTGAAACAATAAAAAAGCCGGAGAAATTTTCTCCGGCTTTTTAATTTTTTGCAGTCTGCATTTCTAATTCTTCAGAATTTTCCTCAGGAACTTCCCTGTATGAGATTTTTTATTTCCGGCAATTTCTTCCGGAGTACCGGAGGCAACAATTTCACCGCCCTGATCTCCGCCTTCAGGTCCTATGTCGATTATGTAGTCTGAAAATTTTATTACATCCAGATTATGTTCTATCACTAAAACTGTATTACCTGCTTTTACCAGTTTATCGAGAACCTCAAGAAGTTTTCTGATGTCATCAATATGAAGTCCTGTGGTCGGTTCATCAAGTATGTATAAAGTGCTTGTGCCTGTTTTTTTTGAAAGCTCTCTGGAAAGTTTTATTCTCTGAGCTTCACCGCCTGAAAGAGTTGTTGCCTGCTGTCCAAGTTTTATGTATCCAAGCCCCACATCTTTAAGAGTCTCCAGCTTACTGCTTATAAGAGGAATGTTGCTGAAAAATTCACTGGCCTGGTTGATTGTCATATCAAGGACTTCAGCGATATTTTTTCCTTTGAATTTTATGTCCAGTGTTTCTCTGTTGTATCTTTTGCCTGAGCAGACGTCGCATTTGACATAAATATCTGGAAGAAAATGCATTTCAATTTTTATTACCCCGTCTCCGGAACAGGCCTCGCACCGTCCTCCCTTGACATTGAAGCTGAATCTTCCGGGTTTGTATCCTCTGGCTTTTGATTCTTCGGTTTTGGCAAATAATTCTCTTATATAAGTAAATACTCCTGTGTATGTGCCGGGGTTTGATCTAGGAGTTCTTCCTATCGGAGACTGATCAATATTAATTATTTTTCTTATGTTTTCAATTCCTTCAATTGAATCGTATTCACCCGGGGCAGAAATGCTTTTTCCGTTGAACTTATTAAGCAGAGCCTTGTAAAGCGTTTCAATCACAAGTGTTGATTTTCCTGATCCGGAAACTCCTGTAACGCATGTGAAGCAGTTAACCGGGAATTTTACATTTATGTTTTTCAGGTTGTTTTTTTTAGCTCCTTTAAGCTCGAGAAACTTTTTTGCTTTCCTTCTTTTTTCCGGGATTTCAATTTTTTTTCTGCCTGACAGATACTGACCTGTAAGAGAGTCAGACTTAACTATTTCCTTAGGTGTACCCTGGAAAGTTATTTTTCCTCCAAGAACTCCGGCGCCTGGGCCCATATCGATAATATGATCCGAATGAAGTATGGTGTCTTCATCATGCTCAACCACAAGAACCGTATTGCCAAGGTCTCTCATCTGCTTGAGGGTATTTATAAGCTTCAGGTTATCCCTTTGATGGAGCCCTATGCTTGGTTCATCCAAAACATATAAAACACCGGAAAGTTTTGAACCAATCTGTGTAGCAAGCCTTATTCTCTGGCTTTCTCCGCCTGAAAGAGTTGAAGCTGTTCTTGACAGGGTAAGATATGAAAGACCAACACTTGAAAGAAATTCCATCCTGTCGTTTATTTCTTTTAAAATAGGTTCTGAGATTTTTTGTTTTTTCCCTGAAAGTTTTATTTCTGATAAAAATTTCCCTGAATCCCGTATTGACATGTCACATATTTCAGGAAGGCTTTTACCTCCGATTTTTACAGACCTGCTTATAATATTGAGTCTTGAACCATTGCATGACGAACATGGTCTGAAGTTCATATACTGCTTTATCTCTTCACGTGCTGAAGAAGATTCTCCTGAATCGAGGTATCTTCTCTTAAGGTTTTCTATTATTCCCTCATATTTTTTTTTGGTGACTGTATTTCTGCCTTTGAAGCTGTATCTGAACGGTATCATATCATTTGAACCGTACAAAATTGTCTGTCTGCATTCAGCCGGCAGCTCATCAAAGGGTGTGTATATATCTGCACCATAAAAATTCAGAATAGATTCGATAAAATCGATAAAATAAAAAGAGGTTCTGTTTGCCCACGGTTTTACTGCTCCCTGTCTTATGGAAAGTTTCTTGTCCGGAACAATAAGGTCAGGGTCTATCTCGGTTGTGCTTCCAAGGCCGTCGCATTCTGTACATGCTCCCTGGGGAGAGTTGAATGAAAAACTGGAAGGCTTGAGTTCGGGATAATTTATTTTACATTTTGTGCATGCAAGCTTTTCGCTGAATAAAATATCTTTTTCCAGATCAAGATTTACGATCACATTCCCGTTAGACATTTTAAGGGCAAGCTCGATGCTGTCCGAAAGTCTTTTTTCAATTCCGTCTTTGTTAACAAGCCTGTCTATTACAACATCTATTGTATATTTTTTGTTTTTGCTCATTTGAGGAAGATCATCAAGATCGTGGATTTCTCCGTTTATTCTTACCCTTGCAAAACCTTCTTTTTTGAGGCTTTCAAATGTTTTTTCGTGAGTACCTTTTTTTTCGGTGAAAACAGGCGACAGAATAATCAGCTTTGAAGATTCTGGGAAATCAATTACCTGATCGATTATCTGATCCACGCTCTGAGCTTCGATTTTATCTCCGCATGACCAGCAGAAGGGTGTTCCGGTGCGGGCAAACAAAAGTCTTAAATAATCGTAGATTTCAGTCACTGTTCCTACAGTTGATCTTGGATTGTGGCTTGCTGATTTCTGTTCTATTGCAATGGAAGGAGAAAGCCCTTCTATTGAATCAACATCAGGTTTTTCCATCTGTCCAAGGAATTGTCTTGCATATGTCGAAAGGGATTCTACATATCTTCTCTGGCCTTCCGCATATAAAGTGTCAAAGGCAAGAGAAGATTTTCCTGAACCGGAAAGTCCTGTTATTACAACAAATTTATCCTTGGGGATTTCAACGTCAATATTTTTCAGGTTGTGCTCTCTTGCACCTTTTATGGATAAAATATTTTTCTTCATTTAATCTCTTTATTTTTTAAAATTAAAAAAACATTCGGATTTTTAAATTAAGCTGTTTTTTTAAAAAATAAAGTTATTCAGTATATTTTTTCATATTCGATGCCTGAACTGCAGCAAGTTTTATTGCTTCAATCATACTTTTTGGGTCTGCAATATTTTTTCCGGCAATATCGTATGCAGTTCCGTGATCAACAGAAGTTCTTGGAAACGGAAGCCCCAGAGTGGTATTTACTCCGTCTTCGAAATGAAGAAGTTTGAATGGAGTCAGTCCCTGATCGTGATACATGGCTAAAACAGCATCATATCTTTTGTTCTTTGCCTTGAAGAACAATGTGTCTGCAGGAAGAGGACCTGAGACTTTTATCCCTTTTTCAAGTGCTTTTTTAACAGCCGGGATTATGATTTTTTCTTCTTCATCCCCGAAAAGAGAATCTTCACCTGCATGGGGGTTGAGTCCGCAGACTGCAATTTCAGGACTTTTGATTCCGAATCTTTTTTTAAGTGAAACATCAGTAAGAATAATTTTGTTTAATATTTTTTCAGTTGTAATTGAAAAGGGAACCTCTTTTAAAGGTATGTGTATTGTTACAAGAACAACACTCAGGCTTTTTCCATACATCATCATTGCAAATTCTTTTGTATCAGAATAGTGGGCAAGTATTTCCGTATGACCCTGAAAATCAATTCCTGAATTTTTAAGAGTTGACTTGCTTATAGGTGCAGTGGCTATGGCCTGCGCCTTATTTTGAAGGCACAGCTTTACAGAATCAGTTATGTAGGTAAAAACGTTTTGTCCTGTATCCGGAGAAGGGGCACAATATTGAAAATCTTTTACAGGTTTTCCGGATTCGATGATCAGAAAGTTGTCAATATCATGGTATGAATCTGTATCAGTATACTCATTCAGGTTAAAATCTATCATAAAGTCTTTTGAAGCCTTTTTAATTACATCCATACTTCCTACTATTACCGGGGAGCATATCTCATGAACAATTTTTTGTTTGAGAGCCTTGAGGATGATTTCAGGCCCTATTCCGCTAGGATCTCCCATAGTAATGAGAATTGTCGGTTTTTCCATTTGATGTAGTCCTTGTGAGGTTTTTTTAATGATTAATGATTTCATATTATAGTATGCAGTCATTCGAAAAACTTAATCAGTGAGAAATAACCATTATTCAGAAGTCAGATTATTATCTTCATTTATCTGGCAAAGTAATTTCTGATCAGCTCTTTTATGAAATAGGTAAAAAAAAAATACGGATTTGGTCAAGCAGATTATTTTCAGAAGCCGAACCGGTAATTAAAAAAACATTGTTTACTGGAAGAAAAAATGTATTTTTAACTGCCTGTTAATATCATTTGATTTCAGGAGGTTAAAAAAATGCAAGTTTAAAATTTAAAAAAACGTAAAAAAATATGAAAAAAATAATTGTGTGCTATTGCAGATTGTTAGGTGAAAATTGAAGAAAAAGAGAGAAAATAGTCGAAAATCGAAGTTTTTTAAAAAATATGAATTTAGCTTCATTCTTTAAAAGTGCAAAACATACCAGAATACTTGAGAAAAATTATTAGATACTAAAATGCCTGTATATTAAGGGCTTTAATATTTATGCTTAATCTTTTTTCTTTTAATTCAGGTAGTTGAGTTGATGGGGTTGAATAAATAAAAAACAGCCATAATTAGATTTAAGCGTGATTGACCATAATGATTATGTGGATTAAACCTCATATTCATAATTTTCAGTCAGTGTTTCTTTTTTTAAAGTCTCATAAATCGTTGCTAATAAATATAAATTAAGAAATTTTAATTTTAAATAAATAATCTTTTTTCAAAAAAAGTGTTGTTATGGATAATTTTTGTTTCAGAATTAAAGAAAAATTAAAAGAAAAAATGCCTGCTCATTCATTCAGTATGTGGATTGACCCTTTGTCAATTAATATGGAAAATAATACGGTTGTAGTAGGATGCAGGAACAGTTTTTTTAAAAAAAGAATAATAGAGAATTATTCAGATATTATTAAAAAGGTTTTGTACGAAGATACTCAGAAAGATGATCTTTATGTCGATTTCACAGAGTCTGATATAAAAGAAAAAAATGAAAAAACTGAACCTGCCGGTAAAATCGTCAAGCCTACCCATGTAGAAAAACATCTGTATTCTGACAATAAGCAGATGAGTTTTTTTGGAGACAGATTCAAGTTCCAGAACGGAAGATTTCTGAGATCAGGGTATACTCTTGATAATTTTATTGTAGGTAAAAATTCTGAATTTGCTTATTCTGCGGCTCTTTCTCTTGCTTCACCCAAAAGAAGGAATCCTTACAATTCCGTTTTTATTCAGTCTGATACAGGACTTGGGAAAAGTCATCTGACACAGGCTGTGGGCCATCATATTCTTACTGACTCTCCCGGAGAATCGGTCTATTATGTAACAGCTGAAGATTTTACAAATGAGATGGTCATGTGTCTTAAGCAGGACAATATAAGCAGTTTCAAGGAAAGATACAGGAAAAACTGTGATGTGCTTCTTATGGATGATGTTCAGTTTCTTTCAGGCAAGGCAAGAACTCAGCAGGAACTTTCAATGATACTCGATTATCTTATGGAGGCTGACAAAAAAATAATTTTTTCAGGAAGCCTTTCTCCTCTTGAAATCCCAAAGCTTGATACTCAGCTTAAATCAAGACTTTCATCAAGTCTTTTATCCATAATTGACAAGCCTGATTTTTCTACAAGAAAAAAGATTGCAAGGAAAAAAGCCCAGGTATTAAAATTTGATATACCGGAGAACATCATCGATTATCTTGCAAGCGAGCTTACAGACAGTATCAGACAGCTGGAAAGCGGTGTTAAGGCTTTAGGAGTAAGAAGCTCTCTTTTAGGTGTTCCTTTGAGTCTTGGTCTGGCTGAGGAAATTCTCTCGGAAATTTCTGAAAGGAAAAAGGAAATAACTATAGATGCCATAAAAAAATTTGTGTGTGACGAATTCGGCATCGGTATTGATAAACTTGTATCCAAATCCAGGAAACAGGAAATAGTCCGTCCAAGGCAGATTGCAATTTTCCTTTCAAGAAAATACACTGATCAGCCTCTTCAGTTTATCGGGAAAAGTTTCAACAGATATCATGCAACTGCAATTCATGCCATAAAAGCGGTTGAACAGGGAATAAAGTCAAAAGACGTTTTTTTCAAGCAGGTTGAGGTTTTAGAAAAAAAATTAGAAACTAAATTCATTTAAAATTTATGAAAAAAAACAAAATACTTGAATCTTTATATGCGGTTCTTCCAAAGAAAGACATATTATGGAAAAAAGAAGATCTGCACTGTTATGCCTACGATTCAAAAGAAGGGAGTTTCATCCCTGATTTTGCAGTTTTTCCAAGATCAGCAAAACAGGTATCAAAGATACTTGAGCTGTGCTGTGAAAAAAGGATTTTTGCAGTTCCCAGAGGGGCAGGCACAGGTACAACCGGAGGAAGCGTACCTGTCAGGGGAGGGATTGTAATCTGT
>JBFWJK010000068.1:0-15830 GCA_050253255.1 Desulfobacteraceae bacterium | reverse complement strand
CATTTAATTCCATACTTGAAATTGAGTTCTTTCAGCCAAGATACTTTAACAGCTATGGCCAGGCATATAAAGAAGTTGTAGATTTTATAAATTTTTATAATTATCGCAGGGTTCACAGTTCACTTGGGATGAAAACTCCGATGGAAGTTTATAATTTATATAAAATGAAAGAGGAGCTTAAGATATCTCCGGTAAAGGTATAATTTTTTTCTTAACCTGTAAAAAAAAGAACGTAGTGGAGCTGTAAGTCAAGGGGAAATTGGTGGGGCCCCTTGGGGGAACCAATTTCCCCTTGACTTACAGAGCAACGAAGTTATTAAAAAACAGGTTAAGAAAAAAATAAACTCCAATAAGTCATTATTTATGAGGAAAGTATTATAAAAAATTACGAGATAAATTTTTCCATAAAAAAGGGGTTGACCCGGTAAACTCACTTGGCCGAAGTGAGTTTACACGTTGACCTTAAAAAAAAGAGAGGGCACCTGCACTTAAAAAAATAAAGCAAAGACAGTCTTGAAAATAAATTTTTTATGGAGAGCGCAGTTTAAAACAGCAAATAAAATCAAACCCGCAATATTTAATTTTCAGCCTATAACCGCCTGAATTAACAATACATTACAAATTTAAAAAAACTATCTCCTCAACTCAGGTTTTATTACTTCAACAATTTTTCCATATAGTGCTTGACTCAAAATCGGTATTAATGTTTTTTTCAGCTGAATATTATAACCATCAGGTGTATTGACTATTTTCTTAAGGAGAAAAAATGAAACAGCTTTTTGAGCCTGCAGATATCGGAAATATCAAACTTAAAAACAGATTTGTCAGGTCTGCAACCTGGGAGGGGATTGCAGAAGAAAACGGACATTTGAACGACAAAATTTTTAAGCTATACGAAAATCTTGCAAAAGGGGGAGCCGGAGCAATCATTACCGGATATGCCTATGTTCTTGAAGATGAACAGCCAAGCCCCAGAATGTTTGGCGCATACAATGATTCTTTTATTGAAGATTACAAAAAACTTACAGATATTGTTCATAAAAACGATTCAAAAATAATTCTTCAGCTTGTTTACGGAGGTTCATTTACATGGTTTGATGTTGGTGAAAGAGAAATCTGGGGGCCGTCTGCAGTTTTGAATAAAATTTCAGGGGTCACTCCGAAGGAAATGACAAAAGATGACATAAAAACCCTTGTAAAAGCATTCGGGCTTGCTTCAAAAAGAGCAATGGAAGGCGGTTTTGACGGTGTTGAAATTCATGCAGGCCACGGCTATCTTTTAAACCAGTTTTTATCTCCCAACTTCAATATCCGCGAAGATGAATACGGAGGATCAGGCGAAAACAGAGCAAGAATAATATATGAAATATTTGACAGCATAAAACAAAACACTTCTCCTGATTTTCCTGTTCTTATAAAGCTTAACTGCTCAGATTTCATGGGAAACAAGGGTTTTGTATTTGAGGAATGCAAAGAGCTTTGTAAAAATCTTTCCAAAAAAGGGATTGCAGCTGTTGAAATAAGCGGTGGTCCGGTTTTCAGAGCTCCAAAAACTGAAAAAGAACCTACAAAAGAAGTTACCCTTTCAACAAAGGAATCTTATTTCAGCGAATATGCAAAGGATATTGCTTCACAAATTGATGTCCCTGTAATTCTTGTCGGCGGAAACAGATCTGTTGAAGTAATGGAAAATATTTTAAATCAGAGTGAAATTGAATTCATGTCGCTTTCAAGACCGCTTTTAAGTGAGCCTGACCTTATAAATAAATGGGAAAAAGACAGATCTGTAAAACCAAGATGCACTTCTTGCAGTCTTTGTTTCACTCCTGAAGGGAATATGTGCATTCTTGACAGGGAAGAAAAAAAGTAATCTCAGAAATATTTTAAAACATTCTATAAAAAAGTTCAGGCGGATAAAAATCCGCCTGAAAAAATGTTTTTTTTAAAAATTTATCAGATCTCAGCCAGATATCTGTCAATATCTGTAGCAGCTTTTCTGCCGGCTCCCATGGCCATAATTACCGTTGCCTGACCTGTAACAATATCTCCTCCGGCCCAGACTCCCTTAATTGAAGTTCTGCCTGTTTCAGAATCTGCCTCTACATAGCCTCTTTTTGTAAGAGAAAGATCTTTTTCCGACCTTGTAAGAACAGGGTTTGCTCCGCTTCCTACGGCAATTATCATAAGATCGCAGTCCAGTACAAATTCTGAACCTTTGATTTCCACCGGGCGTCTTCTTCCTGAGTCATCCGGTTCTCCAAGCTCCATTTTTATGCACTCAACCCCTTTGATCCAGCCTTTTTCATCTCCAATAACCTTTACAGGGTTTGTCAGAAGCTTGAAATCGATTCCCTCTTCCTCTGCATGGTGAAGTTCTTCCGCTCTTGCAGGCATTTCCTCCCTTGATCTTCTGTAAACAATGGAAACATTTTCTCCGCCAAGCCTTAAAGCTGTTCTTGCGGCATCCATTGCAACGTTTCCTGCTCCGACAACCACAACATTTTTTCCTGTTGCAATGGGAGTGTCATAGTCGGAGTCATAAGCTTTCATAAGATTTGCCCTTGTAAGATATTCATTGGCTGAAAAAACTCCGTTGTAATTTTCGCCTTCAATATTCAAAAAGCTTGGAAGTCCTGCTCCGACACCTATATATACAGCATCAAAACCTTCCTCAAAAAGGTCGTTTATGGTTTTGATTTTTCCTATTACATAATTTAATACAAATTTTACTCCGCAGGATTTTAATTTTTCAATTTCATATTCAACAATTGTTTTCGGAAGACGAAATTCAGGAATTCCGTAAACCAAAACACCGCCCGCCTTGTGAAAAGCCTCGAAAACAGTTACATCATGTCCTTTTAAAGCAAGGTCTCCTGCAACTGTAAGACCTGACGGGCCTGAACCGACAACAGCAACTTTTCTGCCTGTTTTTGTAACATTTAAACAGACATCTTTTTTTCCTGCATTTATTTCAAGATCAGCCGCAAAGCGCTCCAGAGCACCTATTGCAACAGGAGTTCCTTTTTTACCTAAAATACAGCTCCCTTCACACTGATTTTCCTGGGGACAAACCCTTCCGCACACAGCCGGAAGAAAGTTCTTTTTTCTTATTTCAGTAATTGCATCATCAAATTTTTCTTCAAGAAGAAGTGAAATAAACTGAGGAATTGGAACTGATACAGGGCAGCCTTCAACACATGATGGTTTCTTGCACTTAAGACATCTTGAAGCCTCAAGAAGTGCAGTTTCCTTATCAAAACCAAAGGGAACTTCCTTAAAGTTTGATCTTCTTATTTCAGGCTTTTGTTCAGGCATTTTCTGTCTTGGAATTTTTTTTGATTTTTCAGCCATTATTTTTCTCCCTGTTCCCTTTTTCCTCTGATTTTACAACTGTCGTCCGTGCAGGCCTTTTTTTCCTTGTCAAGATATGCTGTAAGCCTCATCTGAAGCTCATTGAAATCAACTTCATGTCCGTCGAATTCAGGGCCGTCAACACAGGCAAATTTTGTTTTGCCGGCAATGCTTACACGGCAGCATCCGCACATTCCTGTTCCGTCAATCATAATCGGGTTTAAACTTACCAGGGTTTTGACATTGTATTTTTTTGTAAGCTCAGATACAGCCTTCATCATCATAACCGGACCTATTGCCACCACAAGATCTGTTTTTTCCTTTTCAAGCTCATCTTTAAGGAGATCTGTAACAAAGCCTTTTCTTCCTTCACTGCCGTCATCTGTGCAGATCATGAGATTATTTGAAATTTGATCCATTTCATCTTTTAAAATCAGAAGATTTTTATTCCTTGCACCTAAAATAACATCAACGCTGCTCCCCTTTTCCACAAACCCCTTGGCAATCGGGTATAAAACAGCAATTCCGGTTCCTCCCCCAACACAGATTACCCTGCCGAGTTTTTCAATGTGTGTCGGCATTCCAAGAGGACCTATCACATCTTCAAAATAATCGCCTTTATCCAGTGAGGAAAAAATTCTGGTCGATTTCCCAATAACCATATAAATGATTGTAATTGTTCCGTTTGTCTTGTCCGACATGGAAATTGTAAGAGGAATTCGCTCCCCCTGCTCATCGGCTTTTACAAGTACAAACTGACCGGGCCGGGCTTTTGCGGCAATATCAGGAGCCTTGATCTCGTTTAAAATTATGTTTTCAGCTATTTCTTCTCTTTTAAGTATTTGATACATAAATATCTCCTCAGGAAAATATTTTCCAAGAATTAAGATTCTTTTTCAAAAACACTTTATTCACATAAAAACTTCCTTATCAAGTAATAAAATCAGAAAATATGTTAATTGAATTTTTATAAAGTCAGTGATATTGAGTATCAAAAATTATTAACGTAACAAAAAAGCAGAGTTTAAATGAAAATTTTCGAAAGTCACTGTCATATAAATGATAAAAGCTATAACAAAGATCTTGATAAAGTAATAGAAAGGGCAAATTCAAACGGAGTTTCCCACATGATGATTGCAGGAGTCACTTTGGAAACCTGCAAAAAAGCCCTTGAAATTGCAAAACAGCATAAGAATATTTTTATTTCCGTTGGAATTCATCCCCATGACGCCTCAGAGTGCAGCGATGAAACAATAAATGAACTTGTAAAAATTGCAGGAAATGAAAAAGTAAAGGCCTGGGGAGAAACCGGACTCGATTTCAACAGAATGTACTCTCCTCAGAAAGATCAGGAAAAATGGCTTATAAGACAAATTGAAGAAGCATCCGCACTTGATCTTCCACTTATTTTCCATGAACGGGACACAAACAGAAGATTTCTTGAAATTATAAGCTCCCAAAAAATTAAAAGCGGAGTTGTACACTGTTTCAGCGGAGACAGGGACGAACTTTTTTCATATCTTGATATGGGACTTTATATTGGAATAACAGGAATTCTTACCATACAGAAAAGAGGGGAAAAATTAAGAGAGCTTTTAAAAGATATTCCACTGGGCAGAATTCTTGTTGAAACAGATTCTCCATATCTTACTCCTGCGCCGCATAAAAATAAGACAAACAGAAACGAGCCTTCATTTCTTCCTGTAATTCTTGAAAAAATTGCTGAAATAAAAGATATTGATACAGAGAAAGCATCAGAAACAATTTTTCAAAACACCTGCTCCCTTTTTAAAACCGGAAACTAAAATGAATAAACTTCAAAAAATTATCCTTAACATGATTGCAGTCTTTTTATCTTTCATACCAAAATCGACAGGCAGATATATTGGTATTTTTTTCGGGAAACTCTGGTTTGCCTTTGACAGAAAACACAGGTTCATGGCAATCCACAACCTTAAAAAGATCTATTCAGACAAAATGTCTTTTTATGAAATAAAAAAGCTTGCAAGAAAAAACTTTATTTTCCATGCAGTTACAACTGTTGAAATTTTAAGGCTTAAAAGACTTTCACCTGAACAGATTATGAATGAAATTGAGGAAGTGGAAGGTTTTGAAAACTTTTTGAAGGCAAAAAAAGCCGGCAGACCGATTTTTCTTTTAAGTGCACATTTCGGAAACTGGGAGCTTATGGCATTGTCTGCCCCCCTTATTCTTGGAGAGCCTATTCATCTTATTGCAAGAAAGCTTGATTTTGAACCTCTTGACGCACTTATAAAAAGCATAAGGAAAAAAACAGGAAACATTGTCATAGACAAAAAACAAAGCGCAACCATGATAAGCGGTATTTTAAGAAAAAAAGGGATTGTCGGAATTCTTACCGACCAGAGATCACTTTTAAATGTTTCAGTTCAAGTCCCTTTTATGGGACACACTGCAAAAACCAACAGAGGACTTGCTCTTTTTGACCTTAGATACAAACCTGAAATAGTTCCTACTTTCTGCTACAGGCTTGAAAACGGCAAATATAAAATGAAATTTTATCCGCCAGTTAAAAGGCCCGTAAAATCAGACTTTAAAAATGACCTGAAAAAATATACTGAAATCTACAATAAGGTTTTGTCTGAAAAAATATATGAAACACCGGATCACTGGTTCTGGTTCCACGACAGATGGGAAAAAAAAGAAGAATTCTTCGGTAAAAAAAAGAAAAAATAAATTATCTTTTAAGAGAGTTCAGATATTTAGTAACAATCCTGTCCAGATTGTTTGAGAAAAGATGCTTGTTTTTTACTGAAAAAGGAGCCCCCCCTTTTGTCGTAATACCGCTCCCCCTCAAAGAATCCATAAAATCTCTGGTGTTCAGCTTTGACCTTATGTTTTCTTCTGTAAAAAACTCGCCAAAGGGACTTAGAACAAAACAGTTTTTCTCAATAAGAAAAGAGGCAAGGGGAATATCTGAAGTAACGCAGACATCACCTTTTTCTGCAAGCCTGACTATTTCATTGTCTGCAGCATCATTATCTTCAGCCACAACAATTGTTTTTATGAAAGGAGACACAGGAACTTTCATCTGCCTGTTGGAAACAAAAAAACATTCAATTTTTGTTCTTCTCGAAACATCAAAAACAAGCTGTTTTATTTCCTTTGGACAGGCATCCGCATCAACAAATATTTTCATTTTACCCTGCCATGAATTCAGGAAGGAACAATGCAATTGAAGGAAAAACTATTAAAAGAGCAGTTGCTGCAATTATTGCAAATAAAAGCGGAATAACTCCCTTGAATATTGTTTCAAGCCTTACATCCCTTGCAACGCTTCTAACCACATAAACATTGACTCCCACAGGAGGTGTAATAACCCCTATCTGGGTTACAAGAACAATTACAACCCCAAACCATACAGGATTGTACCCAAGTGAAGTTACAACAGGATAAAAAATCGGAACTGTCAGCATTATCAGTGCCAGGGCATCGATAAAACATCCTCCGATCATATAGATTAAAATTATTATTGAAATAACTGCCCATGAAGGAAAATCAAGCCCTCCTACCCATCCGGCAATCTGAAACGGTATCTGGGTTATTGCAAGAAAATGACCAAGAACTGTTGCTCCTGCAACAATCATTAAAATCATGCATGAAATTCTCGTTGTTTCGGTAAATGCGTCAACAAGCCCCTTAAAACCTATATTTCTTCTTAAAAGAGCAAGAGCAATTGTTCCGAAAGCGCCGACTCCAGCAGCTTCTGTCGGAGTGAAAAGACCTCCGAAAAGACCTCCCATAACCATAAGAAAAAGTAAAATTGTTTCAATTACACCGGAAAGAGAACGTATTTTTGTCTTCAGATCCTGTTTTTCGCCTCTTGGAGCATCCATAGGTCTTAGTATGCTCCACACTGCAATAACAAGTGAAAACAAAAACGTAAGAATAATACCAGGTATTATTCCGGCCATGAAAAGTTCGCCGATTGACTGTTCGGTTATAACCCCGTAAACAATGAAGATAACACTCGGAGGTATTAAGATCCCAAGACTTCCTCCGGCAGCTATAACCCCTGTGGCAAGGGTATCGGAATATTTGTATTTTTTCATTTCAGGAAGAGTAACAGCGGCCATTGTTGCGGCAGTTGCATTTGTGGAACCGCAGATAGCAGAAAACCCGGCACATGCTCCAATTGCGGCAATTGCCATTCCGCCCGGAAGATGACCTATCCATTTATATGCAACCGAAAAAAGCCTGGTGCTTATTCCTGCATGAAATGCCACCTGCCCCATAAGTATGAACAAAGGTATTACAGTAAGACTGTATGAACCGAAAACATCAACAAGGTCATTGACCATCATTGAAAATGCAGCTGAAGGAGAAACAATGGCTGCAAAACCGGCAACCCCGGTTAAAAGCATGGCAAAACCTACAGGCATCCTTAAAAAAATAAGTACAAAAAGAGCTATAATTCCAATTATTCCGACCAAAGTAAAAGACATGTCATTCACCTGATAAACCGTAATGTGCAAGATTCAAAGACTGAAAAAGCATGACAAAAGAAACCATTGCACAGCCAATGGCTATTCCCATTGAAAATGGGTAAAGGGGAACCTGAAGAGTCATTGAAACCTCATTGCTCTCCTTTAAGCCAAATGAATATAAAAAAGTCTGCCATGTTATCACACCGAAAATTATCGAGCAGATAAAGCAGTTTATTCTTTCAATAATATTGTGAAGCTTTTCCGGAAATTTGCTCACAAGATATTCAACGGCAATATGACCTCTTCCAAGGGATGTGGCAGCAAGTGCAAAGGCAACTGTAAGTGAACCGAAAAATCCCACAAGCTCATAAGCTCCGGGAACAGGATGTCTGAAAAACCTCATGATAACATCACAGGTGGTTATAAGCATCATAAGGCAAAGTGTTATGCATGCCCCGTAATTCAGCTTTAATGCAAGATAAGTAATAATTTTGTCTGTTTTTGAGTTGATTTTTGAAGCCAAATCAAAACCTCTCCGAATAAATTTTTTCAAACCTGAAACGCGGTTGTTATATTATTTTTATATTGTTATGTCCATGATAGTTTTACCGCACAAGGGAGTTTGATCCTTTAAAACAAAAAACGCCGCTGTAAGCGGCGCTGATCGTCTGAAGCATAATTTCAGAAAAAAACAGTTACTCTGGCTTTTGTTTGCCGGAATACTTTTCAATAAGACCTGTAATTTCAGAAACAATCTTATTGCCGTCAATACCTTTTGAAGACACTTCTTCAATATATCCCTCAATAACCGGCTTTACCTTTTCCTTCCACAGAGCTTTCTGCTCATCTGAAAGTGTCACAAAACTGTTTCCCAGTTCAAGGCTGTACTCTTTGCCTGCCTTATCACTTCTGTCCCATGCCTTCCCGTGCTCAAGAACAGCCTTTTCATTTATCTCTTCTATTATCTTTCTTATATCTTCAGGAAGGCTTTCCCATTTTTTCTTATTCATTACAACATACATTGTTGTGGTATAGCCGATATTTGAAGTATCTGTGGTTGACTTCACAACTTCCGCCTGTCTCCACCCCTTTAAAACTTCAATAGGTCCGAATGTACCTTCGGCAACCCCTTTTTTGATTGCTTCATATGTTTCACCCTGGGGCATTGCAACAGGAATTCCTCCAAGCGACTCAACAACTTTAGCGCTTAAACCTGTTGAACGGATTTTCATCTTTGAAAAATCTTCAAGTGTCTCAACTTTTTTTGATGTGTGAAGAAGGCCCGGACCGTGGGCATGAATATATAAAACCTTTACGTCATCAAGTTCCTGAGGTCTTACTTTTTTATAAAATTCGTTGACCGCCTTTGAAGCAGTGACTCCATCTGGATATCCAAGGGGAAGATCAAGGCTTTCCATTACAGGAAACTTTCCTCTTGTATAGGCAAAGCAAGACATTCCTATATCTGAAATACCTGCAACTACTCCGTCGTATGTATTTTTGGCATTGGTAAGAGTTCCGCCGGGAAACATGGTGATTTTGACTTTTTTATTTGTCTTCTGCTCAACTTCTTGAGCCCATTTTTCTGCGGCCTTGAACTGGTCATGGGAAGCAGGAAAAAAAATGCTGTAGGTAAAATGCCAGGTCTTTGCTTCAGCCTCCGGGCCGGAAACATTCATGCCCAGTAAAAAACAGGCGGTAATCAAGCTCAATATAAAAAATTTCTTCATCTTTCCTCCGTCGTAAATTTAAACCGAAAATTCTTTTTTCAATTAAAGCCGGGATAATTTATAAAAAAAATAACACGCTGTAATAACTGGATATAAAACCAATGCATTTTATGACCTTTGGTCACAAAATGCAAATTAAAATTCATCAGTCCTTTTTCATCAGCTGGGTAACTGCACCCTCAAGACCGTCAAGGGTAAATTCAAACATTGGGAAAAGACGTGAAATAACTGTAATTGTGTGGGTATATCCCCAGACTGAACCGGGAACAGGATTTAGCCACACATGGCGGGGAAAGGTTTCACAGATAAACTGAAGCTGTTCTATGCTTGGGCGGCCCGACATCTGGCTTATGCTGATAGACCCGTTTCTTGCAAGAAGCTCATAGGGCGCCATGCTTGCATCACCTATTACAATAAATCTTGTTTCAGGATCAAACTTTGAAAAATCTGAAACTTTGACAGGCCTTTTGTATCTTGTTGAATCTTCCCATACATAATCATAAATTGTATTGTGAAAGAAATATGTCTTTACTTCCTTGAACTGGGCCCTTGCATAGTCAAAAAGAGTCTGAACCACATCGACATACGGATCCATTGACCACCCTCCGTTGTCTATGGCAAGAACAACCTTGAGCTTGTCCTTCAGTGACCTGTCAAAGACTATCTCAATTTCGCCTGCATTTTTCATGGTCTGATAAATCGACTTGTCAACGTTTACCTGATCTTTTGGACCTGCAGGAATCATATTTCTGAGTCTTTTAAGGGCTTCTCCTATCATCGACTGATTCAAGGGTCCCCGTCCTGAATAATCCTTGTATCTTCTTTCATTGGCAACTTTTACAGCAGACTTGTTTCTTGACACTCCGCCCACTCTCATTCCGTTGGGGTGATATCCTGAATGTCCCACAGGAGATGTTCCTCCTGTTCCGATCCATTTATTTCCACCTTCGTGGCGTTCTGTCTGCTCTTTCAGCCTTTCCTTGAAATATTCTATCAGTTCTTCGGGAGAAAGCTGGCTTATCCTGTTTTCGTCAATTCCGAGAAGATCAGCAATTTCTTTGGGATTTTTCAGCCATTCATCAAGAAGCCCCTTTGCAATTTCATCAAGCTCGAGGCCTTCTTCTTCAGGAAGTTCAGCACCTTCAAAATAATAGGCAAAGACCTGGTCATAGACATCGAAATATCTTTCGCTTTTTATAAGTATGGTTCTTGCTGCAAAATAAAAATCGTCCATACTTGTAATAAGGCCTTTTTTCAGTGCTTCCTGAAGCCTTAGAAAAGCTGTGGGATTAACCGGAACTCCCACGTTCTTTAGTGTATAAAAAAAACCTGTAAACATATTTTTATCCCGTCTAAACCAGTCTTCTTCTGCTCACAACGTTTCCGGCTCTTTCATAATCCGGGCTTTTTTTAAACAGAATTCCAAGGAAGGGAACCTTCCCTTTTATAAGATCCTTTGCCTGAAAATCAGGATCAAGATCAAGGGCTCTTATCCAGTTTATGAGTTCTCTTGTTGCAGGCTTTTTCTCAATCCCGTCAAGTTCTCTCAGCTTGTAAAATGTTGCAATGGCATTTTCCGCAAGATCAGAATCAAGGGTGGGGAAATGAACATCCACAATTTTTCTCATCATTTTTGGGTCAGGGAATGCTATATGGTGAAAGTTGCACCTTCCAAGAAAAGGATCTGAAAGGTCTTTTTTTGCATTGGAAGTGATTATTATTACAGGCCTGTTTTTTGCCCTCATTCTTTTATCAATTTCAATTATGTCAAATTCCATCTGGTCAAGAACATCAAGCATGTCGTCCTGAAAATCTGTATCTGCCTTGTCTATTTCATCGATAAGAAGAACTGTTCTTTCATCTGCTGTAAAGGCTTTTCCGATTGTACCCATTTTTATGTAGTCTTCAATATTGCTCACATCCCTTGAAGAGTCGCCGAAACGGCTGTCATTGAGCCTTGTAAGGGTATCATACTGATAAAGAGCTTCAATAAGCTTCATGCTCGATTTTACGTTTAAAATTAAAAGAGGCATTCTAAGGCTCTGAGCTATGGCATGGGCAAGCATTGTTTTTCCGGTTCCGGGCTCACCCTTGAGAAGAAGCGGCATTTCAAGACCGATTGAAATATTGACTATTCTTGCAAGCTCTTCATCCAGAACGTATTTCTGAGAACCTTCAAACCTGTTTAAATTCTTATCCGACATTTTTTTGCTCCAAAATTTATTATCAATTATATTTAAATATTTTTTTAACTGAAATACTCCAAAAAAGATTGAGATAAAACTTTTTCTGACAATATTATCAGGTTAAAGCCAACGTCAAGGATTCTTTATTAAAAAAGCTTTCCGTTTCCTCAAAAATAAATTTCTTTTTACAATTTTTGCCTAATGTCTTATCAGTCTTTTAAATGATTGACACCCAAAAATTGTGGTGCTAATAACCATTCTTTAATAAAGACTAATGTATGACGGCAAAATTTGTCCGGAAATCAGGGGTGAAAAATGTTCGGAGGAATAGGGGTTACTGAACTTATAATAGTTCTTGTTATAGTTCTTCTCGTGTTTGGGGCCGGCAAACTTCCCGAAATCGGAAGCGGACTCGGTAAGGCCATAAAAAACTTTAAAAAAGCTTCAGATGACAAGGAAGAAACCCCAAAGGAAATTGACGGGGATAAAGAGAAAGAGAAAAAATAAAAGCAGCCGGATCATTTTTTCTGATCTGAAATGCTTTTTTATTTTCTAAGGTTCAGGCTCTTTTATATTAAAGATATGGAAAAACTCACCAGAAAACAAAGAGAAAATAAAAGAAGAAAATTCGATATTATCGAAGCCGCTTTGATTTCTTTTGCTAAAAAAGGTTTTCATGGTGCAACAATGGCAGAAATAAGCAGTCAGGCCGAGCTTCCCCTTGCAACGATTTACGGGCTGTTCAGAAGTAAAGAAAAAATTTATTTTGAGCTTTTGAAAATAAAGGGCAGACAGCTTACAAACAGCATTGAAAAGGCAATTGAAAATAAAAAAGCCCATCCTCTTGAAAGACTAAAAAAAGGAATGGACGAACATTATTTTTTCTGCCTGGAAAATAAAAATTTTACAAAAATCTATCTTGAGGAAAGACAAAGGCTCTGGGAGCTGCTTCAAAAAGATTTGAAATGTGAAATTAAAATTCTGCTTGACAGATTATTCAACCTGTTTGCAGATGTATTCAAAGATGGGATTGACAAAGGTTATTTTAAATCCTATTGCCCAAGAGAGCTTAGTGAACTTTTTGTTTCAATAATAACTTCAGCTGCTTCCTCATGGCTTGTAAACAGGGAAGATGATGAAAGGTTCAGAGAAAAGCTTGAAAACCGGTTCGATATTTTTTCGTCCGGACTTTTGAAAAATTAAAAAAAGTTTAAAAGTTACCTTTGTTATACAAAGGCCTCTTTTAAACTGATTTTTTAATAAATTGGTCAATTAACTTAAAACTAAGGAGAGATTAATGGCTTTAGAACTTGCAGATCCAAGAGATCAAGAATTTTTGCTTTTTGAAGTTTTTGATGGTGCTTCTGTTGCAAAAAGCGAACAATTTGCAGCTTTCAATGAAAAAACATCAAAAATGCTTCTTAAGGAAGCAAGAAACCTTGCTGTAAAAGAAATTCTTCCAACAAACAAACTGGCTGACGTTGAAAACGGTCATCCAGACGGCATCAAGCTTGAGAACGGTAAAGTATCTGTTCCTCCTTCATACAAAGAGCCTTACAAAAAATACATCGAAGGCGGCTGGCTTGCAATGAGTGATGAAGAAGAATGGGGCGGACAGGGAATGCCTCACCTTCTTGCAATGGCATGCGGCGAGCTTTTCACAGGAGCTAACTGTGCATTCCTTATGTACCCTGGTCTTACACACGGTGCTGGTAACATTATCAAGGAATTTGGTACAGACAAGCAAAAAGCAACCTACCTTAAAAATGTATTTACAGGTAAATGGGGCGGCACAATGTGTCTTACAGAAGCTAACGCAGGTTCTGACGTTGGTGCCCTTGAAACTGTTGCAAAATTAAATGACGACGGTACATACTCAATTTCTGGTAACAAAATATTCATTTCCGGCGGTGACTCTGACCTTGTAGAAAACATTGTTCATCCGGTTCTTGCAAGAATTGAAGGCGCACCTGCAGGTACAAAGGGTATTTCTCTATTTCTTGTTCCTAAAATCAGAGTTAACGAAGACGGTTCCCTTGGCGAGCCTAACGACGTTGAAACTGTTGGTATTGAAGAAAAAATGGGTATCCACGGAAACGCAACATGCTCTCTTGCTTTTGGTTCAAAAGGAAATTGCATAGGCGAACTTATTGGTGAGCCAAACAAAGGCATGAAGTATATGTTCCTTATGATGAACGAAGCACGTCAGGGCGTTGCTCTTCAGGGACTTGGCTTCCAGTCTGCTTCTTATGCAAACGCAGTTAACTACGCAAAAGAAAGAATTCAGGGACCAAACCTTCTTGAAGCTTTCAACCCTGATCCAGTAAAAGTTCCAATTATCCAGCACCCTGACGTAAGAAGACAGCTTCTTCTTATGAAATCTTATGTTGACGGCTGCCGTTTCCTTAACTACTACCTTGCAAGATGTTTTGACCTTGCCACACTTGCTGAATCAGATGAAGAAAAAGACAAGTGGATGGGTCTTATCGAACTTCTTACTCCAATTGCAAAAGCATACTCAACAGATAAAGCTGTTGAAGTTGCTTCAAGCGGTGTTCAGATTTACGGCGGTTACGGATTTATTGAAGAGTATCCTCAGGCACAGCACTACAGAGATGCAAAAATCACCTGTATCTATGAAGGTACAAACGGTATCCAGGCAATGGACCTTCTTGGCCGTAAGCTTGGTATGAAAAAAGGCAAGCCTTTGATGGATCTTATGGGCGAAGTTATGGCAACAATCGAAAAGGCTAAAAATGCAGGTCTTACAGATATTGCTGACAAACTTCAGGCTGCTCTTAACAAAGTTGGCGACTGTGCAATGCATATGGGTAAAACAGCTATGAGCGAAAAAATCATGGATGCTTTTGGTACAGCTACCATCTTCCTTGAAATCTGCGGCGACCTTTGCATGGCATGGGGACTTGCAGAAAGAGCTGCAGTTGCCAAGCAGAAACTAGAATCAGCTAAGAAAAAAGACGTTCCTTTCTACGAAGGACAGGTTACTACTGCACAGTTCTTCTATGATATGCTTCTTCCTGCTGCAATGGGCCGTATGGACGCAGTTAAGAATACTACTGCTTCTGTTATGTCAATGCCTGAAGCTGCATTTGCAACAAAATAAAAAATAATCTAATTTGATTTTTTAAAGGCAGGGTTTTCCCTGCCTTTTTTTATTCCGGGATTTGACCGGAGGAGGAACTGATGAATAAAAAAACTGGGATAATAGGAACAGGCAGGCTTGGAAAAAACCTTTTGTACTATCTTATCGAGAAAAAAGTCGAAATATCAGGCATTTTCAATTCGGATGAAAAAACATCAGAAAAAACAAGAGAAATCACCGGAGCAAAAATTTTTTCCGATCAGGACAGACTTGTACAAGCTTCGGATATTATCTTTATTACAACCCCTGACGACATTATTCAAAAGACTGCAGATGCAATATCAAAATCAGGCACAGAAGTTGAAAACAAAATTTTTTTTCACTGCAGCGGTTCTCTCCCTTCTACAATACTTTCATCTCTTAAAGACAAAGGTGCTTTTACTGCATCACTCCACCCTCTCCAGAGCTTTGCCGGATTATCCGCTTCAAAAAATCCCTTCAGAGGAATTATCATGGGAATCGAAGGCGACACTGAGGCTGTGGATGCAGGAAAAAATCTGGCCATTGTTCTGGGCAGTCTCCCCTATACACTGAAGACAGAAGGAAAAACCCTCTACCATGCAGCAGCTGTTATTGCCTCAAACTATCTTGTGACACTTACCGACATATCCCTCACTTTTCTTGAAGCAGCCGGGATAGACAGGGAAAAGGGACTTCATATAATAACCCCCCTTATTAACGGCACCCTTGAAAACATAATTTCCAAGGGAACAAAAAAAGCGCTTACAGGCCCTGTTGCAAGAGGAGACAGCAGAACTGTAGAATCTCACAGAAAAGCAATACTGGAAACAATCCCTGAAATGGATGCATTTTACACTACAATGTGCCGTCATACTGTAAAAATAGCTGAAGAAGCAGGCTATATAAAAGAAAACGAAGCTCAAAACATTTGCAAGGCTGTCGAATAAACTCATAAAAGATTTTCATCCCGGTT
>JBFWJK010000067.1:0-15842 GCA_050253255.1 Desulfobacteraceae bacterium | reverse complement strand
ACGCATTAATTTATAAAAAATCTTTCTATGACTGTTATTCACTACTTACTTGACACTTTTGCAAATGCTTTGTAATAAGCACACCGATAATCATGCATTTTTTTAATTAATTCAAAATATTAATATTATTTTAAAGGTTTTGAAATGAACCCAATTGCAAAGGAATTGAACGATTCCATCCAGCAGGAAAACAACTATGTATTTGAAATGCTTTCAAAAATGGGTAAGGAGCTTTTTTTTCCAAAGGGAATTTTAAGCCAGAGTGCTGAAGCAAAGGAAAAAGCCAAAAAAATCAACGCAACAATCGGTATCGCCAAAGAAAACGGCGGAATCATGTTCCTTGAGTCTGTAATGTCAGAGATACCAGGTATTCCTCCGGAAAACTCACTTTCTTATGCCCCCTCATTCGGTATTCCTGCATTGAGACAGGCATGGAAAAAAGAGCAGTTTGAAAAAAATGCCTCTTTAAAAGGGAAATCCACTTCTCTTCCTGTAGTAACTAACGGAATCACACACGCCATAAGTATTTTTGCAGATGTATGGGCTGATGCAGGAGATGTCGTAGTTCTTCCTGATCTTTACTGGGGAAACTACAACCTTATCATGAAACTGAGAAAAGGGATTGAATTTGCCCATTATGAAACTTTTAATTCAAACGGCGGATTCAATGTAAAAGGTTTTGATGAGTGCGTAAAAGCACAGGCAAAGGGAAAAGATAAAATCATAGTAATCATGAATTTTCCCCACAACCCAACAGGATATTCAGTGACAGAAAAAGAAGCTGAAAGCATGGTAAACACCCTTAAAGAAGTTGCAGATTCAGGAACAAATGTTCTGGCAGTATCTGATGATGCATACTTTGGTCTGTTTTTCGAAGAAGAAACATGCAAAGAATCTGTTTTTGCAAAACTTGCAGGAATTCATGAAAGAATTCTTGCTGTAAAACTTGACGGTGCAACAAAGGAAAACTTTGTCTGGGGTCTGAGATGCGGATTTATCACATACGGCACAAAAACTAAATCAGACAACCCTCTTTTTTACGAAGCACTTGAAAAAAAGACTGCGGGCTGCATAAGAGGAAACATTTCAAATGCTTCTCATCTTGGACAGTCAATTATTCTTAAATCAATGGAAGCAAATACCTATAAGCCTCAGAAAGACGAAAAATTCACTGTTCTTAAAGAAAGGGCAAACAAGGTAAAAGAAGTTGTCTCAAGAGACAAATATTCTAAATATTTCAAGGCATATCCTTTTAATTCAGGTTATTTCATGTGCATCAGACTTCTTAAGGATGTCGATGCCGAACAGTTGAGAGTTCATCTTCTTGATAACTATGGGGTAGGTCTTATTTCAATAGATTCAAACAACCTAAGAGTTGCATTTTCATCCATAAACCTTGATGATGTGGAACCTCTTTTTGATGCTGTTTATGACGGAATCAACGATCTTCTGAAGTAGTATTTTTTCAAAGCATTATTATAAAAGGCGGAGCATTTTCTGTTTCGCCTTTTTTAGTTTCAAAAAAAATTTTCTGCTCAAAAAATTCTGAGTTCAATACTTTTTTATTCTCAGGTGATTATAAAAATTTGAAAAGGATTGACATATATTTACCCGGTGATAATTTAAATTTTTAAACCAATTGAAAAGTATTAAATATGTTTAGAGCTATCAAACATCAAAAAATATACCAGCAGGTTGCTGAGAGAATTCAGAATATGCTTCTCGAAGGAAGTCTCGAAAAAGGTGATAAACTCCCCTCCGAACGTGAACTGTCTGAAAAATTTGAAGTAAGCCGCTCTTCTGTCCGTGAAGCTTTAAGAGCTCTTGAGATTATTGGTATTGTAGAAAGCAGACAAGGCGGTGGAAATTACATCAGATCAGTTTTTGACCAGCAGGTCTTTGAACCGTTATCTGTAATGTTCAGACTCAACAAAGGTTCTTTTCATGATATTCTTGAATACAGAAAAATTTTTGAACCTGAAATAGCGGCAATAGCGGCAAAAAGAATTACTCCTGAAAATGCAGTAATTCTTGCAGACCTTGCAAATCAGCTCAGAGCTTCTAAAGATGAAAAAAAAAGCACACGTATAGATATGGAAATTCACAAAAAAATTGTTGATATTTCAGGTAATTATATGCTTAAAACTACCATGACTGCTGCTTCTGTAATTATGGAGTCTTTTATACAGGAAGCCAGAGATTTTCTTTTTCAATGGCAGGAAAACCGTGAAGAACTTTTAAATATTCACTGCAGAATCTGTGATGCAATTATCAGAGGAGATTCAGAACTTGCATCAGAGCTGACACGGACACATTTTAAAATTATCATTGACAAAATCTGAGTATCATTTATCCTGTAATAAAATTGGTCTGACCATCAGACCCGAAGTTTATTCTGCTGGTCAGGCATAAGTTCTATGAAACTTTTTCAACTCTGTTAAACTGGTCAGACCATCAGACCTAAACACCTGTTTCTCATTATTCAGTATCAATATTTACAAAAAAGAATTTTATAAAAATTCTTTAAAAAACTGCACCTTACACGTGAACAGTGTTGAGAGGGACAAACAGGGCAAACACAGAGAACAGGACTATTGCTCCTGTCTGGAAAACCTAAAGTTAATAAAGAGGGAGGACTATGAAAATTACTGTATGCATCAAGCAGGTACCTGGAACAACTCATGTAGAGATTGATGAGGAAACCGGAAACCTGATCCGCGACGGTGTAGATTCTAAAATGAACCCCTATGATCTTTACGCTCTTGAAACTGCTCTTAAGATCAAGGAACAAACCGGGGCTGAAATTACTGCTGTAAGCATGGGTCCGCCTCAGGCAGAAGAAATTATACGTGAAGCTTATATGATGGGTATTGACAATGGAAGACTCTATTCAGACCGTAAATTTGCAGGTTCAGATGTACTCGCAACAGCCTACACACTGGCTCAGGGTATAGAAAGCGTTGAAATACCTGACATCATAATCTGCGGGAAAATGACAACTGACGGAGACACAGCCCAGGTCGGGCCGGAAATTGCAGAGTTTCTCAATATTGCTCATATAACAAACGTACTCAGCATATTAGAAATTAAAGATGATTCCATAGTAGTTGAAGTTGACATGCCCGATACAATCGATGTTGCAGAGGTTAAATTTCCCTGTCTCATAACAGTAGAAAAAGGAATTTTCCAGCCTCGTCTACCCTCTTACAAACTTAAGCAGCAGACAAAGGACAGGGAAATTTCTGTATATTCTCTTAAGGACTACAAGGACAAAAATGAAAACCATTACGGCTTGAGCGGGTCACCAACACAGGTTGTAAGAATTTTTCCTCCTGAACCCAATACAGATCATGAAATTCTCAGAGGCAGCGGCACTGAAATAGCAGAGATTATGTGCGCTAAACTTGAAGAATTGAAATATATTTAAGGAGAAAAAATATGGCTGAAATAAAGATTTTAAAAACGGATATAGAAAATCCTGAAGAAATAATATCGGTATGTCCGTTTGATGCGATTGAATATCAGGGCAGGCTTTCTATCAATTCAGGATGTAAAATGTGCAGAATATGCACAAAAAAATACCCGGAAATATTTGAATTCATAAAAGATCAGGTAATAGAAATTGATAAGTCCTTATGGAAGGGAATAGCCGTTTACGTAGATCATAATAAAGGTGATATTCACCCTGTAACCTATGAACTTATCGGCAAGGCAAAAGAAATGGGAGCAAAAATTTCACATCCTGTTTATGCTGTTTTTGCCGGTTTCAATATAAAAGACAAGGCTGATCATCTTTTGAAATACGGTGTGGATGAAGTTTTTGTATATGATGATCCTGAGCTTGAATATTTCAGAATTGAGCCTTATACAGCAGCACTTGATGATTTTATTGAAAAAAGAAAACCAAGCGTTTTTCTTGTAGGAGGCTCAACCACAGGCCGCTCACTGGCTCCAAGAATCGCTGCAAGAAGAAGAACCGGGCTTACTGCTGACTGCACTGTTTTAGACATTCAGGAAAACAGCGATCTGGATCAGATTCGTCCTGCATTCGGAGGTAATATTATGGCTCATATTCAGACTCCCAATCACAGGCCTCAGTTCGCTACAGTAAGATATAAAATATTTGACAAGCCCGAACCTGTTGAATATCCAACCGGAAAAATCACACTTGCTGTTCTGGAAAAAGAAAAACTTGCTTCAAAAATAAAAATTCTAAGCTCCCGGCCAAAGGAAAGAGCAAAAGGTATTGAAGAAGCTGAAACTATTGTTGTTGCAGGAAGAGGTGTAAAAAATGAATCTGACATGTCTTTGATTTATAAGCTTGCAGAAATTCTCAATGCAGAAATTGCGGTAACAAGACCTCTTATTGAAGCAGGATGGGCTGATCCCAATACTCAGATAGGACTCAGCGGCAGAACAGTAAAACCAAAACTCATCATTACCTGCGGAGTTTCAGGTGCGGTACAGTTTGTTGCAGGAATGAAAAATTCAACAACAATTGTTGCTATAGATGAAGATGAAAATGCACCAATTCTAACCGCAGCTCATTATGGAATTGTGGGGGACCTTTATGAGATTATCCCCCGTCTTTGTGATATGATTGCACAGAAATCAGAAAAGGGAGAAATGGCATATGTATAATAAGATTTCACAAAAAGATATTGCCTTCTTGAAAGAAACAGTCGGTCACAGCAATGTGTTTACCGGAAATGAGATTAATGATGATTTCTCTCGTGATGAACTTGCAGGTTTGCGAAAAGCACCTGATGTTCTTGTCAATGTATCAAAAACCTCTGAAGTATCAGAAATAATGAAATATGCTTATGAAAATAATATTCCTGTAGTTCCAAGAGGCTCAGGTACAGGACTGGTTGGCGGCTCTGTAGCTTTGCACGGCGGAATAATGATAAATCTGTCAACAATGAATAAAATTATTGAACTTGATGAGGACAACCTTACATTAACCCTTGAACCCGGCGTTCTTTTAATGGAAATTTCAAAATATGTTGAAGAGCATAATCTTTTCTATCCTCCTGATCCAGGTGAAAAAAGCGCAACCATAGGCGGAAATATAAGCACCAATGCAGGAGGCATGAGAGCTGTAAAATACGGTGTTACAAGAGACTATGTACGGGGACTAGAAGTAGTCCTTCCAAACGGCGAGATCCGGGAATTCGGAGGAAAAGTTGTTAAAAACAGTTCAGGATACTCCATCAAGGATCTTATTGTAGGAGCTGAAGGAACCCTTGGTATTGTCACTAAAGCAGTGCTTAAGCTTCTCCCTCTTCCCAAAAAGGCAATCAGCCTGCTTGTTCCTTTTCCTTCACTTGAAATGGCAATTGACACTGTTCCAAAAATTATAAAATCAAAAATGACTCCCACAGCAGTCGAGTACATGGTAAGAGATGTAATCTTAGCTGCAGAACAGTTTCTTGGAAAAACATTCCCTGATAATTCAGCAGATGCCTACCTTTTGCTTAAATTTGACGGCAATTCCAAGGAAGAAATTGAAAATATTTATGATGAAGCAGCAAACATCTGTCTTGATTCCGGTGCAATAGATGTTTTAATATCAAATACAGAAGAACGCGAAGAATCAATCTGGTCTGCAAGAGGTGCATTTCTTGAAGCAATCAAAGCTTCCACAACAGAAATGGATGAATGTGATGTTGTTGTTCCGCGCAACAAAGTAGCTGAGTTTGTAAAATTTTCACAAAATCTTGAAATAAAATATAACATACGCATCAGAAGCTTTGGTCATGCAGGAGACGGAAATCTCCATATTTATATACTTAAAGACCAGCTTCCCGAAAATGTCTGGAAAGAAAAACTTAACAGTGTTTTTGATGAACTCTACTCAAAAGCAAGAGTTCTTGGAGGAAAAGTTTCCGGAGAACACGGAATCGGTTTTGCAAAAAAACCGTATCTCCTGGAATCAGAGGGTACTTCGGGAATGAATCTGTTGAAAAATATAAAAGCGGCATTTGACCCTAAATGCATACTTAATCCGGGCAAGGTCTGCTAGCTGATTTTTAATAAATATATTCTTCCGGAAGCAATTTCCGGAGGAATATTTATAAAGACATCAACTCTTAAAACTAACCAGATATCAAGATCATAAGGAGGAAAAATGTCCATTAACATACTTGCCCTTATCGCACTCACGCCAATTCTTCTGGCCCTTGTACTCATGGTGGGAATGCGCTGGCCTGCTACAAAGGCCATGCCTCTGGCCTGGCTCGTCTGTGCTTTATTTGGATTGGCTGTATGGAAGCTTCCCGCAGCATATGTTGCTGCCTTAACTATTCAGGGAGGGATAACTGCTGTAGGTATTCTGATAATTGTCTTTGGTGCTATTCTTATTTTGTTTACTCTCAAGGAAAGCGGCGCCATGGAAACCATTCAGCATGGTTTTCAGGGGATTTCACGGGACAGAAGAGTCCAGGTTATCATCATAGGTTATATGTTTGCAGCTTTTCTTGAAGGAGCCGCCGGATTTGGAACACCTGCCGCATTAGCAGCTCCTATTCTTTTAAGTCTTGGCTTTCCTCCTCTTGCAGCCATTGTAATGTGTCTTGTTTTCAACTCTTTTCCAGTTACTTTCGGAGCTGTAGGAACACCAGTAGTTCTTGGATTCAAATATCTTACAGGACTTGTAACATCTGCCGCAGCATCAGGGGCACCAGGAATCAATTTTACGTCAATGGAAGAATTCAATTTTGTAGTAGGCAAATGGTCAACTTTCATGCACCTGCCAATGATTTATATTCTTCCCCTTTTCATGCTCGGCTTCATGACCCGTTTTTTCGGAGAAAACCGTAAATGGAGTGAAGGTCTTGGAGCATGGAAATTCAGCCTTTTTTCATCTACAGCATTTGCAGTGCCTTATTTACTTACAGCCTGGCTTGTAGGACCGGAATTCCCATCTCTCCTCGGCGGTCTTGCAGGTCTTGCTGTGATTATTTTCGGTGCAAAAAAAGGATTCTGCCTTCCGCAGAAAAATTGGGATTTCGGACCGAAATCAACCTGGGAAAACGAGTGGACAGGAACTGTAACTGTTGAAGAAGGAACAGAGTTCAAAGCGAACATGAGTCAGCTTAAAGCATGGACACCTTATGTTCTTATTGGAATAATACTTGTTCTTACCCGAATTCCTGAATTTGGACTTAAATCCTGGCTTGCAGGCATTTCCCTTTCATTTAAAGGTATTTTAGGATTTGAATCTGTAAATGCATCAATACAGTACCTCTATCTGCCCGGCTCTATACCTTTTGCACTGGTTGCTGTTTTAACAGTATTTATTCATAAGATTCCTTCAAGACAGGCAGCAGCTGCATGGAAGGATGCTATTGTAAAAATGAAAAATCCTGCCATAGCTCTTTTTTTCAGTGTTGCTATAGTATCTATTTTCAGAGGGTCAGGAATAAACGATGCGGTTTTAAATCCAAACGGCTATCTCTCAATGCCGCTTGCACTTGCAGATTCTGTTTCGAATCTTGCAGGTAAATCGTGGCCGATGTTTGCAGCCTTTGTAGGAGGCCTTGGCTCCTTTATTACCGGGTCCAATACGGTTTCAGACCTTCTTTTTGCCGAATTTCAATGGGGAGTAGCTTCTTCACTTGAGCTTCCCCGTCAGATAATTGTTGCATCTCAGGCTGCAGGCGGAGCAATGGGAAATATGGTATGTATCCACAATATCGTAGCGGCCTGTGCAGTTGTTGGTCTTTCAGGAAAAGAAGGCCTTATTTTAAGAAAAACAGTGTGGCCTTTTCTTTTATACGGATTGATAGTTGGAATAGTTACAGCCCTGCTTTCATTTGTATTTCTTCCCCATCTTTTTTAAGGAATAATCTGCAAAAGCGTTTTATAAAACCGGCTGTTGTAAAAAATCTCCGGTCTTTAAGTTAAAGACCGGATCAAAAAAAGGAGCTTTAAATGATAAATAAAAAGCTTATAAAAGAGTTTGAGGCAATTGTTGGGAAAAACGGAGTGATGCAGTCCGAATCAGACCTTCATTCTTATTCATACGATTCTGCTGTTCTTGAACCTGTGACTCCTGCTCTGGTAGTAAAACCGGCACACACAGATCAGCTCGGTGAAATAGTAAAACTCTGCAGTGAAAACGGACTCCCTCTTACAGTAAGAGGTGCAGGAACAAATCTTTCCGGCGGAACAATTCCTGATAAAGGCGGAGTTGTACTTCTTACAAACGGTCTTAACAAAATAATTGAAATTAATGAACAGGATCTTTACGCAGTTGTCGAGCCGGGAGTTGTTACAGCTCATTTTGCAGCAGAAGTATCAAAAAGAGGCCTTTTCTATCCTCCCGATCCTGGAAGTCAGGCTGTTTCAACACTTGGAGGAAACGTTGCAGAAAATGCAGGAGGACTTCGCGGGCTCAAATACGGAGTAACAAAAGATTATATCATGGGCATCGATTTTTTTGATGCAGGAGGAGAACTTATAAAATCAGGGTCAAGAACAGTCAAATGCGTTACAGGATATAACCTTGGCGGATTAATGGCTGGTTCCGAGGGGACTCTTGGAGTATTCAAAAATATAATCCTAAAGCTTATTCCGCCTCCCAAGGCACAAAAGGCAATGATGGCTGTATTTGACAATGCAGACAAGGCATCAGAGTCTGTGGCGGCTGTTATTGCAGCTAAAATTGTACCATGTACTCTTGAATTTCTCGACAAGGTTACCATACGATATGTTGAAGATTATACAAAAGTAGGGCTTCCAACAGATGCAGAAGCTATTCTTCTGATAGAGGTTGACGGTCATCCTGCTGAAGTTGCTGAAGATGCTGAAAAAATAGTTGCCATATGCAAAAAAGCAGGAGCCTTGTCCGTAAAAGCTGCTGAAAATTCTGAAGAGAGGGCAAATCTTTGGGCAGCCAGACGAAATGCCCTCCCGGCCCTTGCCAGAGCAAAACCTACAACTGTTCTTGAAGATGCAACCGTACCCAGAAGTAAAATTCCTGAAATGATAAGCTCGCTCAATGAAATTGCATTAAAATATGACCTTACTATAGGAACATTTGGTCATGCAGGAGACGGTAATCTTCACCCTACTATTTTATGCGACAGAAGAAATAAGGAAGAATATAAAAGAGTTGAAGATGCTGTAAATGATATTTTTGAAAAAGCCCTTTCTCTTAAAGGAACTCTTTCAGGCGAGCATGGAATTGGTAAAGCAAAATCTAAATGGATGGAAAAAGAAACATCAAGGGCAACTCTTGAATATTCTCTTAAAATGAAAAAATCTGTTGATCCCAAAAATATACTTAACCCAGGCAAAATCATAGGAGAATTATAAATGACAGATCTGAAAAGGCTTGCTTCAATGCTCATGGAGCTGGACGATCAGATGGCGGCATGCATGAAATGCGGAATGTGCCAGGCTGTCTGCCCGGTGTTTTCTGAAACTATGCTTGAAGCAGATGTTACAAGAGGGAAAATTACTCTGCTTGAACATCTGGGTCGTGAAATGATAAAAGATCCTGCTCAGGTAAGTTCAAAACTTAACAGATGTCTTCTGTGCGGCTCATGTGAAGCTAACTGCCCCAGCGGCGTTAAAATAATGGACATATTCATGAAGGCCAGGGTCATCATAACTTCCTACAAAGGGCTTTCTCCCGGTAAAAAGCTTGTTTTCAGAGGCCTTCTCAAACATCCGAGACTGTTTAATCTTTTAACAGAAATGAGTGCAAAATTTCAGGGAGCTGTGACACATATAGAAGACCAAAGCGCGCATACTGCGAGCTGCGGTATTCTTTCTCCATTAATAGGCAAAAGGCATTTAACTCTTCTTAATAAAAGACCTTTCAGAAAAGACTACCCTTTTCTTGATACAGAAAGAGGAAGTTCAGGTCTTAAGGCAGCATTTTTTACAGGATGTCTTGCAGACAAACTATATCCAAATATTGGCCATGCTGCCATAAAGGTTTTAAAGCACCATGGAACAGGAATATTCATTCCTGACGGACAGGGGTGCTGCGGCATACCTGCTCTTGCTTCAGGAGATATTGATACATTTAAAGATCTTATAAGGATGAATATTGATGCTTTTGAAAAAAAAGATTTTGATTATCTTATAACCCCCTGCGCCACATGTACTTCAGTTATAAAAAAAACATGGCTTAAAATGCTGAAAAATGATGATAAAGCTCTTTATGAAAAAGTCAGGAGTATTGCTTCAATAACAATGGATATAAGCGAATTTCTTGTTGATAAAGTCGGAATTGAAATCAAAGAAAAACCCGGAATAAAAAAAACAGTTACTTATCATGACCCTTGTCATCTTGATAAATCTCTTGGAATTACTGCCCAGCCAAGAAAACTTATTTCAGCTTCTTCCGCGGAATTAAAAGAGATGAATGAAGCAAACAGATGCTGCGGTTGCGGAGGAACTTTCAATCTTTATCATTATGATATTTCAAAAAAAATAGGAGAACGAAAAGAAAAGAATATTCGTTTTTCAGGTGCAGATATTGCGGCTACATCCTGCCCGGCATGTATGATGCAGATAAACGATTTGCTTTCACAGTCCGGCGGCGGTATCAGAGTTTGCCATGTTATTGAGCTTTATGCTGATTCAATTGAAGATTAAAGACATTGCGTTTTAAAATCAGGATTTTTGTAATTTAATATGTTTTTTTCTATATCCTGCTGCAATTTTTTATAGGAATTTGCCCGCTCTGAACAGCACCGGTCAATTAATAAATACCGCTCAGATAACACAGGCATTCTTTTTTGCTGACCAAAGGAGTTTCCCCTGAAAATTTATATTTTCAGGGCCTTAAAGATTTTTTTAAATCCAGTAAAATATGATCTGTTTTCATAAATATGGAAGAAATATATATTTTATTTTTCTTTTACTCAGGACAATATAATCCGTTGACTAAAAGAAATAAAAGCATATACTATTATAAATACAAACTTCTTAAATTTCAAAATCTTATCTTCTTTCTCTTTTTATTTTTATTTCGGTTTTTCAGTAAAAAATAAATATATTTTTATTTGTAACGCTGTAAAAACAATCCAAAACAAGGAGAATAAAAATGAAAAAGAAAATTTTAACATTTTTATCAGTTTTATTTTTATCACTTTTATTTTATTCAGTCCCTCAGGCTGCAATAATTACCTTTGATGATGTCATTACTGGTGAAACATCCTATTCTTTTGACGGAGACGGAGACGGAATAAATGATGTTATTTTTTCCACAACAGACCCGGCAGGTTTCAATACTGTAGGTCCCGGTCAATACATGAATTTCATCAACGAGCCCGGACTTGAAGGAAGTTCGGAACTCAATCAGGATCTTCGAGTCGATTTTTTAAACGGCGCTGTTACTAACATCAGCTTTGGTTTTGCATTAGACAGTTATACCGAAGACGACTTTGCAAGCTTCAGTCTTTACAACAGCGGCAACGTAAATCTGGGTAATATGTCTGTTACAGGATATTATACAGAGCTTTCTTCAGGAATTGACAGCAGCTTCCCTGAAGGTTTTCTGAGCATGAATTTCTCAGGAATTGCTTCCTATGGAATTTTTAATTTCACATCTGACTATGGCAGATATATTATTGATAATTTCCAGGGTACATTCGGATCTACAGAAGATATAAACCCTATTCCTGAACCATCATCTCTGATTCTTTTAGGAATAGGTATTTTAACCCTTTCAGGCTGGATCAGATCATCAGGAAGGAAACAATAACAGTTTAACCGGCAGGATCTCAGCTGATCCTGCCAAAAGTTTAACAATAATTTTAAACCGTACTACAGCCCGTTTATATTTAGAAGTACCGGCCAAGATAACTGAAATATTTCTTTTTAAAACAAAAAATATGCCCCAAAACCTTAGAGTACCTCAGTCATAAAATCATTTTTTTCATTTTAATAAACATTTCTATGAATTGGGTAATTTATGAATGGCCGAATGATCTGCTCAGGTGCCTGAAACAGATTCAGACAAAGTGGCATGGCAGAAGGCACCCTCCTTACATTTGTCCGACCATTAATTTGATTACAAAAAGTAATTGGTACAGTCAATTATTATTTAAAATCAGTAAAACATTCCCATACGGTGATTAAAAAAACCGCCGAACAAACTTCCTAGAACCATAAAAATAAATGTAACAATTATTAATGCAGGAACAGAAGCAAGAGCAAGCTTAACCATAAAAACCACCATTGAAATAAATGGCATTTTTACATCCACAACCGTAACTTCCCTGCTTTCGACACTTTCTTTTTCAATATCATACATGATTTATCTCCTGATATAGGTTAATAAAATTATGCTGAACCTTTAAAAATCTGCCTGTAAATCCTGGCAAATTACACTTGACCACCTAAAACTTAAAAAACAACGAATCAAAAAGTCATACACTTACATATCCCAGTTCGAACGGCTCCGGCACCACCTGGGCAGAATTTCATCGAGCAGGTTTTCAAGTTCTTTAACCATATAAAACTTTGGATATAAAAGATTGTCATCAGGGCTTATCAAACCTTCTTTTAAAGCTGTACGGGCAAGTTCTGTATATGGATAAATTCGTACACCTGATGTTATCTGCATTGAATCAATACTAAGACTGTCTGCAAACTCAAGACTCTCCATTACAGTATTTTCAGTTTCCCCCGGCCCTCCCAGCATTAAAAAACCCATTGTTTTTATTCCTGTCTTTTTAAAAATATTTACCGATTTTAAAATATCTCCGGGTGAAAAATGTTTGTTGTAAGCCTGAAGAGTTTTTCTGCATCCGCTTTCAAACCCGAGACTTACATCAGTGCATCCGGATTTTGCCATTAATTCAGCCAGTTCAGAATCGACTTTTCCGGGATAAACTATCGCTCTCCAGGTGAAATCAAGCTTTTCATTTATAAAATTTCTGCATAGATTTTTGGCATAGCTTAAAGGAAGGTTAAAAGTATTATCAACAAAAAAGAAATGTTTAAATCCGCTGTCAATCCATTCTTTAAGTGAACTTACGGCAGAGCTGACAGACCGGTATCTGATGCTGCGCCCCTCTATTACAGATGTTGAACAGTATGAACATCCGAGAGGACAGCCTCTTCTTGTCTGAAAGGGGATATAAATATCAGGATTTCCGGCAGGAAATGAATCAAAATATTCAGGTCCTGCAAAGCAGAAATTATCAAGATTTTTTTCGTAAAAACGCTTTGATGACTTTTTTTTGCCTTTCTGATAAAGCCCTGAAATATTATTTAAGCCTGAATTTCCTTTTTTAATAGATTCAATAAGTGCAGGAAATGCTGTTTCACCTTCACCCTGAATACCAAAATCTGCATCAAGATAATCAAGCACAGCTGAAGGGAAAATGCTGTATCCAGCACCTCCAAGAACCAGAGGGGCTTTGGATGATCTTTTGCATGCTTTTATGACAGGCAAAGCTTTATCAAGCAGAAAAACAGTATTTTTCCTGCTCTGATCATCGATATTTCTTATGGAAACTCCAATAAGTTCCGGGTTAAAATTTTCTACAGAAGTTTTTATTTTATTTTCAATGTCAGATTCACCCATGAGATCTGAAAACAAAACTTCATGACCAGCGTTTTTTGCAGATGCGGCAATATTTGCAGCTCCCGCTGCCGGAGTTGGCATATTTATGACTTCTGTATTTGCAGAAATAATCATTACACGCATGATATTCTCCAGTCGCCTGTTTTAAGTAACCATACAGAAATAGTACTGATACCTGAAGAATAATAGCAATAAAGTTTTATACCCGCCATTGTGAAATTTCAAATTTATCATTTATATTAAAAAATCTTTATATTATAGTTGTTGAACCCTGGCTGAGGGAAAATATTGATATTAATCGCTAAAAAACTTCGATTCAGACTGAAAAATGGATAAAATTAAATATTTTTTAAAAAAATTAAGTTCTGCAAAAAAAAATTATACTGACTTTGCCTATACAGGAAAATGGCTTTTAGGATTTTTCATAATAGGGATTGTGTCCGGATTCGGAGCAGTTATTTTTGAATATATGTGCGGACTTGGTTCACATTTTTTTATGGATTATCTTGCAGGATACAATCCACCGCTTCCCAAAGGCGAATACTCACATTTTGAATCAACAGGAAATCCTTTCAACAAGTGGATTCTTCTTTTTCTTCCTGCAGCCGGCGGGCTTTTAAGCGGATTTATAGTCTATAGATTTGCTCCTGAAGCAGAAGGGCACGGAACCGACTCAGCAATAGATGCATATCACAACAAAGGCGGATACATCAGAGGAAGAGTTCCCATAGTAAAGACTATTGCGTCGACCATAACCCTTACATCAGGGGGTTCAGGAGGAAGAGAAGGCCCGATTGCACAGATAGGTGCGGGATTCGGCTCTTTCCTTGCCACCAGATTCAAGCTGACTGAAAGGGAAAGAAGAATAATGATGGCAGCAGGAATCGGAGCAGGAGTAGGCGCAATATTCAGGGCTCCTCTTGCCGGAGCACTTTTTGCCGCTGAAGTTTTATATAAAGACCCTGAATTTGAATCTGAAGTGATAATCCCCGCCGGGATTGCTTCAGTAATCGGATACTGTATTTTCTGTCTTATTTTCGGTTGGGGTTCACTGTTTCATTCCCCCGGATTTCAGTTTACAAACCCTTTGTCTCTTATTTTTTACTCTGCTCTGGCTTTTGTACTTGTTTTATTTGCAAAAATTTATACAGAAGTTTTTTACAGAGTAACCGCTTTTTTCAAAAAACTTAAAATCAGACCTCATTTCAAGCCTGCCATTGGAGGTATGGCAACCGGGATAATAGGATTTTTTTTCCCGTTTACACTTGCTTTTGGATACGGATATGTCCAGGAAGCAATTTATCTTGAAAGAACAATAGTCTTTCTTCTTGTTCTTGCTGTTGGAAAAATTTTTACAACTGCCTTTACCATCGGTTCAGGAGGGTCAGGCGGTGTATTCGGCCCTTCAGTTGTAATAGGCGGTGCGCTTGGAGGAGCAGTCGGACTTTTTTTCAACAATCTTTTTCCTGCTGTTGCTGTTACCCCCGGAGCCTTTGTAATTGTAGGAATGGCAGGTTTTTTTACCGCAGTTTCCAATACTCCGATTTCAACAATAATTTTTGTTTCTGAAATGACCAATTCCTATCACCTCCTGCTCCCAAGTCTTCTTGTATGCGCTTTATGCCATGTATTTTCAGGCAATATTACGATATACAGCAAACAGGTTAAAAGGAGAGTTGATTCTCCAGCACATCAGGGTGAATTTATGGTTGATGTTCTGCAGAGCATAAAAGTAAAAAACCTCATGCACCTTGTTAAACAGGTGGAACATGTCCATGAAAATATGAATTTCTGTGATTTCAAACATTTTTTTGCCGGAACAAGACAGCATTATTTCCCTGTAATGGATGACAGTGAGAGGCTTACCGGAATTTTTTCAAGCACTGATTTCAGAAGCGTTCTTTTTTCACCTGAAATTGAATGTCTTGTTGTTGTAAAGGACATTGCAACTACAGATATAGTTGTTACAAATCCTGATGAAGATTTAAATACAGTACTTCAGAAACTTACTGAAAAAAATATAGACAGTCTCCCTGTCGTTGATTCAAACGACAGATGTATTCTGCTTGGAATGCTGAACAGGCGCGAGGTTATTTCATTTTACAATAAGCAGATTCAAAGGCTCAAGGAAACATCGTCCAGGTGATTTTTACCTGAATCCAGATTTTATACAGTTTGCAAAACATAATATATAATGTTAAAAAAAACCGTTTCAATAAGGACTGAATCGGTTTTTATTATTTAATAAACATAAAATTAATTAGTTTCAGGAATATATTATGAAAAA
>JBFWJK010000066.1:0-15976 GCA_050253255.1 Desulfobacteraceae bacterium | reverse complement strand
TGATAAACTCGATTGAAAATCTGAACAAAGCATAAAGAAAAACAAATTTTACAAATGTATGTTTTTTTTTCTTTGAAAAATGAATATAGGCAAAAACAGCCATAAGAAAAAGAAAAAATGCAGAAATAAGCTGGGTTGGAATAACGGGCAGAGAAGGTGGGGGAACAAATCCCTGGGTCAGGCCTCTTTTCCAGTGTTCATAGGATGCGGCAGAACTTGTTGGAAAAGAGATTCCAAATGTTTTTGAAACAATTCCAAAACAGCATCCGTTGAGAAAACATCCAAGTCTGGCAAAAAAAAGAACTATAAACAGAATAAAGGTTTTTTGGTTTAATAAATCTGCAAATTTCTTTTTTAAAATCAGAGATGAAATATAAATCCCCACGGGATAAAAAAATACTGCTCCGTATAAAACCTTTGTAGTTTTAAACGGATGGGTAAATAGGATTTTTTGAATGGTGAGACTGTCTTTAATCTGAGGCGGAATATTATCAAAAAAATAATGGAAATAGTTTGCACCCTGAATGCACAGAGCTGCAATTATTAAATAGCAAATACTCAGTTTTATTACTGTTCTGAGCTTTTTAAAAAAACCTTTTTCAGTGAAAAACTCTTCTTCATTCAGGATAAAGGCAAAATATCCGGCAATTATTCCTGAAAGCATCATAAGGTAATAAACTGGAATATAATTGATTTTAATCAGAGGATACATTTGAATAAGCCGGGTTTTTAATATAAAAGTTAATTTTATTGTATATATACCCTTAAACAGAAATTTTGAAACGGAATTTTTTTTATGCAGGAAAAATTTAAAAAAATAATATTGAGCGGAATCAAGGAAGGTTATTCAGATATACATATTACCGGAGGCCATAAAGTCGTTTTCAGAAAAAACGGTGAAATTCATTTCAGCGAGGAACACAATTTCAGTCATGAAGAAACAGATGAACTTGTAAAGAAAATATTAGCCCCGGGTGAACTCAGAATTTTAAAAACCAGATTTTCAGTCGATCTTGCAAAAAGTTTTTTTCACATAAGAGTAAGAATCAATATTTTCAATACAACAAGAGGGCTCAGCATTGCAATGCGTCTTCTTCCGGGTACTATTCCCGATTTTGAAGGACTCAACCTCCATCCTTCCTTGCGGGAGTTCTGTCTAAGAACTTCAGGTCTTGTGCTGATCTGCGGTGCAACAGGGAGCGGTAAAACAACGACAATGGCTGCAATGCTGAACTATATCAATCAGAACAGAAGATCGCATGTGGTAACTCTTGAAGACCCTGTTGAATACAGGTTTTCTTCAAAAAAATCCTTTTTTGAGCAAAGGGAGCTTGGAGCTCACATAAACTCCTTTGAGCAGGGACTTCTGGATGTATTGAGGGAAGATCCTGATGTAATTATGGTTGGTGAGCTCAGAGAGCCCGAAACAATAAGGCTTACATTAAATGCCGCAGAATCAGGCCATCTTGTTATTGCCTCACTTCATGCAACCAATTCTGAAGATGCCCTTTACAGAATCTGCAATTCTTTTGCTCCCGAATCACAGGAAATTGTAAGGACTCAGCTTTCTTCGGTCTTATGCCTTCTTGCTGTTCAAAAGCTTGAATTCAATAAAAAAGCCGGTTTCAGGGTGCCTGTTCTTTCAATTTTAAAAGGAACCAGGGCTGTAAAAGGAGTCATAAGAGACAACAGATTTTCCCAGATCGAGGGAATACTTCAGACCTCTGCAAGTGAAGGCATGTTTACCCAGGAAAGGTATGTGCTTGATTTTCTGAATAAAAAACCGGTTTTTAATCCGCCTGGGAATATATTCAAGCCTTCAAAGGAAGACACTCATGAAAAGGAATACAGATCACCTGTTATTGATTCAGGAGAGGGGTTTGAAAAAATGTTTTTTGAAGAAAAGCATCCCGGCTTTTCTGAAGAAAAATCTCTGGAAAAAAGAGATGAAAAGGCTGAACTGAAAAAATCTGCCAATGAAGATTCAGGAGCTTATCAGATTTATGAAGATGCTTCTTTTGAAGATATTGTTGCCTCTTTTAACTCAGAGGATAAAAAATGATACTTTAAACTTTGAATTTTTTTGTGTAAACCAATGTTTTTGAAATTTTTACAGAAATAAAAACAATGATTATTCCAAAATATCCGTCTACAGCATAATGCCACCCGCTGTAGACCGACCCTAAAAAAATAACTATTAAAAAAATTAAAGATAAGTATTTTAAAATTTCATTTTCATCTTTCATAAAGTAAAAATACAAAATACATGCAGTTACATGGAGACTTGGGAAAGCCATCAGTCCATAGCCAAAAAACATATTTCCGTTGCCTGAAGAAGTAATTGGAAGTTTGGCATTATAAATATTTGACAGAATATTCTGAGTTGCAAACGAGAAGTCCATTCCCAGAGCAGGAAGATTTGTAAGTTTTAAGGCAAAAGGCCCTAAAGAGGGAAAAATTGCTCCTGTAAATACTCCGATAATCCAGATAATTAAATAGCTTGACAGAAAAATATGTTTTTTTGTTTTTGAGAGATGAATTAAAAAATAGCTCAACAATAAAATTTTTGCAGAAAACCAGAATAGATAAAATTTATCGAGTAATTTGTTAAATTGTTTGAAATGTGCATTCTCAGAAATAAAAGCAGATGGTGAAAATCCAAAATGGAGAAATTGATCAATTTTTAGCAGCTCATTATCGAATAAATCCGGATTTAAAAAAGGTATTGCCTGCTTTATGGTGGTGTAGCATGTGAAAACAAGCTCAAGACAGATTAAAAATCTTAGAATCAAAAAAATATTTTCCAGGATTATTTTTTTTGAAGTCAGGTTTGACTCATAATTTATTCTATTTGAATTTTTTAAGATTAAAATTTTTAAAATAAGAATGATTGTTAAAAATATAAAAATTTTACCAAGATAATTTATAAAGTGTTCTGCAATCCAGGGTCTTATTGGAATTATAGGTATTTTAAATATAAGGCCGGCTAATATGCAGATTAAAATTACTGCAATTGTGACTGCTTCAAATGGATAAATTTTTTTCATTAAGTTAAATATGTTTGAATTTTATCTTTTTTTCAGATTCAATTTTGAATTGGGTTTTTTGATATAAAATTGTTTTATTTATAATAAATGATGCCCTGTTAAAAAAACCGGGCATCATCTTGAAAAGCTTTAGGATGATGCAGGATCAAAATTAATTGTTTTTGTATTTTTATCTGAAGGTATGTCCCATCCAAGTTCATCTTTTGCAGTTACAGTTATTGTTACATCTCCTCCTGTTGTATCATATACATATGTTGCTGTAAAATCACCAAGATCTGTTTCAATTGGAATTTTTGTTGCTGTTCCAGTTCCTATCCAGGCATTGCCAGTAATATCTGTTGGCTTTGAACTGTTTGTAAGCAAAAATTTTGAATAAGACAGGCTCGCATTTGAAGTTGCAGCTGCAATTGCTCCCTGTAAAGCCTTTTCCTTTGCTTCATCCTGCATATCAATAAACTTAGGCACAGCAACAGCCGCAAGAATACCAAGAATTACAAGTACTGCGATAATTTCAACAAGGGTAAAACCCTGCTGGTTTTTAAGGAAATTTCTTCTGTTTTCCATACAATCCTCCTGAATGAAAATAATGATTAAAATTTATTTTTTTAAATTACATTTTAATATAAAGCATTTTGTATGCCAAATTTTTAAAAATTTACTTTTCAGCTATGGCGGAAGCTTCGAAACCCTTTTAAAATAGAAGATTGCAAAATCATCTACAAAAAATGTAGATAAATCATCAAGATTTGTTGAGCCTTAATTTTTGTATTTTGAAACATCAATTGAATATTTTTTAATTCTGTTCCAAAGGCTTCGCTGGGTAATTCCAAGTTCTAAGGCTGCCTTTGACTGAATTCCAAGATTGTTTTCAAGTGCTTTTTCAATAATTGAAATCTCAATTTCAGATATTGTTTCATCAAGGTTTTTGGATTTTCCTGATTTAGAATCAAATGTGTCTGATTTAAGATTTTTACCAAGGCCGATTTGGTTTAACCCTGCAATTTCAGGAGGAAGGTTTTCAGGTTTTATTTCATTTTTTCCTGAATAAATCCCGGCTCTTTCGATAATGTTTTTGAGTTCTCTTATGTTTCCGGGCCAGTCGTAATTTTTAAGCAGTTCCAAAGCTGATTTTGAAATTGAACCTGAGTCTGTGAATTTTTTGAGGAAATGAAAGCTCAGGGCTTCAATATCTTCTTTTCTCTGTCTTAACGGCGGAAGATTTATCATAATTACAGAAAGCCTGTAAAAAAGATCTTCTCTCAGTTTTTTTTCTTTAATGAGAGTTTCAGGGGCTTTATTTGCAGCTGCAATTACCCTTACATTGATTTTTATTGTTTTTTCTGAACCAAGGGGACTTATTTCACTGTTTTCTAAAACCCTTAAAAGTTTTGCCTGAACATCAAGGGGCATATCTCCTATTTCATCGAGGAAAATTGTTCCATTGTCTGCAAGAAGAAATTTTCCTTTTTTATTTGAATCTGCGCCTGTAAAAGCGCCTTTTGAGTATCCGAAAAGTTCTGATTCAACAAGGTTTTGGGGAATTGCAGAGCAATTGATTTTTACAAACGGAAGATTTTTTCTTTTGCTGTTTGAAACAATTGCATCACATACAAGTTCTTTTCCTGTTCCGCTTTCGCCTGTAATAAATACAGAAACATCTGCAGGAGCAGCCTGAAGTGCTTTTTTAAGTTCGGATTTCATAATATTTGAGTTTGTAATTATGTCTGGAAAATATTTGTTTTTTTCATCTGCTTCAAGAATGTTTTCAAGATAAAAAAAAGCTTTTTTTATTTCTCCAAGCTGATCTTTTTCATAACTTTTTTCAGGCCTGATGTTTTTGACAGCTTCTTTTTTTTTAATTTTTTCAGCCAGCTTTTCTGCAGGCTCGAGGAAAAGTTTTAAAACATAAAAGGTGAAAAGGCCTGAACAAAATCCGCAGATAATGCCTGTAAGATAAAGGTAAAATGAATTATTCGAAAAAAAAGATCCTGAAACAACGCTTAAAAAACCAAAAAGTCCTGATACCAGAGGTATCAGAAAATAAAGGTTTATATTTATTTTTAGATTTATATAAGACTTCATCTATTTGACCATTTTTGTAAGATCCCACATAGGAAGAAAAATCGCCAGAGCAAAAAAACCGACAACTCCTGCAAGCGCAAGTGTAAGAAATGGGCCCAGAGCATCTGAAAGCTGTTTTGTTGTGTATTCAACTTCCGAATCATAATGACTTGAAATTTCAGCAAGCATTTTATCAAGCTCGCCTGACTCTTCTCCAATTGAAATCATGTTTATGACCATTGGAGGAAAGTATTTTGCATTTTTAAGAGGTTTTGAAATTCCCCTCCCTTTTTTAAGCTCTTCCCCGATTTTGTTGAACTGCCTGGTAATTGCAGCATTTCCAATTGTATCACTTAAAATGTCAATTGCTTCAAGAACAGGAACTCCGCTGATCTGGAGAATGGAAAATATGCTTGCAAATCTTGACATGGATGCTTTTTTTACAAGCTCACCAATTACCGGAATTTTTAAAAGAAAGCTGTCTTTTATAAGACGGCCTTTTGGTGTTTTTAAAAATTTTATCATGAAGAAAATAAAAAAAGCACCAAAGACAACAATATAAGGCCAGAAAGATGAAATAAAATTGTAGAGAACAAGACAGATTTTTGTTGGAAGAGGAATATCTATTCCTGCTCTTTCAAAAATTGTTACAAATTTTGGAATAACAAACATAAGAAGTACAAAAAAAGCAACTCCAAGAAAGCTAAGAACAATTACAGGATAGGTCATTGCAGATTTTACGTCAGATTTTACCTTTTCCTCATGCTCAATTATGTAAATCAGTCTTTGAAGAATATCCACAAGCGAGCCCGAAGATTCTCCTGCTTTAAGCATGCTGCAGTAAAGCTCTGAAAAAATATGGTCGTGCTTTTTAAAGGCTTTGTAAAGACTTGTTCCTTCCTTTAAATCACTTCCCATGGTAATGACCGCTTTTTTTAGCTTCGGATTTTCTGTCTGGTTTTCAAGAGTTTCAAAGATCTGAACAATAGGCACCCCTGCAGAAAGCATGGTTTTCAGCTGTTTTGTAAATAAAATCAGGTCTCTTGATTTTACAGGAGTTAAAAAGAGATTGATTTTGTCTGAAAAGCTTTCCTTTTTGCCGAGTCCGCCTTTTTTGACTTCAACAGGAATATACCCTTTTTTAGAAACAGACTCTCTTGCTTTTTCTAATGAATCAGCCTCCACTTCTCCTGTGATAAGATTCCCGTTTTCAGTAAGTCCCTTGTAAGAATATCTGGCCATATCAGCTCATTACTCCGGATGCGGCTTCTTCAATTGTAGTAAGCCCAAGTGCCGCTTTTTGAGCTGCGTCATGCTTTAAAGTTCTTAATTTGCCTGCTTCAACAGCATGGTTTGATATCTGTCTTGCAGATTTTCTTTCCAGAATCATTTCCTGAATTTCATCATCGATTTCAAGGATCTCATAAATACCGATTCTTCCCTTGTAACCTGTATTGAAGCAGTAGCTGCATCCTTTGCCTTTTTTGAATTCATAGGAACCCGGCTGTTCAAGGCCCATAAATTTCAGAGCTCTGTCGTGCGGAGTGTGCGGTTCTGCACAATAGGGGCATACCTTTCTTATTAGTCTTTGTGCAATGGATACAACCATTACTGACGAAACAAGAAATGGCTCTATTCCCATGTCAATAAATCTTGTTATTGCTCCTGCAGAATCGTTTGTGTGAACAGTGGAAAAAACAAGATGGCCTGTAAGAGCTGCCTGTGTTGCAACTCCAGCTGTTTCACTGTCTCTTATTTCTCCTACCATAATTACATCCGGATCCTGGCGCAGAATTGACTTAAGGCCGCTCGCAAAGGTCATTCCGGCTTTTCTGTTAAGCTGGGCCTGTCTTATTCTTTCCATTCTGTATTCAACTGGATCTTCAAGTGTGATGATGTTTATGTCAGGTTTGTTTATTTCATTTAAAAGAGCAAAGAGTGTGGTGCTTTTTCCGCTTCCTGTGGGACCTGTGGCAAGAATCATTCCATAGGGTTTTTTTACTGCCCTTAAAAGTTTTTCCTGATCCTTTTCATAAAGACCCATTTTATCCAGGGTGTAAATGCCTGACGAAGTGTCCAGGAGCCTCATTACAAGGTTTTCTCCGTAAATTGTCGGAATGGTTGATACCCTGATATTTATTTCTCTGTTGTCGATTTTAACTGAAAACCTTCCGTCCTGTGGGATTCTTGAAACTGAAATGTCAAGATTTGCAAGAATCTTAAGACGTGAAACAATAGAAAGAAACATTGCCCTTGGCGGGCCCGGAACTTCCTGAAGTCTGCCGTCTATTCTGAACCTAACCTGAATATAGGTTTTTTCAGGGCTGATATGCACATCACTTGCACCCTGTTTGATGGCCTGTGACAAAAGAGCATTGACAAGTCTTATTACAGGCGCCTCTTCTGCCATATGCTGAAGAGAGGAAATTTCAGTGTCTTCCGAATAACTGGCTTCACTGTCGTGCTCATAATCCATTTCTTGGGCTGCTGATCTGCCTTCCTCAATCAGTTCCTCTTCAATATCCGAGCCGTAGATTATGCTGAAAAGGTGATTGAATTCCTGTTCTGTACAGATAACAGGTTCAATTTCCATGTCTGTTTCAACTTCAATTGAATCTACAGCTCTTATATCAAGAGGGTCTGTCATAGCAACCTGAAGAAGGTTAAGGTTCTTTTTCAGGGGGACAGCTATGTATTTCCTGGCTGAATTTTTATCAAGAATTGAAGAAAGATCAGAACTTACCGGATAATCAGAAGACTTGTACTTTTTAACTCCAGCCTGTTTTGATATCAGATCGACAATCATGGCCTCGCTTACAATTCCTTCTCTTATGAGAAACTGTCCGAGTTTGAGTCCTGATTTTTTCTGTGCGCTTATATATTTTAAAAGTGTTTCTTCTGTAAGATACCCGGAGTCAACAAGCATTTCTCCAAGTCTTTTTCTTGTTCTTTGCATTGCAGCCATTTTTATGCCTTTACCTAATCTGAAATTGCTGATGCCTGATTATGGGTTTTCAGGATATGGGGAGTAATAAAAATCAGTATTTCTTCATAATCATTACTTTTGTCAGAGCCTTTAAAAAGATAGCCAAGTACTGGAATGTCCTTTAAGAAAGGTACTCCGTATTCCTTCCTGTTTTCGGTTTCCTTGTTGAGTCCGCCTATTACGGTTGTTTCACCGTCAAAAAGAATCATATCTGTTTCAGCTTTTTTGGTGATTACGGTAGGGTTTCCCTGTGAAATGGAGGCATTGGTCCAGTCAAGCTCGTCCTTGTTGGTTTTTATTTTGACCCTCAATGTTTTATCGTCAATTATATGAGGGATGACTTCAAGTTTTAAAACTGCTTTTTTCCATTCGATATTCACTTCACCTTCTTCGACCGACTGGTATGGAACATCTCTTCCGCTTTCTATGATTGCTATTGAATTGTCGAGAGTTGAAATGGAAGGCCTTGAAAGAATATTCAGTCTGCCTTCATTTTCAAGGGCAGTAAGCTGGGCTGAAATAAGGCTTTGTCCCAGATCTTCGTAAATATATCCAAGTGAAAAACCCTGTGTCGCAACATCAACTCCGAAATTTGAGGCCCAGCCTCCTTCGGGGTTTACAGGAGACGGGTTTCCGTCTGAATCAAAAAGCGGTGCTGAAGGGTTTACAGTTCCTCCTGTGACATAATGATTTGAATTTGCCTTTTGAACTCCTCCCCACTGCATTCCAAGGGCTCTTGCCGTTTCCTTGGATGTTTCAACAATCTGGGCTTCAATCAGTATCTGTTTTACCGGCTTGTCTGTTTTGGAAAGCAGTGCTTCGCACTGGGCTATGTCTTCTGCAGAGGCATGGACAATGACAGCATTGTTTTTTTTGTCAACAGCGACACTTTTCTGTTTTGCATCAGGCTGGGCATTGTTCTTACTTATAAAAGGCTTTATAAGTTCAGCCGCACTTTCCGCATCAGAATATTTGAGGAAAAATACTTTTGTTATTATTTCCTGCTGTTGAAGGCTTTCCCTTTTGATTTTCTGGTCAATGAACTGATTTTCTATTTCAAAATCCCTTTTCATATCTTCAAGGGTTTTTATTCTTATGGTGTTTCCGATAATATTGTACGTAAGGCCGTGGCTTCTTAAAATACTTGCAAAAATTTCTTTCCAGGGGGTGTTTTCAGCATGTATGTCTGCTTTTCCTGTAATATTTTCACTTAAAATTATATTTTTTCCCGCACCTTTTGAAAGAGCCCTTAAAAGAGTTGATACATCCACATTTCTCATTTTGATAGTGATTGGGGTATCGGGAAGATCCTCCATTCCTGCAAGCGCATCCTTATCAATTCCTCCGGGGACAAACTGAGGCTTTACCTGAGAAAATTCTTTTTTTTCAGGTTTTTCCTTTACAGTATTTTCTTTAATTTCATCGCTTGAAATAAGGGCCGGAGAGTATCCCCTTGAACTTTCAGCCTTTGCTTTCCATTCTTTAAAAAAAGTATCTTTGCTGACTTCACTTTTTTTTGATGCACATGAGGAAAATGCAAAAATAAAAATGAAAACTGAAATAATTAGTCTTGTGGATGTTCTTGTAATTATCATTTATTCAACCCTGGTTTTTGTTTCTTCGTTAAATATTTCTATGCTTTTTGAACCGTCTGACAAAACAACCTTAAGGGGAGATATTTTTTTCAATATGTATCTGCTTCCCTCTATCTGTTCATTTTCGGTGTATTCCAGATTGTTTATTACCGCCATTTTATTATTGTTTATCTCAATGTATCCAAGATATTTGTAAAGTGATTGGACAGCAGGCGCTCCGGGCGTTTTTTTGTCCACTTCCCCTTTGTTTTCTATGGATTCCATTTCAGAAAAACTTATAAAAGGGTCTTTTTTAACTTTTTCGCGGCTTTTCGAAATTATGAGAATTTCTTTTTTATTAAGATTAACAGATGAAACCTGGTCTGATATCTGACGGGTGAAAAGTGAAAGATCCTGCTCAAGTTCTGTCTGTGTCTTTTTTTTCTCAGAAGGAACGGAATTCTTTTGTAAAATATTTTTTATTCCAAGCTCATAGGCTCCCCATATTACAGCGAGACCAGCGATAAAAAGAATTATTTTTTCTCTTAAACTCATAATTATTTATCCATGTTTATCCAAAGTTTGAGAAAATAACTTTTCTCTTTTCCTGAAGTTATTTCTATTGTCTGAATGTCAGTGATTTTTTTTTCAGCTTCAAAAACAGAAAGAAGATCAGGGAATCTCATAAAATCTCCCTCCAGCTCCAGCTTTAGCTGAAATTCTTTTTTCCCGTTGCCTGCAGAATTTATGTCAGGAGAGCATGAAATCAGTTTAAGTCCGGTCTGTGATGCAATCTGCTTGAAAGAGTCTGGAAGCCTTAGAATATCGTTGTGATTTAAAAATTTTTTGAATTTTGTATTTTCAAGCTCACTGATTTTTTTTTCTATTTCTCTGCTTGTTATCATGAGTCTTGTATAAGCAGGCTGCAGAACCTCTTGTTTTTTTATTCTTAAATTAATCTCTTTAATCTCATTATTAAGCCGGGCCGTATCTTTTTTTGCAGGATAAATAAGAATGACAATAAAGGCTAAAACTGCAAAAAGTCCTGAAATAAAATAAACTGCCGTTCTTTTTTTTCTGTTTTGTATTTCTCTGTTTTTTTTCATATAAAGCCTAAATCTTTATTACAGCTGAAAAAGCTATTATGGTTTTATTCTTGAGCTTAATTGTATCCTGTGACTCTACAGATACGTTTAAAAACATTTCTGATGAGCTCAGGTTAAGTATGTAGTCTGCAAGTCTTGAATCGAGAGTGTATTCTTCCCCGGAAACATATCCGGAAAAAACTATTTCTCTTTTTTTATCAGTAAGGCTGAGTTTGAAATCCCTGATTTTTATATTTTCGGAGGAAGCCTTCAAAAATTCGTCTAAAAGAACTCCCGGTTCCAGTATTTTGGCTTTTTCCTTTAAAATCTCCTTGTTTGCCATTATTTTTGCAGCAGTTTCACTGAGCATTGGAGAACTAAGTTCAAGGGGATAGTCTGAAAGATTTTTTTCTAGTTTGTGCTTTTTCTGCTCAAGATTTTTTATTTCGCTTTGCTGAAGAGAATATATTGCTGTGCAGATCAGCAGAGCTATGGCGGAGGCAGCAAAAACTGACTTATTCAGGAAAGAAATTATTCTCGATGCTTTTTCGTGTCTGTGTGTGAACAAAATATTGGGCGTGAGCCTGTTGGAACAGTAAATAGCGCCAAGACCTGTAATAAATTCGCTGTCTTTGTATATTTTACTCCCGTGGGTTGCAGTCACAGTTTCATTAAGAATGTCAAGCGAGGAAAAAACATTTATTCCTGTATATTCTGAAATTATATCTGTCAGAGGATGGTAATCTGCAAGAAGACCGTTAACCATTACTGCATCAATTGATTCCGATTGAATCTGATTTTTAAAATAGTTTACAGTTCTTTCAACCTGGCGGGCTATTCTTTCTACTGCAGGTTCAACCCCCTGGTCTATTTTATTGTATTCTCTTCCTTTACCATGACCTGTTTTTACATGCTCCAGAATTATTTCTGTAAGATCTTCGATCGTATGCCATTTAAGTTCTTCATCGTCATTTTCAACGGCACTCATCATAAGCGCTTCGGCAAGACTTGTGATTCCTGTTTTTGTCTGTCTTACCAGCTTCAGGTTGTTTCCGGTAAATATATAAATTTCCAGAGAATCTTTTTTGGGATTTACAAAACAGATGTTTTTGGGGCCTATGTTTAAGCTTCTGTTTTTAAGAACGGTCTGAACTGCAAACGGAACTGAAGTTATTCCGTTTACTTTGCATCCGGCATCTTCAAAAAAATGTCTGACCGAATAAATCAATGATTTCTCAGCAATATATGCGCAGACTCCTTCTTTGGCAATTCCTCTTTCTGTAATGCTTTCTGTTTTTTCAAAATCGAGAAAATGGTTTTTTATATCAAATTCAATTTCTTTTTTAAGAGTCCAGTATACAGCATTTTCAGAAGCTTTTTCACTGGTTTTCGGGATTTTAATATATCTTGTTTCAATTTCATCGTAGGGAAGAATTATCCATGCTTCAGATGAAAGTTCTGCCGGTATTTTCTTGAGACACTCAAAAACAAATTTGCCAAAGCTTTCGGACAGATAGGATACTCCCTCAGGACAGGGGAATCTTTTGAGCTGATTGACAGCTCTGTTTTTGTCCCGGCCTGAATCGGGGATTACAAAGGTAAGGCCTTCCTTTTCTATTATTACCCCTAAATGTCTTTTTATATTGAGGGAACTTTTTAAACTGATTTTTTTTAAGGCAGAAAAAAGGCTCTGCTTTGTCTCCATTTAGCCATCCCGGTAAAGTAAAAAATTTAACTGACATGAAATTTGATTTTTATGCCTTTACTGGCGTAATGTCAAGTTACAAGCTTGCCCCCTTTTAAAAAAAAGCAGATTTAAAATGCGGATAAACACCGCCTGTCAGCTTATTTGGATTTAATATCACATATTATGTTTTTGCGAATTAATGGTTAAAATTAAAAATAAACCATGTTTACATGTGGTGCGGTTTATTATTTTCCTGGTGAGCTGATTTCCGGTGTCAGGGATTGAGAAAAAATAAAACGATTTTCAAACCGCACTTTTTCATTAAAGAAAAATAAATCAGAAAGTGATTATTTCATATCCCTTTTCCATGTATGAAGTCATGGAAGGGTGTCCGCTCATATCTCCCTTGAGAGGAAGATTCTGTTCTTCCGCGGATTCAAGAGCGCCAAGTTTATATGCACATGCTCTGCACACAGCATCTATGATATTTTTGGATTTTACCTTTTCCCATAAATCAGGCACAGGTTTGTCAAGGCTGGAGATTTTGGGGATAAGACCTGCAGATGCTCCTTCTATGACAAGTTTTATGTCATATCCCTTTTCTTTCATGTCAAGACTGTTTAAAAGAACATGAATAAAGCACATGGGGTCGCCGTTGAAAACAAAGAAAGCTGTTTTTTTCAAGATTTGTCTCCTTTTTTAAAAAGCCGGCATTGCCGGCTTTTTGTCTGAATCTGATAATTACAGGTTAAGAATCAAGTTTTTCGAGCATTGAAGCAATTTTAAATCCAAGCTCCCTGCATTTTTCAAGATCCGATTCATCAGGAACATACTGAACCTTCAGACCCGGATCAGCGAGCTCAAAGCCTGTTTCTTCAATATAAGAATTTAAAATTCCAACAGCTTCGCCGCTCCATCCGTAAGAACCAAAGGCCGCTCCGATTTTATTCTTTGGTTTTAAGCCTTTCATGTATGTTAAAATATCTGCAAGAGCAGGAAAGATGTTGTTGTTCAGAGTGGGAGAACCTAATATAACTGCTCCGCAGTCAAGAATCTCTGTGATTATATCGCTTCTATGGCATTTTCTTGTGTTCATGCAGACAACAGGAATGTTTTTCAAAACAAAAGCATCTGCAATTTCATCTGCCATTCTTCTGGTGCTTTCCCACATGGAATCATAAATAATTACAGCTTTTTTTGAAGGTTTCTGTTCGCACCATTCCTTGTATGCATTTATGATTTTTGAAGGATCTTTTCTGAACATTACGCCATGATCCGGACAGATCTGACTAATCTCGAGATTCATGTCTTCAACATCTTTGATAAGTTTTTTTACAAGACCTGAAAAAGGAAGAAGAATGTTTGCGTAATATTTTTTTGCATGACCAAGCATTTCCTCTTCACTTATCTGATCGTCAAAGGAGGCGAATCCTGAATAATGCTGTCCAAAGGCATCACTTGAAAAAAGAATTTTATCTTCCCTGGCGTAGGTGAACATGCTGTCAGGCCAGTGAAGCATTCTGGTTTCAAGAAATGAAAGGGTTTTGGTTCCTGTGCTTATCTCTTCACCTGAACTTACGGTCTGAAGGTTCAGCCTGTCTTTACCAAAGTGCGCTTCAAGGTTTTTTTTGCCTGCTTTTGAGCAGAGTACAGGTTTTTCTTCTCCGATATAGTGCATTATATGGGGTAGTGCTCCGGAATGATCCATTTCAGCATGGTTGCTTATAACCATGTCAATTTTTTTCGGGTCAATTATTTTTTTTATATTTTCAAGAAGTTTTTCTGTAAAAGGCTTTTTCACTGTATCCATAAGTACAACTTTTTCGTCTACAATAAGAAAAGCGTTGTATGTTGTGCCCTGATAAGTGGAATATCCGTGAAAATCCCTTATATTCCAGTCTCTTACTCCAACGTTGTAAATACCTTCACAAATCCTGGTAATATCCATCTTAAAAAATTACTCCTTTTCAAATTCTTCTTTGCCGACTCCGCATACAGGGCAGACCCAGTCATCAGGAAGATCTTCAAAAGCAACTCCTGGTTCGATTCCGCCTTCAGCATCGCCTTCTTTAGGGTCGTATGTATAGCCGCAGACTGTGCATGTATATTTATCCATTTGATTTTCTCCTTATATTGAGGTTTATGAGTTATTCGACTTTTTCAAAATATTCTTTTTCAGCTCCGCAAAGGGGGCAGACCCAGTCGGCTGGAAGGTCTTCAAATGCTGTTCCAGGCTCAATTCCGTTTTCAATGTCTCCTTCAGCAGGATCATATACATAACCGCACGGACATTCATACTTTGACATAATTATCTCCTTTGTTTGCTTTTTATAAATAATCATTTATCAGGCGCATAATATAAAAGCTGAGGCGATTGTCCTCATGTGAGCTTTTTCTTCCTGCGCAATTGTGAGAAAAGTTTTTTGTGCATTCTTTTCCTTTTCCGCCATTACCTTGTATAAATCATAAGCCATTACTTCCATTAACACCAGAAATTCAAGAAGCCCTATGCATATATTTTTTTCAAGGGATTCAATTTTTTTCAGGGCCTGTGCTGTTGAAATTCCGGACTCCATAATATCTCCGCTAAGAGAATTGAAGTATGAGTCAAATTCTTCCATCGGCCTTCCAAGTCTTTTAAAAAGAGTTCTTGCGTGTGCTGTTTCAGCTTTTTTAAGCATATTTATCGAATCTATGTATGGAAGATTTTTATACTTTTCAGATATGGCGGAATACAGCTCAAAAGCCCCTTTTTCAAGTTCCATAGCTCTTATTATAAGTTCATCAAGTTCTTTTTTCCCTTTGAAAAGATCAATTTTGGGAATTTCTTCTATCTGTGCGCCGTCCCATCCAAGCATACCTGATTTGAGGTTGTAGATTGAATCTGTTTCAGCAGAACTTTCAGATTCAAGAAAAAGTCTTGCAGCTGCATGAGATCGTGCACCGGAGCGGCAGTAAAATACAACCTCTTTTGATCGTGGTACAAGGGAAGGGTTTTTTTCCAATTCTGAGAGCTTTACCCAGACTGCACCGGGAATATGGCTTTCATTGTATTCAAACTCTTCCCTCACATCAACAAGAGTGAAATCCTTTTCTTTTTTTTCAGCAATAAATTTTCTCAGTTCTTCAGATTCTATTTCGGAAATACTCTGCTGATTCATTTTTTGTCGGCTCCTGTAGTTTTATTTTTGTCTGCCTGATATTTCAGCAGACATTCGTGGCATTCAAGTTCAATGTTTGGGACATCTCCGTATTTTTCCTTTAATTCTTCCTCACTTATATGGGCAATATTGGAGCATCCGCACTGGGGGCATGCTGTCTGGATTTTACGTTTTTTTTCCATTTGACTACCTCCTTGTTTTTAAAGCTTTGGTGGCTTCAGGTTTTACATGAACTACAATTTTATTTTATAGTACACTGCTCAGGATTTTCCTGACATATTTTTTCTGACTGTTTCATTTCAAGCCTTATTTTTTTTCTGTACTCAGCTTCTCTTGCTCTTCTTTGCTCCTCTTCGGTTACAGGAAGTACCGGAG
>JBFWJK010000065.1:0-16168 GCA_050253255.1 Desulfobacteraceae bacterium | reverse complement strand
CAATTTCAACAGCCTTCATTCCGCTCAGGGCTGAAGCAGTTTCAAAGCCTTCATCTTCAAGAACAGCACTTAGTATTATTGGGAAATTTTTTTCATCGTCGACAATAAGGATTTTGCTCATTTATGCGTTCTCTCCTTTATCAATAGGCAGTCTGATGATAACTTCAGCTCCTCTTACACTTGAATTACCAATCAGAAATTTTCCATTGTGATTTTTGACTGTCTGTTCAACTATTCCAAGTCCCAGGCCTGAACCGTCTGTTTTTGTGGTAAAAAAAGGATCTTTAACTTTTTTTATTATATCTTCAGGGATACCGGGACCTGTATCTGTTATTTTAACTTCTATTTCACTGTCTTTAAAGGCTGTGGATATAAAAATTTCTCCTCCAAGAGGCATTGCCTGCATAGAGTTTATAAGTATATTTAAGAATGACTCATAAAGCTTGTTTTCGTCTGCATAGGTTTTAGGTATTTCCGGGTCAAAATCTGTTGTTACAGAACAGTTTTTTCTGGAAAATTCGTGTTTGAGATATTCGGTATTTTTTTTAAGTATGTCGTTTATACTGCAAGGGTTCAGGGCAGGTTCTCCGGGTTTGGCAAAGGAGAGAAAATCGTTTATGATCTGATTCATTCTTCCCGATTCTTCAATTATTATTTTTGCAAAAGTGTCAGTCTGGTTCACTTCAGTCAGTTTTTTGCTTAAATGCTCGGCAGAGCTTCTTATTATCCCGAGCGGGTTTTTTATTTCATGGGAAATGATTGCAGTCATTTCACCGATTGATGACAGGTGCCGTGCTCTGTCAAGCTCTTCCCTCAGTTTAAGCCTTTCCCGGTTTTTTTCCATGATGATTTCTTCACCGTTTTTTACAATCTGTCTGAGAATAAGAAACAGGACTGCCATGACCATTGTAGTTGTGAGAATGACAAGGAGCTGAAGCCTGAATATTCTTTTGTAGTCTTCTGAAACATCCTGAACAATTTCCATTACCCCGAGAATTGGGCCTGTGGCAAGCCGTGAGCCGGGTCTTTCAACTCTTAAGGGTGCAAAGGTGCTTATTCTTGCAACTTCAGGATACCTGATAAGTTTTTGAAAAAAGGACCCTGACTGATTAAGAGCCGAAGTCATTTCACCTTTTACAGCCTTGTTATAACCTTCTCCTCCCAGATTTTTCTCACCTATGATTTCAGGGTTGAAGCTGTAGGAAACAACATTCGATATATCATAAATGTTTACAAGCTTGATATCAAAACTGTGGAGTGTGGCTCTTACTACTTTATCCATTCTTTTAAACTGAGTCTCTTTGCTCAGCTGAATTTTCCCCTGGTCAAGATAGACAGGAAGTATAAATTGAAGAAAAATCTGGTGGTTAAGATTTTCCACAAGCACTTTTGCGTAATCTTTACTCTTTTTCAGTATTATTTTTCTCACCAGATGGGTGTGAAAGGTTGATAGTGCAATGGTCCCGACAAACATGAGAAGGAAACTCGTGAGGGTGAAATATTTTACCAGAGTAAAGGGAATTATTTTGTTTTCTGTTTTAATTTCAGCAGAATTTATTTTATTCATATTGAGACAACAGTTCTTTTTTGTTTAAATTCAATAAAAAATCTTGACTTATAAAAAGAAAAAAGTAAACATAAACCTTATTTAAACACTGTTTCTTAGAAGTAAGGTCCTCAAAAAATTTAATCAACACTAATATTTTCTTCAGGAAATTATTTATGCTTTTTGGAAGAAGAAATCAACTAATAGGCCTTGATATAGGGACATCTTCAGTAAAAATTGCCGAAATTCATGATACCAAAAAAGGCCTTGTCCTAAAAAAAGCGGCTGTGGAAAAGCTTCCCCCGGATCTTTTTTCCGACGGGGAGCCCGAAGATCCTCAACACCTTTCTGTATTGCTCCGTGATATTTTTAACAGAAACAAGATAGGAAATAAAAATATTGCCATGTCAATCGGCGGCTATTCTGCAATTGTAAAGCCTATTACAATTACGGCCAAAGAAGGTGAGGATGTTCAAAGGCTCATATTTGACGAAGCTGAGCACTATATCCCCTTTGATATAAGCGAGGTCAGCATTGATTATCAGGTAATGGGGCCAATGGACCAGAATCCCAATCAGCTTTCTGTACTTCTTGTTGCTGCAAAAAATGATATGATTAATAAGTATGTCTCTGTTGCAGAAAATGCAGGGCTTAATCCAATAGTCATGGATATAGATGCCTTTGCTGTTCAGAATGTTTTTGAACTTAACGAGCCTGAAGTTGAGAATGCAGTTCTTATCAATATCGGAGCCAACAAGATTTCACTTAATGTTGTAAATGAAAAAAAATCTGTTTTCATGAGGGAAGTGGCCATGGGTTCCTTTGAAATTACCCAGGCAATCATGAGTCTTGATCCGGAGCTGAGCTTTGAGGAGGCTGAAAAAATCAAATGCGGTCTTATTCCTCCCGAAAAAATAAGCAAGCTGGATGTTGAACAGGCTGTTGCATCAGTATCAACAGAATGGTGTGTAGAAATTGCAAGAGCTCTTGATTTTTTCTATTCAAATAATCAGTGTGAAAAAGTTGAAAAAGTCTATGTATGCGGAGGAGGTTCTTCCATTGAAAAATTCAGAAATGAACTCTCTTCTTATATAGAGGCAGAAATTATTCAATTGAATCCTTTCCAGGTTATTCAGACGGAAAAGTCGGGGTGGACAAAAGAAGAACTTGATGCTGTCGGTCCTGAACTTTGCGTCGCCCTTGGTCTTGGACTTAGAAAAATGGATGACAAATGATACGTATAAATCTTTTACCATACAGAAAAGCAAGAAGAAAAGAAAACATCAGAAGGCAGATTTCCATCTATTTTTTGAGTCTTATTCTCCTTCTTTTGGTTTTGTTTGTAATTGACTATTCCAAAAAAGCTCAAATAAAAGACCTTAACTTAAAAATCAAAGCATCGGAAACAGAGCTTGCCTCATTAAACAAAAAGGCAAAGGAAGTAGATATTCTGAAAAAAGAGCTTGATGCCCTTAACTCAAAAATGGGAATTATTGATTCCCTTAAAAAGGGCAGGAGTTTTGGAATAAATATACTTAAAGAGCTTACAGAAGTTGTGGTTGCAGAGAGAATGTGGCTTAATTCATCAAATATTGAGAGGAATTCAATATATTTTGACGGATATGCACTGGATGACAAAACTGTTGCAGATTTCATGAGAAATCTTGATTCTTCAGTTTATTTTTTTGATGTTGAACTTAGATCTCTGACAGGCTCATCAATAAAGAATGTTGAATTAAGAAAATTTATAATAAATGCTAAAATCAGAGATAATAATCCTACAAGTTAAGTAAAGGATTCTTTTTATGGCAGGGTCAAATTCAAATTTTCAGGACAAACTGGATTCTTTTTTTTCCAGGGTCAACAATCTGGACAAAACCCAGAAGCTGGGTGTTTTTTTTGGAACAATTATTGTAGTGGCAGCTTTGTATGTATGGTTTTTGTATCTTCCCCAGAAAAATGAAATTCAAGCACTGGAGAAAAAACATGAAAACCTTGCTTCTCAGGTTTCAATTGCAAAATCAAAAGTAGCACGCATTAATAAAATTAAAAAAGAGCTGGAAAGCAGGCAGGAAGAATTTATTGTTGTTATGAAAGCTCTTCCTGACACCAAAGAAATTCCGGGGCTTCTTTCTTCTCTTTCAGCTTCTGCAAATGAAGCAGGACTGAGCCTTGAATCTATTGCTCCAGGCAATGAGACAGAAAGGGATTTTTATGCAGAAATTCCGATATCAATGAAAATAAGCGGAGGCTTTCATGAAACAGCGTTGTTTTTTGATAAAGTTTCAAAATTCAACCGTATTGTGGATTTCAAGAACGCAAAAATGACTATGGGTAAGAACGGTAATATTTCGACAGATTGCAGTGCGGTTACATACAGATTTCTGAAAGATAAGAAAAATGAGGATAAAAAGAATTCAAAAAAGAAGAAGAAATAATATGATTCTAAAATTAAACTCTCCTGGTAAAATATTGGTTTTTTTTGTTTTTCTTGTTTTTGCTTTCACAGGCTGTGATAAAAGTTCAGAAAAGGAGCAGGTGAAAACAGAATCGGATAAAGTTTCAAAAAAAATTTCCATGCCTGTAAAAACTCAAATTCCTGACAAAAAAAGTGAAGCAAAAAAATCAGAAAAAGATGTAAATCCTGAGTCTGATTCAGACATTGGAAAAACACAAAATGCTGAAAGTTTGAATCAGGAGCAGAAACCCTCTGATGAACAAGCATCTGAAGTTGGAATTAAAGCAGCTGATTCAGATGGTGAAAAAAAGAAAGATTCTGAAGAAGTGTCGACTCAGTTTATAAAACAGCTTCTTTCGCAGGAGAGTGTGGATAAGTCAGAAAAAGAAACTTCAGTTTCTGACGCATTATATAATCCAAAGGGAAGAGTCGATCCTTTCAATCCACTGGTTAAAGAGTCTGCCGAGCCAAAACAGGCTGCAAGGAAAACTGAAAAGGAAAAAAGAACGAGACCAAAAACGCCTCTTGAAAAGCTTGACCTGTCTCAGTTAAAGCTTGTTGCTGTTCTTGCAACTCCAGACGGTTACAGTGCAGTACTGGAGGAGTCCTCAGGAAAAGGGTACGTTGTTGAAAAGGGAACCTATGTCGGCCTTAATTCGGGACAGATTGAAAAAATAGAATCTGACCGGATAATTATAAAAGAAATTATTGAAGATATATCAGGGAAATCTGTTACAAGAGAAAAAGTATTGCAAATTCAAAAGCCAGTCGGAGAATAAAAATGAATTTTATTAGAATAACCAATGGGATTTATATTAAAACAGTTTTTGCATTAATATTTGTGCTTCTGCTTTTTTCTGGATGTTCATCCAAAAATGAAACATCAGGGGATAAGGCAGATGTTTCGGTGACAGCAGAAGACGCAGCAAGAAAAAATATTGTCTCTGTGTCAAGTGAATTGAAAAATGGATTTGTAAATATAAATATTGTAGGTGATTCTGAGCTTATATACAGCGCTGTTAAGGAAAAAGAGCCGGAAGCCGTTGTGTTGTATTTCCCAGATACTTTTATAAATGAAGAGTTAAATTCAAGGGACTATGCTGCAGGCTCTCTTAAGAATATTGAACTGAAGCAGGATGAAAATGATGCGAAGATAAGGCTCTTTACTGAAGGCGACTTGCCCTATGAAGTAAAAAAGGAAGGTTACAACCTTATTGTACAGATAGAATCTGGAGCTGCTGACGTTGCTTCTGGAGATCCGGTTGATTCTGAAGTGGAAACTGCGGAAAAAAAAGAAGCCGCTCAGGAAACAGAAGTAAAGGAAGCTTCAAAATTTGAAGATATAAAAATTATTGAAGAAGACGGCTATCTGAGAATCAAGGTACTTGCCGACGGTACAATAAAAAAATACAATTCTTTTACACTGAATAATCCTCCAAGAATTGTTTTTGATCTGGTCAATATTTCCTCTCCATATAAAAAGGTCCAGAAACTTGATTTAAACAACAAGTGGGCAAAAAGTCTCAGGCATTATGATAACAGCAGCAGATTAAGACTTGTAATTGATTCAAGAAGCCAATGGCTTAATAATTACGGATCACATGATACTGCAGACGGTCTTGAAATACTTATAGGCAAAAGAGATGAAAAAAATATTTTAAAGGCTGAATCAGATCCGGTGAAGCAGGAATCATCGGATCAGGAAATCAAAAAAGCATCAGGTAAAACAGCTTCATTAAAGGCCCTGGATTTTTCTGCCCTTGAAGACGGACGTTCCAAAATAATAATTGAAACCTCTGAAAAGGTTGATTATAAAGCAGAAAAGCCTGAAGCAGACAAACTCGCATTAAGACTTTTCAATACAAGAATTCCTCAATATCATCAAAGACCGATAATAACCACAAGATTTGACAGTGCAGTTAACAGGATATTTCCTGTATACAAGGATTCTGTAAATAAAAATGATTCTCTTATCTATATTGATTTGAGAGAAAATGTAGCTTTCAGAATAAATTCTGAAATTGACAATACAATTGAAATAGAATTTGATCCTTCACTTAAGTCAAGTCCGAAAGAAGAAGCTGAACTCGCAGCTCCTGAATGGAAAAAAATTCTTACAGATCAGGGACAGGCGGAAGCCGAGCCCCAGGATGAAGAAATGAAATCAGATGGTGAACTTGCATATGCTCAGGATGCCGAAGCTGCAGGAACAAAGGCGGCAGTTTCATCAAGTGCGGATTCAAGAGACCCTCTCATTGACTATAAGGAAGGAAAATATTCAGGCCAGCCTATTACACTGGATTTTTATGAGACAGATATTAAAAATGTTTTCAGGATAATTCAGCATGTAAGCGGCTTGAATTTTGCTATTGACAAGGATGTGGCCGGTAAAGTCACTATGACTTTAAAGCAGCCTGTTCCATGGGATCAGGTTCTTGATCTTATTTTAAAGATGAATTCTCTTGGAATGGAAAGAGAAGGGGGAATTGTAAGAATTGCTCAGCTGTCAACGCTTCAGGCTGAAGAGCAGAGAAAAAACGATATACTCAAGGCAAAACAGGAAAGTGCAAAACAGGAAAAAATTCTTGCACCTCTTTTTACAGAATATCTTCTTATAAATTATTCTGATGCTCAGTCAGAAATTTTACCCCATCTGCAGAAAATTCTTTCCGAGCGCGGAAGTCTTTCAGTAGACAAAAGAAACAATCAGATTATTCTTACAGATACAGCAGAAAATATCGGGAAATGCAAAGAAATCATTTCGAGGATAGATAAAATTACTCCTCAGGTTGTAATTGAAGCAAGAATAGTTGAAGCAAATACCAACTTTTCAAAGGAAATCGGAACAGAGTGGGGGGCATTTACCACAGAAAATGCAAATGCTGTAAAAGATTCTACTGTTGCTCAGCCTGCCGGAAACTGGGACTGGGGATACAATGTATCAATGAATACTCCTCAGCAGGCAGGTTCAATAGGCGTTAATTTTGCTCAGCTTAAAGGACTTGGAGTAATTCTGAATGCAAAATTAAATGCTATGGAAACTCAGAGAAAAGGTAAAATTATCTCAGCACCTAAAGTTGTTACTCTCGATAATAAAAAAGCTACAATAAAGCAGGGATATGAATATCCTTACACAACTCTGGAAGATGGAGAAACTAAAACAGAGTTTAAGCAGATTGATCTCCAGTTAGAAGTAACTCCTCATGTAACAGCCGACAACAAGATTTCGATGAAAGTCAATATTGATAAAAATGACGTTTATGTCGATACACCTGACGGTCCTGCTCTTACAACTAAAAATGTACAGACAGAGCTTCTTGTAAATGACGGAGACACAATTGTAATAGGCGGTATTATTCAGCAGACTGAAATTGATGCTGAAAACAGATTCCCCTGGCTTTCAAGAATACCTGTACTTGGATGGCTGTTCAAATCCAAGGAAGAGACTAAGTCGAAGCAGGAGCTTTTAATCTTCCTTACACCGAGAATTGTGGAGCTTGAACAGGGTAATTTTTAAACCCCTTTAGGTTCTCCATCAGAAATTGAAATGAACAAAAAGTCCGCTCTGAAAAAGGGCGGACTTTTTTTATGCTGAGTCGACAGATGATTTTTATTCAGCTATGGCCGATCTTTTTGAAATGAAATCCTGAGAATATTTAATCCAATAAAATAAAGCTTTTTTTATCAAGGAATTCTACGCTATATCCCGCAAAAAATATTACAGCTTTAAAATTGCATCTTCAGCAATTTCAATAATGTAGTCGTTGCCAAGAGAAATTGCCTTGAGATAAGCTTCCTTTGCAAGATTTTTTTCTCCAAGAAGCTCAAGAGTTCTGCCTTTCTGTATATAAAGTTCCGAGTTTTTTGGTGAATTGGCGATGGCCTTGTCAATCATTGCCAAAGATTTTTTTAACTGCCCTGTCAGTCTGTATACAATGGAAAGTCCTCTTAAGCCTGTTATATAGTTTGGGGAGAAATCAAGGCTGTTTTTATAATGGCGTTCAGCTTTTGAGTATTCCTTTTTATTGAGATAAGCAAATGCAAGATTTGACTCAGCAAAATGAGGAGTCGTGTATAAAATATTTTGTGTTAAAGGTGTAAGAACTTCAATTGCCTTATCCCAGTTTTTAGTTGAAATATAAGCAGTACCAAGGTTATTGATAGCAGGAGCATATTCAGGGTTAAGTTCTATTGCTTTTTTAAAGTGGATAACAGCTTTATCAGCCACACCTTTAGACAGATAAGCCAGTCCAAGAGAGTTGTGAGTAAAAGGGTCTTTATTGTTTAATGCGTTTGCTTTGAGCAGTTCTCTTAAGGCAAGAGTTGGATTTCCTGCAGCAAGATATGCTTCTCCAAGATTTCTCATTGATTCAGCCTGTACAGTATTTTCAGCGTTGTCTGATAAGGCCGCGCACGATGTTAATGAAAATACAGTCAGCAAAAGTAAAAGCAGATATTTATAACTCATAAAATTAAAATCCCGGTTAAATATTTTAAATAAAAACAGTCTTAATGTTAAGCCAGTCTAAGTAATATAGTACAGACTCTGGAAATTTGGAAGAATCTATTGAAGGAAAAAATATGAACCTGTTTTTTTGATCAAGGTGGTTAATTATAAAAAACCCGGGTATTTTAATTTTAAGTGACGATAAATCTCCATAGCCTGCAGATTGAGGAAAGACAGGATCTTTAATTATTGAATAATTGAAGCTGTCAGCAATTTTTAAAGCAATATCAAGATTTGAGTCATTATGGAGAATCGAGGTTATATTCATTCTGATTTTTTTAATGGAACTTATTGTTTCACCGTAAAATTCACTGAAATCAATTACTAGAAATCTGTCTTTCTGGTTAACTGCTATATTTGTATATGCTTTAATCTGCACACCTTTGAAAGGGAATGAGATTTGGGTGTTCTCATTATACCTGCAGCCAAGAAACTCAAGAAATTTTCTCACAAATTCCTTCTGATCCAGATTTCTAAAGGAAACAAAGTCAGGAGCTGCATCAATTCGTTTTTGGGAAGGGAGGATGATGTTTTCTTTAATTAAAAGTGACAAAAATTTAAAAGGAGCCTTATAAAGATCTTTTATATAAAAAATTTCGCTTTTAATACTGGAATCATTTGATGATGTAATTTTGTTTTCATATTCGATCTCAATATCTATTCCATTATAAGTAATTTTTTTCAGGGATACTTCACCTTGTTTTTCTATTTTGTTGTTAAGATTAAAAAAAACGGCCTCCTTGTAAAAACTCTTGATTATTGTTTTTTGCTCTGAATCAAGAGCTTTTTCATCATAAAAAAAAATATGAGGATAAATTTCAGATTTTATAAAAGGAGTTTTTGAAAGAGCAAGGGGAATAATTTCTTTTTTGTATGGAATGTAGAGTTCACCTCTTGATTCGAGCTTACCGTTTAAGGTATTTGCAATCAGTTCAAGAATGTTTTTTTTGTTTGTATATTTTTCCTTCTTGGGAGGTACCGGAATAGTAATATTAATTTTGTTTTCTTTTTTACCTGCAAGGCTTTTTTCGATTTCAGGGTTGAAAAGTGAAGGATACCATTCCTTGTTAACCACTTCTGCTTTTGGCAGTCTTATATTCTGTCCTTTTACAATTATATTAATATTGTCAATTTCAGGGTTGAGATACTTGAAGAGTTTGACTCCTTTTTCATATTCATTTGTTCCCCACCTTGCATGGATTGTACTCGATATAAGTTTTGATACTGTGTCACCGGGCTTTACCTGATAAGGACCGGCATATTCCTTCAAAAGGTCTTCAATATTTTTTTTTGTAATGAAAGGAACAAGTATTCTGCCGCTGTCAAGGGATTCAAATTCATTTTCTTTAGCTATTCTTACCGGCAGATAAATAAGCTGCCCCGGTTCAATCCTGTTTATGTTCTTAAGCTGTGGATTGAGAATTCTCAGAGCGTGGAGTTTGTTGTCAGAATATGTACCTCTTTCCCTTAAAATTTTGTACAGGTAATCACCTTCCTGTACAATATGTGATGCACATAGATATTTTACTCCGTCAATATTAAATATTTGATATTCTTTGTATAAAATGGCGGAATCCGCCTTTTTAACTGATGGTAAACAGAAAAAGGCGGACAGAATGCAGAAAAAAATTATTTTTTTCATTTTCAGAGGTTTAATTTTGCTGCAATTTCATCAGCGGTTTTTTTAACAAACTCAATCATTTTATCATTTCCAAGAGGCTTTCCAGGTGCCGGAAATACATCTATTCCCTGGGCTTTAACAAGAGAGGGAAGGTTTATAAGTGAATCATCAGGCGTAACTTCATATTCGGAAGGGATTGATTTATCAAAATACATATCCTGGAATCCGGAAAATTTTAAGGCATGGGCAGTAGAATCAATAACAGCCGTTGTGCTTTTATCAATAATTCCTTCTTTAACTGCTTTTACAAGGCCTGCCAAAGTTTCACCGCCGTGGGTACAGGCAATATGTCCGTTTCTGTTTGCTTTAAGCTCGTTGTCCATTATTTCCTGTTCTGTGACGCAGATAAAATCGACATTGTCTTTGCCAGAAAGCTTATTGTATCTGTCAACAAGATGAATTACTCTTGGCATTGATACAGGATTTCCAATCATTGCGGCCTGGGCAACGCTTGGCTTTACAACCATTGGTTCAAAAACTCTTTTTTCAGGGTTTTTTTCCAGATAATAGTTAAATACCGGGTTTGCATGTTCAGACTGGACACCAACAATCCGGGGCAGTTCTTCAATAATACCGAGTTCAAAAAACTTCATGAATCCGTTCATGACTGCAGTTATATTCCCTGCATTTCCTATTGGAACAAAAACAGCCTTGTTTTTCATATTAAAATCAAAATCCTGGGCAATTTCAAATGAAAATGACTCCTGTCCAAGAATTCTCCATGCATTTTTTGAGTTGAGAAGAGCAACATTGTAATTTTCTGAGAGATACTCAACAACTTTCATGCAGTCATCAAAAACACCTGGTATTTCAAACACACGCGCACCGCTTCCTAGAGGCTGGGACAGCTGCTGAGGAGTCACTTTTTTATGGGGAAGCAAAACTGCGGATTTAACCTTTGGATAAAGATAAGCTGCGTAAAGCGCTGCAGCTGCACTTGTATCCCCGGTTGAAGCACAGACTGCAAGAATATTTTCAGCTTTTCCTGAATCTAAAAGAAAGTTTATGTAGGAAAGGGCAGAAGCCATTCCCCTGTCTTTAAAGGACGCACTCGGATTCTGGCCGTCGTTTTTATAATAGAACCTGACCCCTGCATAAGTTTTGAGATTATTATTGGCCTCTATCATTGGAGTATGGCCTTCTCCGAGATACACAACTGAACTAAGCGGAATAACAGAGCCTAAAAATTCATGGTATCTGTAAATTCCTGAAACAGCAGGAGTTTTTAAAAGCCTTCTGAAATCAAGTATTTTTCTCCACTTTTCACCAGAAATTTTTTTCAGGTTATTAAAATTTCTGTCATGGAGCAAAAGTACCTTCCCGCAGTCCGGGCAAATGTATAAAAGTTCGTCTATTGGATATTCTTTTTCACATCCAAGGCATCTGTAAAACATATCCCCTTTTGGAGAAGGAACAACTAAGTCTTTTATGTCTTCCGGGAAGTAGTTATTTTTCAATTTCAATTTTCTCCATATTGTTCATGTATGGTCTTAATTTTTCAGGAATTATAATATTACCTTCCTTATCCTGACAGTTTTCTAAGATTGCCGCAACTGTTCTTCCAACGGCAAGGCCTGAGCCGTTTAATGTGTGTGGGAAAAAAGTCCCTTTCTGGCCTTTTTTCTTATATCTTATATTGGCGCGTCTTGACTGGAAGTCTTCAAAGTTGCTGCATGATGAAATTTCTCTGTATTTATCCTGAGCCGGCATCCATACTTCGATATCATAGGTTTTTGCAGCTGAGAATCCAAGGTCTCCGCTGCACAAAGTCACAATTCTGTATGGAAGTTCAAGAAGTTTTAAAACCTCTTCAGCATCGTTTAAGAGCTTTTCAAGTTCATTGTATGAATTCTCCGGCAGACAGAATTTTACAAGTTCAACTTTGTTGAACTGATGCTGTCTTATAAGCCCTCTTGTATCTTTTCCGTAAGATCCTGCCTCTTTTCTGAAACAAGGAGTAAAAGCAGTAAAATAAAGAGGAAAATCCTCTTCACTTAATACCTCATTTTTAAAAATGTTTGTGACCGGGACTTCAGCAGTCGGTATTAGAAAATAATCAAGACCGTCAATTTTAAAAAGGTCTTCTTCAAACTTTGGAAGCTGGCCTGTTCCTGTAAGAGTGTTTCTGTTTACAATAAAAGGGGGCAGGGTTTCCGTATAACCGTGTTTTTCGGTATGAAGGTCGAGCATAAAGTTTACAAGAGCTCTTTCAAGCCTTGCTCCCTTGCCGAGATAAAGTGGAAACCTTGCACCGGTTATTTCAGCGGCTTTTTCAAAATTAAAAATTTTATGGTTGACCCCTATATCCCAGTGGGCAAGTGGAGTAAAATCAAACTTTTTTGGTTCCCCGTGCTTTCTTAAAAAAACATTTTCACTGTCGTCTTTTCCCGGAGGCACAGATTCATTGGGAATATTTGGTATAGCCATAACAGCATTGTCAATTTTTTCTTCCGCATCTTTAAGGTCTTTTTCAATTGCCTTTATCTTATCTGAAGTTTCCTTCATTTCAGCAATCATCTGTGATGCGTCTTCCTTGTTTCTTTTTTTTGCGGCAATTTCTTCTGATACTGTATTTCTTTTGTTTCTTAGTTCCTCTATTTCAAGAACAAGTTTTTTTCTGATAATATCGTTTTCTTCAAACTGATCAAGTATTGAAGTATCGGCTCCTCTTTTTTCGAGAGCTTCTTTGACAAGTGATAAATTTTTTCTGATAAACTTGATTTCAAGCATTGGTGTACCTATATTAGTATTATTTTTAGTAAAGATATTAACTGTCTATTAGCTATCATGAGCTGAAAGATGCGTCAATCCTTATTCACAGGGGAAAACACAACATTATGGAGGGATTATGCCTGCTGAAGACAACAAAGAGAAAAGACGCCGTATGGTCGAAGAGGTGAGGAATGCTGTTTTTTCTTTGTCTGATGAAGAGCTTGAGAAAAAAAAACAGGGGGTTGTTAAAAGACTTTTTGATTTTGCAAACTATCTTGAATCAAAAATAGCCATGCTTTATTATCCAATGGATGAGCTTGAGTTTGATATAGAGACTGTTTTCAAGGAATCTCTTAAAAAAGGAAAAGTTATTACATTCCCGTTTTTTAAGGACAAAAAGGATAATATCAAGTTTTACAAGGTTGATAATCTAAAGCAGCACCTTGTGAAAGATGAAAGCGGTTTTATGGTTCCTGATATAAAAAAATGCAGGGAAATCCCGGATGAATACATAGATATTGCAGTTATACCAGGGCTTGCATTTGATGAAAAAGGGGGTAGGATAGCCTCTGATAACGGTGAATATGACAGGCTCATTTCCCTGCTTCCAATCACAACCAGAAAAATTTCGCTCGGATTTGAGGAGCAGATGGTTTCACAGATACCTATGGAGTCAAGAAAAAAGTATGTAGATATGATAATTACAGATCAAAGGGTAATATATAAAATTTAAAATTTATAAAAGTTAGGCGTTTAATTTTTTTAAATAAAATTTTTTCCGGGCTTTGTTTGTATTTTACGTTATCAGGCTTTTTTAAACCTGAAGATTTTACAGGGATTCATGGTTATTTTAACTGTGAATCCCTTTTTAATACCTTAAAACAGCTAATTGGTGTAAAAGTCTGAAATTTTTGGTTGAAAAAATTAAAAAACAAACTAAACTGTGAACCCTAATCAGTATAACAGGCTGTTTTAACTGAATTCAGGAATTTTCATGCCTGTTTATTGATCAAGGGCTGTTTTTTCGTAAACTGGGAAAAAATATTTTTGCAGAACCGGGCTAATAAAGACTTTAAAAAAGTCTGTTAAATTACAGGAGAGGTTAATGTCCCTGAAGTACAAGCGTTGGCGTGATCTTATGGTCGATAACCAGCTGATTCCTAGAGGAATAACAAACGACAGAGTTTTAAGCGTAATGCGGGAAGTCCCCAGACATTTGTTTGTCAGTGATGCATTCAAGGATCAGGCTTATTCTGATCATCCCCTCCCAATAGGTGATCAGCAGACAATTTCACAGCCTTTCATGGTTGCTGAAATGACTCAGGCTCTTGAGCCCCATTCTGAGGACAGGGTTCTTGAAATAGGAACAGGATCCGGTTATCAGGCTGCTGTTTTGTCAAGACTTGTATTCAAAGTTTATACCGTTGAAAGGATATACAGACTTTACAGGCAGTCTCAGCAGCTCTTTGATGAGTTGAGATATTTTAATATAGCCTCAAAATATACAGACGGAACTCTTGGCTGGAAAGATGAAGCTCCCTTTGACAAAATTATTGTTACTGCAGGTTCTCCGACCCCTCCCGTAAAACTGTTTGATCAGCTTGAAACCGGAGGCCTTATGGTTGTCCCTGTCGGCAGTGAGACTTCCCAGGAGCTTATGAGATACAGAAAAACAGAAAAAGGAATAGAAGAAGAAAATCTTGGAGCATGCAGATTTGTTAAACTTATAGGAAGACACGGGTGGGGAGGATGACTTTTTGAAAAAATTATATAACTGGGTTCTAGGCTGGTCTGATTCAAAATGGGGAACTTACGCTCTTTTCATTCTGGCATTCGCTGAATCATCATTTTTTCCTATACCTCCTGATGTTCTGTTAATTGCACTTTGTGCAGGCAAACCTCTGAAATCGTTTTTTTATTCACTTGTATGTTCTGTAGGCTCTGTTCTAGGAGGTGTGTTCGGCTATTTCATTGGTTTAAAATTCATGGGTGCTGTTGGCTCTAAAATAGTTGTCATGTACGGCTTTCAGGAAAAAATGGATCAGATAGGCGCACTTTATAATAATTACGATGCATGGGCTGTTGCAATAGCAGGTTTTTCGCCGATACCCTACAAGGTTTTTACCATAGCTGCAGGAATTTTTGAAATCAGTCTTCCGATATTTATAGCTGCTTCATTTTTTTCAAGATCACTCAGATTTTTTATTCAGGGTGCTCTGCTTTATTTTTACGGTGAAAAGATAAAATTTTTTGTGGACAGATATTTCAATACCCTTGCAGTTATTTTTACAGTTCTTCTTGTCGGTGGATTTGTTCTGATCAAATATCTTTTTTAGGCTCTGGTGTCATTTAAAAGAAAATTTTTAAAGGCAGTCATCAGAGGAGAAGGTGTTCTGTCCTTGTTAAAAGTCAGATAAAAATCCCTTGAAAGTTTTATTCCCTTTACAGAAAGAGCCTTTAGAGTTTTATTTTCAAGCTCTTCCTGGACAGCTACGGGAGAAAGAATTGAAATTCCGATTCTGCTTTTTATTCCCTGGATTATTGCTGATGTGCTCCCAAGCTCTGCTATAATATTGAAATCATCGATTGCAAGATTGTGCTGCTTCAGCCTGTCGACCAGTGATTTTTTTGTTCCTGAGCCTTCTTCGCGTATTATGAAAGGTTCGTTTTTAAGTTCGTTTACTTCAACTTCTTTTCTGCTGAACCACTTATGTCCCTGGGGTATTATGACACACATGTCGTCTTTTATAATAGAAATCTGGCTGATTCTTTTATCTGCCGATTTTGCACCGACAATGCCAAGTTCTACTTCCCCGTCAATTATCTGTTCGATTATCTGCGAGGTATCGCTGATTATGAGGGTAATTTTTACATCTTTGTTTTCGGAAACAAATCTGCCTATAAACCGGGGAAGAATATAACCTCCCGGGATTGTGCTCCCGCCTATTTTCAGACGTCCTTTTATAGATCCCTGGAATTCTGCCATGCTTGCTTCTGCAGCTTCCTTGAGTGCAAGAATTTCTTTTGCCTTTGAGTAAAGGAGGCTTCCTGCACTTGTCGGTACTGCTTCTTTGCCCAGTCTGTCGATAAGACGGCAGTTAAAGTGGGATTCAAGATCTTTTATGTGGCTGCTTATTGTAGGATGAGAAAGATGGATCGCTTTCCCTGCCTTTGAAAAGCTTTTAAGTTCAATCACCCTGCAAAAGATTTTAAGCTGCCAGAGATCCATTTTTTTCAGTCCTGTTTTTTATTGAATTTTTCAAG
>JBFWJK010000064.1:0-16220 GCA_050253255.1 Desulfobacteraceae bacterium | reverse complement strand
CGGATATTTTACTCCTGATAAAAATTCAGATCCTGAAAATCCTGTGTTCAATCTTATAATTACATTAAGAGATCAATGGGAAAAGATTTCTTCAAAAAAATAAATTCAAACTGGATTTTAAATGGCTGAATCAGAAGGACATATTTTTGTACCCGGACTGCTGAATACAGAGTTTGACCCTCCTGATTCAGATTTTGCAGGGTTTGATTTCGAAGTTGACAGCAGCTGGTGGTCGAAGGTCAGAAAAAGTTCTGTACCCTGGGATCTGTTTGCAGTGAAAGACTGTTTTTCAACAATGGATTCACTTTTTCAGATTATGGAAAAGGGGGAAAAAGATTTTTCTTCATTTATTGCAATGACCCAGAAAACTGGCAGGGGGCAGTATAAAAGGAAATGGTATTCAACGAAGGGTAATCTGACTGTTTCCATACATATTCCGGATATTTTCAAAAATCAGTGGAGTGAAAACTATCTCCCCCTCATTCTTGGCAACCTTCTGGCTGAGTCTTTGTCTGATTTTGGTGTTGATGCAAAGATAAAATGGCCCAATGATATTTTTTTCAAAGGGCAAAAGCTGGGAGGTATTCTTGTTGAGAAAAAAAACGGTTTTTATATAGCAGGAGCCGGACTGAATCTTTTTTCTTCTCCACCGGAGGAAGAGCTGGATGATGATTTTTCAGTGAAGCCTGTTTCTCTTCTGAAGGAAGGAATAAAGGTAAATTCACCTTTGATCTTCTGGGATGCTGTATTGGAGCGTCTTTTCAAATTTTTTGATAAAAGACTTGCAAAAGAGACGCCTTCTGATTTAATTAATAGTTTAATTCAAAAATTAGTCTGGCTTGGCGAAGAGGTCTTTTTAGATGATCCGTATAATGGGGTAAAGAAATATATCCTGAAAGGGCTTTCTGATGAAGGCGGTCTTGTACTTAATGACGGCAGAGAAACCAGAGTAGTATATTCGGGCAGGATAAGATCTGTAAACAATTAAAAAAATTAATATTTAGAGGATAAAGGTGGTTATGAAACAAAAAACTTTTCTTGAATTTTTAGACGAAGTTAACGGAAGACCGATCCTTATAGCTAACAGGGGAATTACTGCCAGACGTATTTCCAGGGCCATATCAGAAATTCCGGGTGCAATTTCAATGGTAACAGCTACAGATGTTGACAAGACTTCACCGGCTGCAATCAGTGCACAGCAGTTAATGCTCCTTGGAAAGGAATCTTCAGCCTATCTTGATATTGATAAAATAATAAGAAAGGCAAAAGAGAAAAATGTTATTGCCATTCATCCGGGCTGGGGTTTTGCTGCTGAAGACGATTCTTTCCCCAGAAAATGCAGAGAAGCAGGCATAATTTTTATAGGTCCAGAACAGGCTGCCATGAAGACTCTTGGAAACAAGGTCTCAGTGAGAAAACTTGCAAAAACCCTTGATGTCCCTGTAGTTCCGGGTTCAGAAGAGGCTGTTGATATTCCCGAAGCAAGAAAGATCGCTCATGAAATCGGCTTTCCTATCATGCTTAAAGCAGAAGGCGGCGGCGGCGGAAGAGGTATTTATGAAGTTTATTCCGATGAACAGCTTGAGTCAGCATTTCAGAAGTCATCTGCAATGGCAGAAGCAGCTTTCGGTAATCCGAGAATTTATGTGGAAAAACTTCTGAACAATGTAAAACATATTGAAATTCAGATTGCAGCCGATAAATACGGAAATGTTTTTGCCTTTGATGAAAGAGACTGCACAATCCAGAGAAACCATCAGAAGCTTGTTGAAATCACTCCTTCTCCATGGCCTGAGATGACAGATGATTTAAGAAGAAGACTCAAGGAATATTCAATAAAGCTTGCTAAGGCTGTCAATTATCATACTCTCGGTACTGTTGAATTTCTTGTCGAGCCTGACGGCACTCCCTATCTTATCGAAGTCAATACCAGACTTCAGGTTGAACACGGGATTACTGAATGCAGATACGGAATAGATCTTGTTGAAGAACAGATCCTTCTTGCCTTTGGTCTTCCTTTGAGACTCAATGAAGAAAATACCAAGCCAAATCAGTATGCAATGCAGATAAGAGTGAACTGTGAAGATCCCAAAAACAACTTTTCTCCAAATGCCGGAAGAATTACAAGATACATTTCTCCGGGAGGTCAGGGTGTAAGAGTTGATTCATGTGTTACTGCCGGATATGAATTTCCTTCTCAATACGATTCTGCTGCCTCACTTCTCATTACCCACGGAAATACCTGGGACAAGACTGTGCAGCTTATGAGAAGAGCCCTGAGGGAATACATGATAAGCGGTGTCAAGACAACTATCCCGTTTTACAGGGAGCTTCTCAAGCGTGAAGAGTTCAACAGCGGAGATTTCGACACTAAATTCATCCTTAAAAATCCGGACCTTTTCAATTATATTGACAGACAGCCTGAAGCTTTGAGACTTTCAAGACTTATTGCTGAAATTTCTGCGAAAGGGTGGAATGAATACGTTTCTCTTGGAGAATACAGGGGAATTCATGACAAGAGACTTGGAAAACTCAATGTTGTTCTGCCGGATCTGTCCGAAGAAAAAGAGTACAGATCCCCTTATCCGAGAGGCGACAGAGATGCTGTCCTCGATTTTGTGAGAGGGACTGACTATGTTCACTTCACAGACACAACTCCAAGGGACCAGACACAGTCAAACAGCGGAAACAGGTTCAGACTTGCTGAAGACAGACTGATTGCCCCGTATCTGGACAGATGTAACTTCTTTTCAATTGAAAACGGAGGCGGCGCACATTTCCATGTGGCAATGCTTGGAAACATGACTTATCCTTTTTCCGAAGCAGCAGATTGGAATTCAGACAAGATGGCTCCAAAGACTATGAAGCAGATTCTTGTAAGATCTACTAATGTTCTTGGGTACAAGCCTCAGTCAAAGAACATGATGAGAGCCACCGGAGAAATGATATGTGAGCATTACGATATCATAAGATGTTTTGATTTTCTTAATCACGTCGACAACATGAAGCCTTTTGCTGAAGTTGCTCTTTCCTCGAAGAAAAACATTTTTGAGCCGGCATTGTCCATGTCCTGGACAAAGGGTTTCACTGTTCAGAGATATCTTGAAGTTACAGAAGAAATTCTTGAAATGACAGCTTCAGTTGCCGGAGTTTCAAAGGATAAAGCGGCAAGAATGATTATTCTCGGCCTTAAGGACATGGCCGGCGTGTGTCCTCCAAGATTTATCAGAGAAATTGTCAGGGAACTCAGGATAAAATACCCCGAACTTGTTCTCCATTATCACAGACACTGTACTGACGGTCTGTTTACTCCGGCTGTGGCTGCAGCTGCAGAGGCAGGAGCTCATATAGTGGATGCGGCGATAGGAGCTTCTGTAAGATGGTACGGCCAGGGTGATATCCTTGCAACAGCAGCTTATATGGAAGGCGAACTAGGACTTAAGACAAATCTTGACAAGGAAATGATAAGAAACGCAAACTTTGTCATAAAGCAGATTCAACCTTATTATGACAAATACTGTGCACCTTACTTCCAGGGTGTTGACTACGATGTTGTAGAACACGGAATGCCGGGCGGTGCTACTTCCTCATCACAGGAAGGAGCCATGAAGCAGGGTTATATCCATCTTCTGCCGTATATGCTCAAATATCTTGCAGGTATAAGAAAAATTGTCAGATATCATGATGTTACCCCAGGTTCTCAGATTACATGGAATACAGCATTCCTTGCAGTGACAGGAGCATTTAAGAGAGGCGGAGAAAAGAATGTAAGAAGGCTTCTGAAAGTTCTTGAGGAGGTTGTAACTGTTCCTGAAGAAGATCTGAGTGAGAACACCAGGGTTGAAAGACTTGAAATATACAGAGACAGCAATGATGCCTTCAGGGATCTTCTTGTCGGTAAATTCGGTAAACTTCCGCTTGGCTTTCCTCCTGACTGGGTTTATGAAAGTGCATTCGGAACAGAAGCATATAAAGACGCAATTGCATCCAGAACAACAAGTTCACCGCTTGAAACACTTCCTGATATCGACCTTGCAAAGGAAAAAGCTGAACTTGAAAAGGCTATTGAGAGGGAAGCAACTGATGAAGAATTTATTCTTTATATAAATCACCCGGGTGATGCCCTTAAAACAATTAAATTTCAGGAAAAATACGGAGATCCCAATAACCTTCCTCTTGATGTATGGTTTGAAGGGGTTGAAAAGGGTGAATCAACTCAGTTCCAGGATTCAAGAGGAATGTATCACAAGATGACGATCCTCGATATTTCCGAACCTGATGATGAAGGTCAGAGTGTTATCAGATACCACCTTGATTCTGAAATACTTTCATATCAGCATAAAGTTGCTGAGCCGGTAAAAGGAAGCGGAGCTGATATTGAAATGGCGGATTCTTCCAATCCTTACCATGTTGCTTCACCTTCTACCGGTGACCTCTGGGTTACACACGTCAAGGCCGGAGATCTGGTTAAGGAAGGAGAGGAAGTTTTCAATATTTCAATAATGAAGCAGGAAAAAGCAGTCCTTGCCAAAAAGGCAGGACGTGTAAAAAGGGTGCTTAAAACAGCTGATTACCAGAACGACAGAAAAATGGTTCCTGTAAGAGACGGAGAACTTATAGTTGAGCTCGAGCCGGTAAGTGAAAAGCTGTGTTCAAAATGCAGCGCAGATCTTGATGATAAATTTTCTTTCTGCCCTTCATGCGGAGTGAAACAGTAGATTACTGTTTAATAGATTGAGAAAAGGCACCGCCTGCTGGCCGGTGCCTTTTTTTTTAGTATTGTTTGTGAAGTTTTGCAAAAAAACTTATAATTCCAGTTCGGACTTGAAAAGCTTTCTGTTTATTTAAACTCATTCAAATCAAAGGTGGAAAAATGATTAAGCCTAAAATTATTGCGAGCAGATGCCTGGGTTTTGAAAAATGCAGATACAATGGTGAGACAATATCCTCTGAAATTGTTGAGATGCTCAAAAAACATGCGGAGTTTATAACAGTCTGTCCTGAAGTTGAAATTGGACTGGGAGTGCCAAGAGAGCCTGTCAGGGTTGCAGAGTCATCAGGGGAAAAACATCTTGTTCAGCCTGCAACGGATAAGAACTTCACAAATGAGATAAATGATTGGAATAAGAATTTTCTTTTGAAATTTAAGGATGTTGACGGGTTTATTCTTAAAAACCGGTCCCCGACATGCGGTATTGGTGATGTCAAAATATACAAGGGGCTTTCAAAAACATCTTCAGCATATAAGGGAGACGGTTTTTTCGGAGGCTTTGTTCTGGAGAAATTTCCTTTTCATCCAGTGGAAGATGAAGGAAGGCTTTTGAATTATGAAATAAGGGATCATTTTCTTGTAAAACTGTTTTGTTTTACAAAATTCAAGGAAATTAAGAAGCAATATTCCATAAATGCCCTGAACAAATTTCACAGCGAAAACAAGCTTCTTTTCATGGCATATAATCAGAGCGGATTAAGAAGGCTTGGTAAAATCCTTGCCTCTTTTGATAAATCGAATAAGGAAAATATTTTTAATGAATATGAAAATGAGTTTTTGAAAATTTTTTCCAAAAAAGCGGGGCCTGGTGCATTGATAAATGTTTTGCTTCATGCTTTCGGAGGAATGTCTGCAAATCTTTCAGCTGATGAAAAAAAGTTTTTTCTTAACAGCCTCGAGGAATACAGAGATGAAAGAATACCGCTTTCTACAGTCACCTATCTGATTCATTCAATGGCGGTAAGATTTAAAAACAATTATCTTATAAATCAGACACTGCTTGATCCCTATCCTCAGGATCTGATCAAGACTTCTGATTCCGGGAGGAAACTGAGAAGATAATCTGCTTTAGAAAAAATTTATGCGTCCGATTTAAATGTTTCGATTTTTATTTAAATTTTTAAAGATTATGTCTTCAGTAATAATTAGTGATTGGCCGAAAACGAGAATTTTTTGTTCAGCAACTAATTACTGATTTTTTGTGAATTTTTAACAGAATTTTATCATGAGCCGGGATGCTGATATTTAAAATATCTTAAATTGAGGGTGTAAAAATATTATACTTAGATGGACTTTTCAATATGCCGGTTCAGTTATAATAAAAAAACTTTTTAACCAGGGGTTTCATTATGGATTTCGGCTCTTTTATTGGAATTATTTCCGGGCTTTCCCTTATTTTTTCTGCAATTTTTTTGAGGGGAGATCTTCTGAGCTTTATGAATCTTCCGGGATTTATGATTGTTGTCGGAGGAACTGCTGCATCAACACTTCTTACATTTGAATTCAGACATGTAGTTACAGCATTCAAGTCTGCTGCACTGGTTTTTTCAAGCAAGCGTGATAACCCAAATGATGCAGTTGAAACAATGATAAGACTTTGCAAGGTAAGCAGGCAGCAGGGAATTCTTGCTTTAAGCGATGTAAAAACAGAATCGGGGTTTCTCAAAAAAGCCTGCGGTCTGATTGCAGACGGGTCTGAAGAGACGACAATAAGAGCGGCACTTGAAACTGAAATAGATTATCTTAAACTGCGTCATTATAACATTCAGGATGTTTTTAAAAAAATGGGGACCTATGCTCCAGCCTTTGGAATGCTTGGAACTCTGATAGGGCTTATTCAGATGCTGAGCCAGCTTGCCAATCCAGAAACTATAGGCCCTGCAATGGCTGTTGCTCTTCTTACAACCTTTTACGGCTCAATGATTTCGACATTATTCTGTCTTCCAATTGCAGGAAAGCTCAAGTCAAGAACTGTAAATGAAGTAATGAATCTTGAAATAATGCTTGAAGGAGCGGTTTCAATTCTAAATAATGACAATCCGCTTATTGTTTATGAAAAACTTTCGTCCTTTATTCCTGCAAATTCAAGAGTTCCTGTGGAACAGATGAATTTAAGGCAGGGCAGGTAGGCTGCAATGAAGAACAGAAGAAATTCAAATAAAGATGAATTCCTTGAAGACGATGATGAAACAGGCTGGATAGTCACTTTTTCAGATCTTATGACTCTTCTCCTTGTTTTTTTTATCCTGCTTTTTTCCATTTCAAGCCTTAATAAAAAGAAATTTGAAAGTGTGCTTGAGTCGATAAGAATAAGTCTTAATTCTAAAATGAGTCCACTTGCGCTTATGGAAGTACTGGAAGTTCCTGAAAGAATAGATAAAAATATAAAAATTGATGAACTTACCGGGATCACTTCAAGGCAGGAAAGCATTGAAAAAGATATAAAATCATATATAAGCAGACACAGAATTCAGGATAATGTCAGTGTCAGTATTCTTGACGATAAAATTGTTGTTCAGATAAGAGGAACAGCTCTTTTTGATTCAGGCGATGCAGTATTGAAAGATTCGGCTGAGCCTGTACTCAATGAACTGGTAAATGTATTTGAAGCATATGATGATTACAGTATAAACATAAAGGGTCATACGGACAATCTTCCAATTTCTACATTGAGATATCCCTCAAACTGGGAATTGTCCGCAATAAGAGCGACAAATGTATTGAGGTACTTTATTTCCAAGGGGATAAATCCATCAAGGCTTACAGCCACTGGATACGGTTCCCTTATGCCTCTCAGACCCAATACTTCACCAGAAAACAGAGCCGCTAACAGGAGAGTTGAATTTGTTTTGGAAAAAAAAGGCAGATAACAAATACAATGTCAGGTTTGAATCAAAAGATAAAAGAGATTATTACAGGTTGAAACCTTCCCGAAAAGAAAAGTTTTTCATACTTGTAAACTCAAAGGCTTTTGAAATATCAGATATCAGTGCAGGAGGAGCAGCTTTTTTTTCAGAAAGACTGAATCCCGGTGGCATATATGATTTTGAACTCTGGCTTTCAGATAAAAAAAATGATTTTATAAGAGGAAGAATAGAAATAACCGGCTTTGAAAATGGTCTGGCACGGGCTAAATTCATTGATGTAAATGAAAATGATAAGGAAAGAATTCATAAATTTGTCTTCGACAGGCAGATAAAGTCTGCACGTGAATCAAAGCATAAAAATAACTGAATTCATAAAAATGATTTAAAAAAGGATATAACTTTGAAAACTGTAGTTTGCCGTCATTTATTTGAAGTTATCTGATTCTTTTTAATATATTTTTCATTGCCTTTATATTTTTCTCTGATTTCTGATCTGAGTATCTTTGATAAACAAAGCAGTTTATGAAATCTCTGATAAGTTCCTTATTATCAAAATTCTGATTTTCTAGCCTTTGGAGATACTCAAGGTAGCCTTCATGATGTTTTTTCAATAAATCAGTTTTATTGATTTTTTTCTGAAATTTTTCAAAAATAAGAAGTTCTTCAGGTTTTTTGTTTTCAAGTTTTGTTCTGATTTTAAATACTAAGTAAATGCAGATAAGAAGCAATGAAACTACAAATACAAACAAAGCTGTTTTTTTAAGAAAGGTCTGATTCCCAAGGCCGAGAAATTCGAAAAATTCGTTCTGTAGACTGAAATTATATCCCATAATTTTCTGGTCCCAGAAAAAGTTGACAGCATCAATAATGTTCATCAGCGGCCTTGTGAACTGGAAAAAATTTCTGTCTGAGGCATAGTCGGATGAAAAAATCTCATCTGTATTTCTTTCAAGTCTGGAGGGTTCTGATTCTGCAGTAGGATCAATCCTTACCCATCCTCTGGAGTCCAGCCATACTTCGCACCAGGCGTGAGCATCCGACTGTCTTACATTGATAAAGCCGCCTATTGTATTTTGTTCACCTCCGAGATATCCTCCGGTTATTCTTGCCGGAATTTTTGCCGCTCTCATTAAAAAAGCAAAAGATGAAGCAAAATGTTCGCAAAATCCTTTTTTCTGTTCAAATAAAAATTCATCAATATAATTTCGGCCGTATCGTGGAGGTTTCAGTGTATATTCAAAACCGTTTTCTCTGAAAAAATCCAGACCATTTTTTATTCTTTGTTCAGGTGGAAGACTCAGCCACTTTGAGCCAAGTTCCATAGCTTTTGGATTTGAATTTTCCGGCAGATTCAAATGCCGTTCCGAAGGTTTGGGGAAGTCTGGATTTCTTGCTGTATATTCAACTTCATAAAGTTTTTTATCGTTAATTTTAAAAAACCATGAGTAAAGTGTTGAGTTTTCAGTAAGATAAATTCCCCTTTCAGGGAAATTAAGTGGATAGTCGGGAGAAATAAGGTGCTTTGAGTATGTAGGATATAAAACAATGAAGGCTTTTTTCGGGTTTGAATCATTGTTTTGTCTGGGGCCTCTTGATGGTGGATTGTCAGGATTCCATGATACTCCGTCAAATTTATTGAAAACTATTCCTCTGAAATATTTTTCCATGCTGTCATTTTCTTCAAACTTGATTTTAAAAGCTATATTGTCGCTTTTTACAAGAGACGAAACTGAGCCGGGGCTGATTGTCTGGGCAAAACCGGACACATTTTTTGAACTGCTCTGTTTGCCCCAGAAACTGCTCTGAATTCTTGGGAAAAAGAAAAAAAGTGCAAAGGCAAGCAGAATAGATGGAAGTGATATTAATACACTCTTTTTTAAGCTCTGAAAAAAGTTCCTGTCCGGAGAGTTGATATAACCCATTACGGAAACAGTGAAAACAGCAGATGTGAACATATAAAGTGTTGTAAAAAAGGATGTGGAAAATAAAATCATTGAAAGAAGTATGAAAAAACTTAAAAAGCAGGCAACTAGCTCATCACGGATTGTTTTCATTTCAAGAATTTTAAGAAGTGACATTACAATCAGAAGAGGAACACCTGCATCCCTTGAAAAAAGCTGCCTGAAGTTTATGGTCAGAATAACTGTAAAAAAGAGAGTAATAAATACAAGGGTTCTTTTGCCGGGCGGTTTTATTTTTTCGGAGATTACCATCAGGCTGTATAAAAACGGAATTGAAACAATAAGTATTGTCTGAATTTCCATAAACGAAAGAACCGGCAGAGAGGACAACAAAATTGAGATGAAAATAAGAGCTGAGTTCCGTTTTTTTAAATTATTCATCTTTAAACTCCGCAAGAGCCTCAAGGCATTTGGCCTGATGGTCTCTTCCTGAACCGGGAAGTATTTTTGTCTCTTTTATCTCAAGCCCGTACTTTATACCGGATAATTCAAGATCAAGAATTGTTTTGCATATCATTGAAAGTTTTTGTTCTGTGTCGGAAATCTTTATTTTGTCAAAATAAATAATTATTTCCTCAAAGTCCTTTTCTTCACCAAAATCCTTTGTAAAAAGTCCAAGACCTTTAGAATATGATTTCCATGAAATCCTTTTGATGCTGTCTCCTTTTTCATACTCTTTTAATCCCTTAAATTCATCATCCCTTGCACTGGAGTCAGGAATTATTCCCTGATTTTCCATCAGCGATTTTAAATTAAGGAGAGAAACAGATTCTTTTGCAGGAGCAGGGTAGACAATCATTTTTCCTGAAGAATAAGCGTAAGCAAAACTTTTGAAGATTCCATAGGGAAAAATTGAATACACAGTGAAAACAGGTGAATTGTAGACTCCTCTTTTTTCTGAATCTATGAAAAGATTGGCTCTGACGCTTGAGTTTTGTTTTATTGAATCTATTTTTGTAATGCTGTCATTTAATGATATCTGAAGAGCTTTTTTTTCTTTTTGATTGTTTTTAAGGTGAAATTCAACTTTTGCTTTTGAAAATGCAAAGCTGTTTTCAATCTTTATTGAGTTGATTTTGAGATTTAAAATGGAATTTCTTGTTTCTTTTATTGAAAGTAAAAAAACAAAAAAAAGAAAAAAGCTGAATAAAAGCCCCATATTGTTGTTCTCATTGAATGATCCTGCAAAAATAACAAGAATTACACAAAGAAAGATAAAGCCAGGTGTTGTCGGAAGAATATATATCTGCCCTTTACCTGTTTTAAAAGGGGCGGATTTGGCCCTGCTTTTTATTTTTTTCTGAATAAATTTATGAAACTTCAATTTCATTTAAAATCTCTTCAATTTGATTTTTTTTAATAAACCTTGATTCCTTTTCGAGAAAAAGTCTGTGGGAAGCTGCCCATGGAAGCACAGACTTGATGTCTTCAGGAACGACAAAATTTCTTGAATGAATATATGCCCATGCTTTTGAGGACTGGAGAATACTTATTCCTGCTCTTGGAGAAAGGCCGTTTTTAAAGTATCCGCAGTTTCTTGTAAATTCTATTATATTCTGAAGATAATCGATTACAGGATCACTTGCTTTTATCATCTTTATTTTTCTTTGTATTTCTGAAGCTGATCTGGAATCAAGAACAGGATTTGCAGATTTTGATTCATGGGAAATTGAATGTTTTGCAAGGAGGATTTTTTTTTCTGAATCTCTGTCAGGATACCCTATGTCGATTTTAAAAAGAAATCTGTCAAGCTGTGATTCAGGAAGGGGAAATGTCCCTGCCTGTTCCTGAGGATTCTGGGTGGCAATGACAAAAAAAGGTTTTTTAAGTTCGTAAGTGCTCCCTTCAATTGTTATCTGCCTTTCCTCCATTGCCTCGAGAAGGGCACTCTGGGTTTTGGGTGTTGCTCTGTTTATTTCGTCAGCCAGAAGAACCTGTGTAAATACCGGACCCGGATGGAAAGTAAAGCTTCCGCTTTTCTGATCAAAAACCGAGGTGCCGAGAATGTCCCCTGGGAGCATATCGCTTGTACACTGGATTCTTTTGAATTTGAGTCCCATTACTGTTGAAAGTGCATTTGCCAGAGAAGTTTTTCCTATTCCGGGAAGATCCTCAATCAAAAGATGACCGTCAGCCAGAAGGCAGGTAAGGCTTAAAACTATTTTCTCTCTTTTTCCGAGTATAATCTTTTCAACTTCATCAATAATTTCTTTTATTTGACTGTTTATCATTATAAGCTCTTTTATTTATGATTTTTAATGGATTATGAGCATCTTTTTATTATGTTAAGTCTTTTTGAAGCATATGCACTGATTATATCATTGTTCAGTATTTTTTTCCTTATTTTGCTGGTCAGATTCAAGGGAATTTTTGAATGGAGATTCTCCCTTGGAAAAAGGCTTTCCAGGCTCAGGGAAAGAGCAGAAACCTGTTCTGATGAAAAACAGAAGGAAGCATATTCATATGTTTACAGGGAATGCAGTAAAATTTACAGAAAAAATTATTATTTCAAACCTGATATAATTGACTTATTCGATTTTATAAAAAATATTTCACTTATTTACAACCCTTCAGCGAAAAATTCTGTGCTGGAAATAAGCCTTGGTGATTTTTTATATTTTTCCAATATTACCGCACAAAAAATAGAGAGTATTCTTAGAAGAAAACCGCTTGGAGCAGTTTACAATCTTAAGATAAAAAAATTATACTTCGGCTTTGATGTTTTAAATATTTTTATGAAAAACAAATTCTTGAATTCTTTGGCAATTATCTGGAAGAACTACTCGCTTTTAAATATTATTCTGTGGTTCAATCCCCTGGGGCTTCTTGTCTTTCTTTCAATGGCGCTTTTAAGAATGAGCATAGTCAAATTTGTTGTTTCTGATATTTATATTTTTGCCGGAGAAAACGCAGCAGCTGTTTATTCAGGTGAGATTCAAAAAGAATTTTCTTTGCCGGATAAAGCTCAGAATTTCAATTTTTCAGGAAAAAAAGAACTTTTAAAAAACAGTAAACTAAAAAAAATTAAAAAAGATCTTTTGTTTAAAACTTTAATTTTCGGTACTATTCCTACTGAAGAAAGTTTTAAAAAAGCTTTTTTTGATTCTGCTCTGATAATTTCATCGATCTATTTCAAAAATTCAAGGTCTCCGCTGAAAGAAGCAAAAGTGGGGCTTATTCTTGAAAGAACTGCTCACTGGCTTAGGATATTATCCGGTTTAACCCGGAAAAGAATTGTTAAATACTTTTTCAACATAAAATTATCATCTGTTTTTTCAGCATATGATTTTCAAAAAAAATATTTACCACAGTTTTTAAAGAATGGTAAAAACACATTTAAAAAATCGCTTACAATTGCAAACTATTCAAGAGTTCTCTTAAAGGTTTATAAAGCACGGTCACCATATTCTTTTTTATCATTTGCAGGGAGTGAATACGGGAAAAATATTCTGGTGTTCTATATTTTAAAAACTTCCTGTGAAAAAATGATCCTGGAAATCGATTATGTATATAAGAACAGCCAATAAAAGGAGATTGTAAAATGAATGAAGCAATAGAACAGTACTGGTTGAAAAAACTTGAACATACAAAAGAAAATCTTATGGCAAATAACTTCAATGTTTTTATTGCTGAAGATGTCAATGAAGCTTCAAAAATTTTTTTTGATGAAATTATGACTGAGCTTTCTCCTGCTTCGGTTTCCTGGGGAGGCTCCCTGACTTTCAAGGAATCAGGTATATATGAAAAGTTATTGAATTATAATGATCTTGAGATAATTGACACCTATGATCAGTCAGTACCAAAGGATGAAATGCTTGAACTCAGAAGACAGGCTCTTCTCTGCGACCTCTTTGTTACCGGAACAAATGCTGTTACTGAAACAGGAGTACTGATAAATCTGGATATGATCGGAAACAGGGTGGGAGCTATAACTTTTGGACCAAAAAATGTTGTGATCATCTGCGGCAGAAACAAGATTGTTTCTGATATAGATTCGGGTGTTCAGCGGATAAAAAAATATGCTGCACCTGTAAATACAATGAGGCTCAACAAAAAAACACCCTGTGCAAAAACTTCGGTATGTTCTGATTGTTCCAGTCCTGAAAGAATATGCAACTCATGGGTTATAACTGAAAAATCTTTTCCTGAAAAAAGAATTTGCGTAATCCTGGTCAACAAAGATATGGGATTTTAGAATAAAAAAGGCCGGTTTACTGAAAAACCGGCCGGCATTTTTACCTGAACAAAGGTTTTATTTCAATTGTTTCTTCTCTTCCGGGTCCTACAGAAGCAATTTTTACTTCGGTTTCACAGATTTCTTCAATTCTTCTTATATATCTTATTGTGTTTTGCGGAAAATCATCAAACTTCCTTACGCTGCTGATGTCTTCATCCCAGCCCTCAAGGATTTCGTACTGAGGAACAGCCATAGCCGCATTCTGAACCAGAGCAGGGAAATAGGGTGTGACTTCATTTCCGATTTTATAAGATGTACAGATTTTAAGCTGTCTGATTCCGCCTAAAACATCAAGTTTTGTCAAAACGATTCCTGTAACCGAGTTTAGCTGAATGGCGTTGTTCAATACAACAGTATCAAGCCATCCGCATCTTCTTTTTCTTCCTGTTGTAGCTCCGAATTCTGCACCTTTTTTCTGTATAAAGTCTCCTGTTTCATCAAGAAGTTCGGTCGGGAAAGGTCCGGCCCCAACTCTTGTTGTGTAGGCTTTTGCAATTCCAAGAACTTCCTGAATTGCCTTTGGTCCAACTCCTGAACCGCAGCAGATGTTTCCTGAGACTGTATTTGAAGAGGTTACAAAGGGATATGTGCCGTGGTCTATGTCAAGATGAGTTCCCTGTGCACCTTCAAAAAGAATTTTGCGGTCACCTTTCAATGCGGATGCAAGTTCGGCTGATATATTTTTTACATAGGGTTTAAGTCTTTTTGCATATTCTGAATAGGTTTTGTAAATTTCATCAAAATCAGGCAGTTCACTGTATGAAAAAACATGTTTTAATGTTTTTGATTTTTCCTGAACATTTATTTGTAGCATTTCCCTGAAGATGCCGTCTTCCATGAATTCGGCAAACCTTATTCCTTTTCTAGAAGCCTTGTCTTCATAACAGGGGCCTATACCTCTTCCTGTTGTACCTATTTTATTGACTCCGGCACTGGCTTCCCGGGCATTATCCAGCATTTTATGATAAGGAAATATAATATGTGCTTTTTCGCTGATGGAAAGCTTTTCAGGTGATACATCAATTCCCTTTTCCTGAAGATAATCCATTTCTTCCAATAATACTGAAGGGTCAACAACAACTCCGTTTCCAATAATACATCTTTTACCCTGGATTATTCCTGAAGGTACAAGATGGCTTATTATCGACTCGCCGTTAATTACCATTGTATGGCCTGCATTGTTTCCCCCCTGAAACCTTACAACATAATCTGCACGATCCGATAAGAGGTCAACTATTTTACCCTTGCCTTCGTCTCCCCACTGGGTTCCAATCACGGCAATACTGGACACTTTGATTCTCCTTTTTTAATCTTTCTTTTGTTTAGAAAAAAGTCCTGAAGAAGTTTTTTGCATTCTTTTTCTAAAATTCCTGAAACTATTTCAGGTCTGTGATTCAAATTTTTATTTTCCTGAAAGCTGTACACAGAACCGCATCCTCCCCATTTTCGGTCGAATGCTCCGAACACAACTTTATTTATCCTGGAATGAACAACAGCTCCCATACACATAACACAGGGTTCTATTGTTGAGTACAGCACAGTATCTGGAAGTCTGTAGTTTGAAAGTTTTTCTGAAGCTTTTTTAATGGCATTAATTTCAGCATGGGAACAGGGATTGTTTTCACTTATAACAAGGTTGTGTCCTTTTGATATAATATTTCCTTCAAGGTCTGTAATAACAGCACCAACAGGAACTTCATCCGCAGCTTTTGCCTTTAATGCTTCTTCCAAAGCAAGTTTCATAAAAATTTCATACATCAGCACATTACCCCAAATCTATAATGCGATATCTTGAGACAAACAAAGAGTCAACTCTTAATTGTAAAAAAATACAACCCTGATTATCAAAAATAGCAGGAATTTCTGAAAATACAGCAAATTTGGCTTAAAAATAATTTTTTTAAATTAAATGGGGTTTTTTTACATTGACAATGACACTCTCATTGGTCTATATGCATTAAAGTTTTTTGCGCCTGTAGCTCAGCTGGATAGAGCGCCGGACTACGAATCCGTAGGTCGGGGGTTCGAATCCCTCCAGGCGTGCCAATAACAACAAGGCTTTCAGTGTTTTTACTGAAGGCCTTTTTTGTTTTTATTAAATCTATGTCCGGTTGTATGTCCGGTTGTTTTCTTATAGTATGTAAAAATTTTTTTGAATTAATTATCAGTATTTATAAATATAATAAGCTTAATTCATTAAAAAATTTTTATTATAAAAATATGAAGCGCTCAACTTAGGAAATATTATTAAATGTAAGATGCATAGAAAAGCTTAAAGTATGTTCGATAGGGAAATTGAAAAAAATATTTTGTAATTAATGCGATTTTCAACAATATTTGAGAAAATTATAAATTTATATAATTGATTAGTTTTTTTTTGGTGT
>JBFWJK010000063.1:0-16315 GCA_050253255.1 Desulfobacteraceae bacterium | reverse complement strand
GTAAATACTGCAAAAAAGAAAACAATGAACACAAAAGCTTTTTTCATCGCCCGGACCTGCCTATTATCAGAAAAACCGAAAAGCCGCAGAACAAAAACAAAAATAAAATTTCATACTTATAATTTCTTATAAATTTCAATATACCGATAAAGAATTTAAATATCCATGGGAGCTCTGTGCTTGTTTTGAGGCTTCTTTCAACATTTATCTTTTCAGAGGAAAAAGCGGAGTCTCTGTCCCTTGACTGATTACTCAGAGCAGATGAATAATCATGAACAAGACTTTTAATCTCTTTTTTTGAGACATCTCCGTTTATAACCGGAGATGCTGCCAGATCAGCCCTGGGGCTGAAATTTACAAGATTTTGCAGATTTTTATCAAGTTTTTCCTTTAAGACATGAATCTCCCGCTTTTTTTTACTGTCATTCAAACCTGACTTTGCATTATGCTTTTCAGAAAAAAATACAGGGCTGTCGCTTTTGACAAGAAGATCCGCTTTTTTCCTTATTTTTTCATACTCTTCAACAAGATTTTTAATTCTCAGATTTACAGCAATCAGACGGTCAAGATATTTTGAAGGCTCCACAGATTCTTTTGACAGGCGTGATAATGGAATATTGATATTGATTGCCCCTGCAAGGGGAGAACTTTCAGAAGACATCGGGGCAGGGAACATGCATTTCTGGTTCAAAGCATTTTCATAAACAGCATAACGATCTGAAGAAAGTTCATCGTTATTTTTTTGACAATTCAGGAAAAAAAGTGCATCATCAATTCTGTTTTCCGCATACCAGCCGAAACAACTGAATTTAAGTAAAAAAAACGTAAAAAATAAAAAATAAAACCCTGAACTGAGAATATATATATTTATATTTTTGCCAGGTTTTTTAATTGACATAAAGAGTAATTCCGTAATAATTATCAACAATAATTCGTGTTTACATAAAAAATTTAATTTTGTCCATGTTTTAAAATCTCCGGAGGATATAGAATGAAGTCTTTAATCAGGGTTTTTCTTCCTTGCATTCTAATTTTATTTAGCTATGCCTGTACAGATAACCAAGCAAAAAAGGAAAAATATTTCAATAAGGGAGTAAAATATTTTAACTCCGGTGAATATAAAAATGCCGAGCTTGAACTTAAAAATGCAGTCAAAATAGACAACAATTACCTTGATGCCCTTATAAAGCTTGGAGAGACATCTCTAAAGCTTGGAAATCCCCAGCAGGCTTTTTCCATGTTTATTCAGGCTGAAAAAATAGCCCCGGAAAACAGCGAAGTCTTAATAAATCTTGGAAAAATTTTCTTTTTAGGACAAAAACCAGACGAAGCTATAAAAAGAACAGAAAAGATTCTAAGCTCCGAGCCTGATAATATTGAAGCTCTTTATCTCAAAGCGGAGATACTTTTTTCGCAGAAAAATTATCAGGAGTCTGAACAGTTTTTTAAAAAGGTTCTTGAGCTGGATGAAAATCATACAGCCTCCATTCAGGGACTTGCCAAGCTGAGTATAATCAGCAGCAATTTCAAAGCCGCAGAGAACTATCTTCAAAGGGCAGTAAAAACTGCGCCGGAAGAAATTGGTCCAAGATATGTTCTTGCCGGATTTTACATTTCTTCAAAAGAGTTTGAAAAAGCTGAACAGCAGCTGGTTGAAAGCACAGAAATCAAACCCGACAATCCTGATGTGTTCCTTTATCTTGGAAATTTCTATCTGAGAATGAACAATACTGAAAAAGCCGAAAAAGCATACATTAAAGCTGTTGAAAACACAGACGAAAACATTCGGCCATATCTTGTTCTCGCAAGGTTTTACGATATTATCCAGAAAGATGAAAAAGCTCTGGAAACCTATAAAAAAGCTGTTGAAGTAAACCCTGAAAGCCCTGATGCAAAAATAACACTTGCCAGATTTGAATATAAAAACAAAAACATTGATAAATCTGAAAAATTTGTTGAAGAAATTCTTGAAAAAAGACCAAACCTGTTTTCAGCAAGAATGCTTAAAGCAGAAATTCTTTTATACAAAAAAGAATTCAGGGACAGCATCAATATCCTGACACAGCTTGAAAAAGAAGAGCCAAACTCCGAAAGAGTTCAGTATTTCCTCGGCCTTGCAAACATTGGTCTTGGAAACACCGATCAGGCGGCATCTTTCATAGTCAAAGCCACTGAACTAAACCCTTCTTACATAAAGGCAAGACTTCTTTTATCAGAAGTATACTTACAGCAGAAATCTTTTGACCTTGCAAAAAAACAGGTTGAGGAAGTTCTGAAGCTTACTCCCGGCAACATAAGAGCTTTAATGATTCTGGGTAATTCAAATCTTGCGTCAGGTCAGATTCAGGAAGCAGAAGACAACTACAGAAAAATTACTGAAATTGACAATAAAAATGCGGCTGCATTCTACAAAATTGCTGTAATAAAAGCTGAAAAACAGAATTTTGAAGAGGCTGAAAAGCTTCTGCTCAAAGCGGAAAGCATAAATCAGAATTTTCTCGAACCTCTTGTTATGCTTGTAAAAATTAAAACATTCCAAAAAAAATATGATGAGGCGGAAAACCTGTGCATAAGCAGAATAAACAGTTTGAACAATGACAGTTTAAAGGCTTTTGTTCTTAACCTCAAGGCAGGGCTCAACCTTTCACGCAATAAAGTCGACGAGGCCAAAAAAGATTATATGGAGGCAATAAGAATTTTTCCAGATTATCTTCCGCCCTACAGTTCTCTTGCATCAATCTATCTGGCACAAAAAAACGTTGACGAAGCAAAAAATCAATACAATACAATTCTTGAAAAAAATCCCAATGTTCCAACAGCGCATATGATGCTTGGAATGATATCAGAATCAGAGCAGAACTTTGACAATGCAGAAAACCACTACAGAAAAGCTCTTGAAATAAACAGGAATTTTGCGCCTGCTGCAAACAATCTTGCATTCCTTCTAGCTGAAAGAAAAGGAGACTTCAACGAAGCCCTTGATTTTGCCCGGAAAGCAAAGGCAATAATGCCTGAAGATCCTGCAATCATGGATACTTTAGGTTATGTCTACTATAAAAAAGGACTTTACGGAAATGCTGCCGGAGAATTTACAGACAGCCTCAATAAGTTAGAAAATCCTGTAGTTTATTACCATCTTGCCCTGGTATACGAAAAACAGGGTAAATCAGAACTTGCAAAAAAACAGCTGGATCTGGCTTTTAAACTAAGCGAAACCTTTGAAGGTTCTGAAGAGGCTAAACAGCTTTATGAAAAACTGAACAAAGGATGAAAAAATGAAAGGGCTCAAACTATCACTGCTTTTTCTGTTTCTCTTCAGCGTATTTACAGGTCCCGTTTTTTCTGAAAAATCAGAAGCAGAAAAAATTGCATACAATTCTTTTCACCGGGACAGAGGAAACAACTCAGTTTCATCCTCACAAATGGTTCTGATCGATGAACAAGGAAAAAAAAGGGTCAGGAACTTCACTTTAAAAAGATATGCTGAAAACAGACTGGAGCGACAGCTGATAAGATTTTTGAGCCCTGCAGATATTGAAGGTACCGGTTTTCTGGCCGTTGAAAAAGAAGGATATGAAACTGATCAGTTTCTCTATCTCCCGGCCCTTCGCAGAACAAGAAGAATTGTTTCTTCTCAGAAAGATCAGCGTTTTGTCAACAGTGACTTCACTTATGAAGATATGGAAAGACATCCACTTGAAAACTACACTTACCAGCTGCAGGGAGATGCAAAAGTAAACAATATTGACTGCCACATTCTCTTATCAGCGCCGAAACCCGGCATTCAGTCCCAGTACGGTAAAACAGTAAGCCTTATACACAAAGAATCATTCACTCCCATTCTCATTAAGTTTTTTAATAAAAAAGACCAGCATGTAAAAACCTACAAAGTTTTGAAATTCAATAAAATCCAGGGGATCTGGACTGAAATGACAGTTTCAATGGAAGATACTGTAAAAAATCACAAGACCTACATAAACACTGAAAAAATAGCCTACAATACAGACCTTAACAAAGAAGAAGTATCTCAGAAGATGCTAGAATACTACTGAAAACAAGCTTAACAAAATGATAAAAAACAAATTTTATACATTATTAATTTTTTTTTTCTTTTTATCTGCAGATCTTTTTGCAGAGCCTTTAAGCGTTGTGGAAAATATTTCTTTTTCAACAAAAAAAGAATATGAAAAACTAACAATTCTTTTAAAACATACACCAAGTCCCCGCATTTTTACTCTTGAAAATCCAAAAAGACTTGTAATCGACCTTAACAACTCAAAAATCCCCCAGGTAATAACAAAAAAACGGGTGAGCGGACATAAGGTAAAACAGATAAGAACCAATCAGTTCAAAAAAAACACTTCGAGAATAGTGCTTGATTTAGAAGATAATGCTGAATTTGATTATGACTCAACTCTGGAGACCAGAAAATATTTTTCAAGGCTTGATGTTTTTATTCTTTCAAAGGGTCAGACTTTAAATTTAGAGAATACCCCATCTGAGGATAAGAATAAAAAACAGGAAGAGCAGGATGAAGTTATACCTGATTCAGTAATCCAGACAGATGAAATTGCCTTCAGCTTTGATTCCGGGCAAGAAACTGAGGAAATTATTTTTGCTTTTGATGATTCTGCGGCCGAAGATATATTCAATGAAGTCCCCTCTTCCCAAAAAAAGGATTTCAAAGTGTCCGGAAGCATAAAAACAAGGGCAACCAGGGACACAGAAAAAGCAAGAGACAGAATAGAAAATAAAACAAGCTTCAGTAACAAAACTTTTCTGGAAGCAAAATACAAAAAAACTTTTACAATATCAGTTTTATCTGACTTTATTTATTTCGGAGATAATGAAAATTTCAATGAGTACGATTTTGATATTCAGGAACTTACCTACCAGTATCTGAACCCTAGAATTTCTTTTTCCATTGGAAAGCAGATAATAAGATGGGGCAAGACTGACCAGCTGAGCCCTGTTGACACGCTTAATCCTGAAGATATGAGAGAGTTTGTTACATACGATTATGAAGACAGAAAAATTCCTTTATGGATGGCAGACCTGAAACTCTTTTCTGATCTGATTAATGTAGAGCTTGTTTATATACCTTTCTTTGAAAAAGCAAAATACAATAATTTTGAAACTGACTGGTCAAGATTTCCCCATCTGAAAAAAGAAATAAAGCAAAGTGAACTCCCCCCAAACCTTAAATCTTATTTCAACAGCATTAAAATCAGCGAAAACGAACCTAATGATGAAAATGAGTATGGAATAAGACTTTTCAAAACCGTAAACAGCATTGATTTTGGCTTTACCTGGCACAGATACAATGAAGACGAACCCTTTATTTCAAATTTCCCGGTCAAGAATCTGAATATCAACGGAGATTTTTCTGTTGAAAATTTGACGGCTTCAATCAATCCGGCTGATCTTACAAACGAAAAAATTGAAATGGATTATAAAAAGACTAATGCTTACGGGTTTGAACTTGAAACTATAGTATCAGGGTTCGGCCTGAGAGGTGAGGCTCTGTGGGAAGACAATAAAACCTTTCTGACAAAGGCTCTTACCTCTGTAAGAAGCCCTGTGTTCACCTATGTCCTGGGGATTGATTATTCGGCTCCGGCAAATATATATTTCAATGTTCAGTCCGGACACCAGTATATAAGTGATTACAGAAATGACATAATTTATGCAGACAGAAACAATTATTTTTTATTTGGGGAACTCAGCAAGGACTACCCGAACCACTGGACTAAAATTTCAATTGAATATTTTTTATATTTAAATACCAGCTCAAAATATTTTTCTCCAAAAATTGAATATACATATTTTAAAAACCTTGAATTAGCTCTGGGTTCAAACATTTTCTCAGGAAACGACAATTCGGGATTAGGCAGATTTAAAGAAAATACACAGTATTTTATTGATGTTACCTGCTTTTTTTAGGCTGAAACTTTTCAACAAAGAATAAAATCTTAAAAAGCATTGTACGCCAACCATATTTTTTTCTTATTATATAAATAAAATGTTGTAATTTTTTATATTTTTTTTTATTATTGTAATCAATTATTTTTACCTCATACAATTTATTCAGAAGCTGGAGTTTTAAAGTTAGAAAATTATTTTTTTGGCTTCCGACTATCAATGTATAAGGCAACCTCTTAACAACACAAAAAAAGGAAAAAATTATGAAACGAACATTTTTAGTCTTTTTATTAACTTTATTTTTATGCGGGTCGGCTAGTGCTTATACTGTAAGCTTTGACCCTGACGGTACAAATTCTAATTTTTATGATGTTGATATCATGAATTTAGGCGGAGTAGCTGAAGCAAACCCTGACACTCCTTTTGGAGCCCATATTTTTACCTACCAGGATATCGCAACTGGACAATTCACAGAATCATTTACACAATCACTCAATACTCTTCAGGATGGATTCGGGTTTGAAACTAATATTTTTTCTAAGAACATATTAGTTGATATAACACTTACAGGACAGTATGTCAGCGACAGTGAAATTTACTTCTCAGGAGGAAATGTTATCATGTACAAAGACATCAATCCTTCTTACTCTTTTGAGAATGGCCTTGACACTAAAATTGCTGAACTAAGCTACACCAGCAGCTTAATAAGTGAGCTTACAGGAAGCCTAATAGGTGCAAATGGGCTTTCAATGAAAATCGATGTAGGTTTTATGTTTGAAGATATTAATCCAGACTTCTGGGGAACAACAGAAGAAGATCTTGTAAATAAAGAATGGTTATTTAGTATGGTTGGAAGCAGAATTAACCAGACTGGCCTTTGGGCTCCTGTTGACGGAAACATTGGATTACCAGGTGAGAATGATTATCTAATAGCATGGAATGCTCCTGGTTCTTCAGTAGAGTTTAATGCAGTACCAGAACCATCAACAATGATTCTTCTTGGACTTGGACTTCTTGGTCTGGCTGGAATCGGAAGAAGAAAAATGAAAAACTAAATTAGTTTTTAAGCTTTTTATTAAAGAGGGTAAATTTTTACCCTCTTTTTTTTGTTCATTTTCAAAAATCAAAAAAACCTAACTGTTATCAAGATAGCAATTCAAAACATTATCCAGATATTTTTCAGGAAAAGGTAATTCTATCTGGTTCTTATTCAAAAGTTCAACTGTTTTTTCATTGGAAAAAAACTGCTCACCCTTTAGGTAGTCTAAAAATACAGGCAAGGTCTTTATTGCATTTTTATATTCTTTTGGAACAAAGGGAGCGAGTAAGGGAAGAAAAGATTTAAAAACAAAGGAAGGGATAAAAATTGTTCTGGGAGTTTTAATTCCTTTTTTATTGAAAGCTTTTCTAACTTTTTTTCTTAACTCATAAATAGGTACAGCTTTTTGCGGCCCTGTACACTCGTGAAGAATCTTTCCTTTTGTAATATCTGTTGTGCTTGACCAGATTATTGCTTTTGCAACATAATCAACCGGAATTGTATCAAGCTTTGTTAAACCGGTGGTAGTTGTAATTCCTGAAGTCCTTTTTCCGCTCAGGAATTCACACAAATGATAAAAAATCTGAAAATGAATAATACTACCGTCAACAGAATTACCTACGACCATGCTGGGTCTGTGAATAGTTATTGGTAAATCATATTTTTCATAATTTTCTTTTATATAATCTTCAGCCTCTGCCTTTGCCTGTTCATAGGTGTTGTGAAAAACCCTTTCATCAGTTATCCATGTTTCAGGAACAGCACCCTTGATTCTTCCTCCAACCCCAACAGTACTTATAAACTCAACTTTTTCCAAGTTACCATTTTCAATGCATTTTCTTGCCAGCTCAACCACACTTTGTGCTGAAGTAACAGAATATTTTCTGGCTTCAGAAATATCCAGATTCATTCTTACATTTCCAGCACAATGAATTATATGAGAGCATGAATCAATTACCATACTGTAGTCAGATTCACTCAACCCAAAATTATTTAACCGAATATCGCCCTTCAACGGAAAAAACCTTTTTAACTCTTCGGGCTTATCCTTTATATTCCAATAATCATAAACATTTTCGCTTTTTCTTTTTAAATCATCATTATTTTCCGCATATATCAAAAGATAAAAAACAACTTCTTTATCTTTGATAAGCTGCTTCACAACTTCACTTCCAACAGACCCTGTTGAACCGGTTATGAAATAATTTTTCATGTCACACCTCTGATTAGATTATTATAAAAACAGTATTATCTATCTGCATACACTCAGCTAAAAAAACATCACCATCTAAAAAATCATAAATTTTATTTATTTCTTCTTGATAATTTTTTTCAATCACTTTTCTTCTCAACTTCAGGTTACTTGTCATTTCAAAATCTTCCTGACGAAACTCTCCAAACTTCACAATAAAACCAGCTGGTTTTTTATAGTCAGGCAAATTTTTAGTTTTAAAAAAAATATCACCATTAATTTTCTTTAAAATTTCTTCCTTGGAAAATATTTCTTTCTTATCAAAAAATTCTTTTGATACAGCAAGGATAGAAACAATAAATTTTTTCTGAGCCCCAAAAACAACAGCCTGCTCAACATATGAAATTTCCTTTAATACATTTTCTATTCCAGCTGGGGCAATTTTTCTTCCGGTTGAAGTTTTAAAGACTTCAGACTTTCTCCCCTCAATAACAAGATATCCTTCTTCATCTTTGCTTACAAAGTCTCCTGTAGCAAAAAAACCTTCATCATCAAATATGGGCTCACTTTTATTTTTCCCATAATATCCTGAAAAAAGACCCGGGCCTTTTATGCAAAATTCACCGTCAGGGGCAATTTTAACAATATTTTCTGGAATAGGCTTGCCTACAGTACCGAGTTTAAAATTTTGTGGAGTATTTATTGAATTAGGAATTATATTTTCGCTTATGCCGTAAGCCTCTAAAACAAGAAACCCAAGAGCATGAAATTTTTCAAGAAGCCACAAAGGCATGGGAGCAGAACCACTTATCATATACTTAAGGTTATTTCCGAAAATTGACCTGATTTTTTTTAAAATCAGCAAATCAAGAATTGTATACATATAAAAGGTAAAAAAAGAGGTGCGTTTTTTATTTCTTCGATCAGCTGAAACAATGTCCCCTTTTTGGATTGAATAATTGATAATAGCTTTAACAAATTTATTTTTCCTATCAATTTCCGATTGAATACCAAAATAAATTTTTTCAAAAACCCTGGGAACTCCTATAAAAATGTGAGGATTAATGACGGGAATCAATTCAGCAATTTTTTTTGGTTCTTCAACAAAAAAGTTTTTAGCGCCTATTTCAATTGCGCAAAAATTGATCATTCGCTGGAAAAGATTTGCAAGCGGAAGCCAGCATGCAAGATTTGTTTCACAACTTAAATCATCAAAAGCATTAATTACAGAACGGCATGCAGTCAAAACCTGTTCATGGGTATATAATACAGCCTTTTGTTCTCCTGTTGTACCGGATGTAAAAATTATCGTAGCCGGACTTTTGGGTTTTATATCAATTTCCGGCAGACTTTTCCTTTCAAGTTGATTCAGAAAAAAAATATTTTGGCTGCATTTTAAATCGTAATTATTATCAAGTATAATGATGAATCCGAAATTATTAACCGTGTCTTTGCTCAGCTTTTCCAAAAAATTAATATCTTGAATAACAATACCTTTTATAGAGCAGATCTCGACATTTTTTTCGATATTTAAAGGATCTTCACCCGGATCAATCCCAACTACAGCACCTCCTGCAATCAGAATCCCCATTTGAACATATTCCCATAAAAGAGAAGTCGGGGCTATAAGAGCAACATTATCGCCCGCAAGCAAGCCCGCATAAAACAGTTTTTCTGCAATTTCTGCGGAAGACAAATAAAATTCAGACCAGGAATGCTCCTCCCATTTTCCTTTTGAGTTCAAGGTAAAATGAGCGGCTCTTTCAGGTGATTTTTCGACCCTTTTTTTAAGCATCTCTGGAATATTTTTATACATAATCATGTCCTTTTCGCTTATAAAGGAATTACAGGATCATAGTATCCCCTTGGTTTTGTTATTTTTAAATCCTTTTCTTCTATTCCAAGCCAATCCATGCTCTTTTTTGCATCCTTCCCCAGAAAAACCATATTTTTAATCATAAAATTGACGATTGGAGTCATTAATTTCCAATATGCTCTGCTTGCTTTTCCGTCTCTTATCAATTGAGAAAATTCAGGATGATATGGGTTGTAGCCAAAGAATTTCAAATCCGAATACATTAAAAGCCAGTTAATGGGATAATTACTGTAAATAGGGCTGGCATGCTTTTTAGATTTGACAAGCCCCTTATCAACAACAAATTTCATTATTTTATCCTGACTATAGTCCCATGCATGAAAAGGAGCAAGGTATCTTGGGAACTCTGTTCCTTTTGGATATTTGTTGGGATTATAAAAAAGCTCTATTTCATCTTCATTTATAACATTATCTTTCACCAATCCGGGAGGTGTCCAGTCTGTTTCACAAATCATTTTTCTTGAAAACTCATATGTCATTCTTTCAGGCTCAGGTTGTCCTGGTGAATAACCTGCAAGTATCAAAGGAATGTTTTTTTCTATGGCAAGCTTAATTGCATCGCCTTCAAATAATGGTGCATAAACGTATGAAATTGTATAAACAGCGCCCCTGTCTTCCTGATTTTTTAAAAGATAACTGAAGATTTTTCTGTAAAAACTATCTGGCGGAGTGTCGGAATAATGCCTTATATCAATTTTTTTTAAGCATGTCTTAATATTTTCCTGAGCAATATCAGGAATATTAATATTTGTAGTATAACCAAGCACTTTGAGCCCATATTCATATTTAAGCTTATAAGCTAAATAAAGGCTGTCCTTACCGCCGCTTATGGGGACCAGACAATCATATTCGCCTTTTCCTTTGCACTCTGACAGTGCTTTTTCCAAATCTTTTTTCCATTCATGCCTTAATTGTTCATCTACTTCATAATCAGATCTTCTTTCACCTCTGCAAAAGCTGCAGATACCCGAGCTGTCGATATTCGATTCGGGAACTTTTTCTGGCAGAAGACAATTTTTACAAGATTTCATCAGCAATTTCCCCTTTTTGTAAATGTATTTGTAAGCAAAATCAGAGCCGGTAAAAAAAACAAATCTCCAATAACAGCAGTAACCATAATGATTGAACATAAAAGCCCAAAATATATTGAAGGTACAAATGAGCTGAAAACCAAAGTTCCAAAACCTATAGTCAAAACAAAAGATGAAGTAATAATTGCTTTTCCTTTGTCCATAATCGACAACTTAACAGCTTGAGAAACAGTTATTGCTTCTTTGGAATATTTGGAATAAGCAGTCAAAAAATGAATTGTATCATCAACAGCAATCCCAAGAGCGACTGCAGCTATAAGAGCCGTTGCGGCATTGAGCGGTATACCGAAAAAACCCATTATTCCAAAATTGATTATAATTGGTACCAGATTAGGTATTACACTCAGCAACCCCAGTTTAAAGGACTTCATTATTATAAACATAAGGCTTAGTATAATTATCCCTGCAGTAAAAAGACTCCAGATTTGACTTTTTACAAGGCTGTCTATCATGTTTACATCAATAAAAACTCGTCCTGTTATTTTGATAATATAACCATCAAACTTTGACTGTTCAATATAACTGTTTATTTTATTTATTATTTCAGATTGTTCTTTTGTTGAGTCTTCAGAAATTCTTACAAAAATTCTTGCGTGATCAAAATTCGAATTAATGTAATCGCGAATATTCTCAGAGTCATATATCAAGAGGTATTGTGATACCATTTCCCTTGACTCAGGAATTATTAAAAAATCATTATTTTCATTGTGGAATGATTTATTCATATCTTTTAAAAAATCAACAAACGAAAGTGTTTTATCCACACCTTTTGTTTTATCGGCATAATTTTGAATTTTTTCTATCACTTTTAAGGCTTCCGGATCTTTGAAAAGATCTTCTTCATTTCCTTTTATTGATATATCAAAAGTTGAAAGGCCGGCTAAATTCTTCTTTATAAACTGATTTGACTTCTGAATTTCACTATTTTTTTTAAAATATTCAATTACATTTGTTTCAGTGCTTATATCCAAAGCAAAATAAACTGAAAAACCAATGACTGCAAACCCGATAAAATTAATTAAAATATAATCAGACGTTACTGTTTTAGATATAAACTCTAATAATTTAGATATGCTAAACTCTGTTTTTTTTGGACTCTTCTTTTCAAATGGAACCAAAAGAAGCATTGAAGGAAGAAAAGTAAATGCAAAAACAAACTCAAAAAACATTCCTATTGTTGCTGCTTTGGCAAAATCTTTTATAGGTGGAATATCGCTTACAGATAAAGAAGCAAACCCGACTGCAGTTGTAAGAGTTGTCAAAAAACATGGCAAAAGTAATTTTTTTAGAATAATAATTATATTTGATCTTTTTTCATTTTTTGTTTTGAAAGAATAGTTACTTAAGTATGAAAAAATATGAACAGTGTCACAGAGGGCAAGAGCCATAATAAGAGGAGGAATTATTGTTGTTACATTGTTAATACTTATATTTAGATAATAAAAAAGGCCCATAGTGCAGATCATACACATCGATATATTCAAAAAAGATAAAAGAACAAGCCATAAATTTCTAAAAATAAAAAAAACTGCTATTGTAATAAAAAGATAGGTTACTGGAATGAAAACCTTCAGGTCCTTTTGCATCAAATGGCTTAGATAGTAATTTGTAATTGTCCATCCGCCAATAAAAATTTCACCAGTTTCAGATTTATATTCAGCTAATTTAGTTCTACACTTATTTATTATTTTTTTTCTGTACTCACCATCATCTGATTTTTCATATACATAGACTATAATAGCTACTGTCTTACCGTCTTTCGATATAAAATTTTTGTTTAGTAATGTGTTTGATAAAGCCTCTTCTTTTAACTCTGATAATTCTTTAATGTTTTCCGGAGCCGGTATTGTTTCGAGAAATTTTCTAACAATAAAGAATTCATTTTCTCCAACAGTGTAATCAATATTAGAAAGGCTCTTTACTTCTCGTATTTCATTTATTTTTTCCAGATCTTCAGTAATTAATTTAACCAAACTTAAATTTTCAGAAGTAAAAATATCTTTTTTTTTAAAAGCAATTATAAAAAACTCATCATTTTCAAATAGTTTTTTAAATTTATCGTAGAAAATTATCTGAGGATTTTCTTTATCATGAAAATAATCTACATTATCCTCGATCTTAACCTTATCGAGCCTGATTAAAAAAGGTAGAGTCAAAAGCAAAGATAAAAAAACAACTATGTATCTATTAATATAACTTTTCATCAATAAACTTTCTAATTTTATTAAAATGAAAATAAATTCTGATCACAAATTGAGTTGACATTAAACATTTTAAGATTCATAATAAAACATTCTTTTTTTTAATTCAAACTCAAAAACAGAGTAAACAGCAATGATAAAAAACAGCCAGCAATACGGTAATTTCCGTTTTGGTGTCGTTGATGACGAAAAAATCAAAAAAGACACCTTTAAAATGCGCTATGAAGTTTATGTTGAAGAATTCGGATTTGAAAAAAAAGAAGATCACTCAGAAGGCCTAGAAACTGATGATTTTGAAAATGAATCTATTCACATTGCCTGCCTTAATGATTCTGATTCTGTAGTTGGCACAATACGACTGGTTTTGGATTCTCCAAAGGGCTTCCCTATTGAAGCTGTACCAAACTTACGTTTTATCGGAGAAAAACCTGAAAGAAACAAAATTGCTGAAATTTCCAGATTAACTGTTTCCAGAGACCTAAGAAGACGAAAAGAAGACGGCGCCTATGGAATAGAATCTTACTTAACCAAAAAAGAAGGCGGTATTTTACCAGATGACGGAACAATTCCAAAAGAAATGCTTGGAAGAAAAAATCCTATACTTATTTTAGGCCTCTGCCAGATTATGTATCATGAAAGTAAAAGAAACGGTATTACTCACTGGTATATGATAACAGAAGATAAACTCTTTTATGCATTGAAAAAATATGGATTTATTTTTCATCCCATAGCTGAAAAACTTTTTTATCACGGATGGAGAACTCCATACCTTGGCATAGTTGATGAAATTGAAAAAGAACTATACAGGATTGATCCAAATATGTTTGAAGTTATGATGAATGGACTGGAGCCGGAGTTTTATCCTGATTTTTACAAAAAAATAAAAGGATTATAAATTTTTTAAGAAGCCTCAGCACTTAATTCAAATTCGTATTTTTTATTTTTCCCTCAATAAAACCACAAAATATTTAACAAACAAAGAATTTTCTCTTAAGCATAAAGAATATATTGTTTAATATATTTTTTTTATATATATAAACATGCATATATTAACCAAGAATTTGAAAGGAAAAACTATGAAAAATTTTTTATCACTCATGACTTTTACATCATTGTTTTTATTGGTTTCAGTTTTATCAACTTATGCTGCACCAATAAACAACTGGAACTTTGACATTCAATATGGTTTTTCAAACTATAATGATGGTGTTGATGGACTTAATCCCAACACAGAGTTTAATAACCTGCCTACAACATTAAAATGGGGTTCTAAGGGTGTGATATCAGGTAATTACTATTCTTACAGCTCCATCTCAGTTAACCCTGCTTCAATTAACTCAACAATAGAGTTAGGAGAGCAAAAAACCGGAATAGTTTTAAGACATGAAAACAATCAAATATCTGAGGGATTATTTACCTACGAAAACTATCTAGAAACAGCAACCCTATCTTCCAGATTAACGATAACCCCCGAAGGATTAAAAAGCCAGAGTTGGGAAAAATATTTTGATATTAAATTTTTTGAAACACCAAACAACAGCAACCACCCCAGCGATATTTTCATGGTAACCGGATTTGGCTCTCTTGAAGAAGTATTTAAAATAGACGGGTATGTTTATAAAACAATCTTTGCAGTTGAAGACTTCGAACCATTAACTTCAGAACAAAAAAACCTGCTTGGACTGGATATTTCATCTGAATATTTTGGCTTTATTACTCCAGAAAGCCAAACAACAGAAAAAAACAGCTGGTTTTCTATAGAGCTTGTTGCAAGCCCTGTTCCTGAACCATCGACATTAATCCTTTTCGGTCTCGGACTGGTTGGGCTTGCAGGAATAGCAAGAAAAAAGATTAAACAATAAATCGCAAACAAATTCCCCGGCAAAAGCCGGGGACAAATCATTTCTTTATATTTAGTCTGTACATCGGATCTCCAACCAGCACCATTTTCCAGGATATATATGGAACACTCAGAAGATAAGACTCTGCAAGAGAAAGCCCTCCCTTAAGAAGATAGGCAAAAAAGACTTCAGGCACAGGAAAAGACTGAACATAAGGCTCTCCAACAGGTCCAATTGTTGCAGCAATTCCATTGTCTATCATTTTTTTGCACCAGACATTGGAATTCGGATTTGTAAGGGTTACGCATTCACTGCTTGCAATATGGTATCCGACAGAACCTCGACTCCATGAAAAAGCATCAATATAATTTCCATGACTGTACCAGCCGCAGTAAATTGCGGTATCAGGGCATTCCCCTTTCTTGAAAAGCTCCTGCTCATCATTTAGAACAGTTTCCATAATTTTATAATTATCAATAAATTTTCTGGCATCATGAATCGATTTATCGTAAACACCATATCCCTTTACTTTTTTATCGTCAGGATATTTCCATCTGGCATCAAAATAAGCCTTACCTTTTAAACCATTTTTCTCTGCGAAAAGCGAGTCATCAATAATTCTTTTACAGGATTCTGCATCAGGCCCGTCTATTCTTGAAACCATTAAAACCTCTTCTTTTTTTACAAAAAGATTTTTATTGCTGAATTCAATAAAATATGGGTTTGGAATCCACATTTTGAGTTCATAATTTTCTTTTTTTACCAGAAAAAGTTCCGAATCAAATGAAGCTGACCTGTCAAGCCTTCTTTTATAGCTTTGTATTTCTTTATTTATTTTACGAAGTTCTTTTTTTATCTGAACATTACCTTTGTTTTTTTCCAGAATTTTTTCAATATACCTTTTCCTCCCGTTCAAATTTTCAAGCTTTTCCTGCTCTTCTTTTTTAAGTTCCGGTGGTGATATTTTTAACGGAAGGCCGTAAACAGACACAATACATCTGATATTTTTATTTTTTTCAAGAAACCTTCTAACCGGAGGAACAACTTTTTTTTCATAGTCTTCGCTTGAACAGGTTTCTTTATCCGTAATCCAGAGTGTCAGAAGATTTTTTTCAGGAATATTTCTTTTTTCCATGTAATATTTTGAGATCGG
>JBFWJK010000062.1:0-16320 GCA_050253255.1 Desulfobacteraceae bacterium | reverse complement strand
TTTTGTTTTCCCCTTTAAATCCAAGCTTCGGCATTCCCGAGTTTTCATCAGGAATGCAGTTTTTTTCTGCGTCTGCATAAATTCTGAAGTCGTTTTTAAAACTGTCTGAATGTTTTTTAAGAATATGTGCCACAACACGCCTTCTTATATCAGTGGATGATTCTCTTGAAAGCCTTTCAAGATGAGGGCCAAGAACAATTATGGGCTCAATTTCATTGGCAAAGACAGCAACAGGATTTATTTTTCTGAAATCTTCCGTATTTTCCGGGACAGTGATTTTATCATTGTTTTTTATGATCTTTTCAGATTTTTCATCGGTTTCAACAATTCCCTTTTCCCTGCAGAACTCAATAAACTCAGAAAATTTTGAATATCTGTCGTCTGTTAAAAGACTTATCTGGTTTTGCTTTAAAGCCTTATGAAGAAAAAGTCTCTGGGGATCGGCATCTATTTCGGCGGCAAGATATACCCTCATTTTCAGATCATAGGAATCAATTATTTTTCCAGGCATATATTTAAGAATATATGAAAAAATATGATCATGGTTTAAAGTTGTCATGCTGTAAATTGAGCTCATATAACGATACATTATCTGAGTTGAATGATCCCTTAAAATTCCAAGAGAAGGGATTTTATCATCAAAATCAAAGTTCTTTGGACTTTCAATATCTGATCTTATGATGTCATTTTCAAAATATTCTGAAATATCTATGGGGTTTCCAAATCTTATATCGATATCCACTCCGTCAAGAAGCATGGCCCCTTCCATCATAATTTCTTCACGGACTCTTTCTGATATTCCTTCCACAAAATATGATGCAAGTTTATTTACGGCATTTTCCCTTGCCCTTATGGGGTAATAAGTAAGATTCACGGGAACAATATATGTTTTTTGACTGAAATCGATATCAGAATCAGGAGGAATTTCAAAATTTGCTCTTATTCTTTCAAATTCTTCAATATTGCTTTTTTTAAGCCATTCAAGCCTTTTTCTGTAAAACTCGCACCTCAGCGCAAAATTTGCAGCACCGGTTTTAGGCCTTGTCACTCCCTCAGATGTTACAATTTCATAATCACCGTTATTGAGGACCTTCTTGGTTTTAATCATTGATCCTTCAGGAAAAATAATCCAGTTTGCACTGTTGGTCAAAAGCTTGTTCAGTATCAGTCTGTCTCTGTTTGGATGCTTTGTGGACAAAGCTCCTCCCATTTCCAGAAACTCTGCAACGGCTCCTTTAAAAAGTCCGTGCCATGCAAGAGACCATACCGGCTTTTTTGTAATTTTTTCAATGTATAAAGGAAGGATAAGGGTTTCAACCCTTGTAAAATGATTTATCGTGAAAATAAGAGAGCCTTTTGGAATATTTTCCGCTCCGTTTATTTCAACTTTTGCCTTTGAAAGGTAATAAAGATTTTTCAAAAAAAAGGAAGCTGCACCGAAAGCAAATCTGTTCATCTTATAATTTTTCCCGATTCTATTCTGTCCAGGCGGTTATAACTAATTTATTTATAATAGATTTCAATTTAAAAATAACTTTATACCCTATTACTGTTATCTGGAAAAATTTTTTTTAAGTTTTATTAAATACCCTGCTCTAAATAAATTAAGTCTTTGATAACAACTAAAAAAAACTGTAATAATAAATCAGACAAAATTTATGTCCTTTTAATCAAGAAAATTCTCAGGGTAGAATAGATGATAAAAAAAACTATGTCAAAATATGAGAACAGGTTTCAGGAGGAAATACTTGATCTTTTCCTCAGACTTCCGTTTTCAAAGTATCTGACAACCAGCGAGCTCTGGACAATTACAAAATACATGAACATTTTCAAGGTAAAAAAAAAGGAAGTAATTTTCAAGGAAGGTGAACCCGGAAGTTTCATGTGCTTTATAGTTGAAGGGAAAATTCTTGTTCTTAAAAAATCAGACAAAGGGAAAAGAGTTCCCATTGCAGAGCTTGGTCCCAAACGAAGTCTCGGCGAAATGGCAATGATCGATCAGTCACCTAGATCAGCATCTGCAATTGCTGCAACCGATGCAATACTGCTGACTCTTTCAAAAAAAGGATTTGACAAACTGACAGAAGATCATCCAAGAATAGGGGTGGTTCTGTTAAAAAGAATTGCGGTAATTTTATGTGCTTATGTAAGAAAAACTTCAAGTGAACTTGCAGACAGTCTGCCTTCAGACAACTTAACAAAACTGAACAGAAAATGACAAATATTCCAGACCTTCAGGAAAAAATAAATATACAGAAAGAAATCATAAAAGGGATAAAAGACCTGCCGCCTTATCCGGATATTATTGCAAAAGCAAAAAGAACAATACGTGCAAATCAGTCAGGAATAGGCGAAATATCCGATATAATAACAAACGACCCTGCTCTTGCATCAAGGGTTTTAAAACTTGCGAATTCAGCTTTCTACAATGTAAAAAATCAGGTAGGGTCAATCAAGTATGCGGCCCAGATTCTGGGGCTTTCAACTCTTTATGAAATAGTAGAAACAGCTGCTCTTGCCCCTCTCTTTAAAGAAAACCTCAACGGCTACGGGATGAAACCCTACAATTTTTTAAAGCATTCACTTTTCACAGCTTTCTGTGCAAAGAAGCTGTCATCAATGTTTCTGCAGGGAGCAGAACAGGAAGCCTATACTGCAGGCCTTCTTCACGACTGCGGAAAAATTGTTCTTTCAGCATGGCTGGAAAAATACAGGGATGTCTATAACAAGCTCATTGAAAAGGAATTTTCACCTGTAAAGGCTGAAACAACCATAACAGGGATTCACCACGGCCAGACAGGTTATGCAATGGCAAGATTATGGAACCTCCCCTATAATATTCAGCTTGGAATAAGGGATCATCACAAGGGAAAATTTCAAAGCGACGAAAAATTCAGTGCAATTATAAAAATCGCAAATCTTCTTTCGCTTAATTATTTTGACGAAACCGCCTTAAAACCCGGAGAATTTAGTGAAATAAGTTCAGTTTTTCCAGGTATTGAAATGAATCTTGATACAATCATAGAAATTTCAACCCTTGCATTTGAATATACCGAAGAAACCCTGAGCAGATTGTAGAAAATATCTTTAATATAATTATGGTTTTAAGAGGTTAGAGGGCAGATATGCAAATATTTTAAACAGCTTTATTAATGTATAATATTTTTACACCGGAAAAATAAAATAATAATGGAAGAAAAAAAACTGAAACTGCCAAAAAATTATGAGGGAAAACTTTTACTTGAAGACAGGTCTCATGACCTGAAAGAAAGCCTTTGTTCCTATATAAACAGACTCAAATCGATAAATGAATTCCTTGTCCCCGCAATTTTATATATTGCCGCATGGGAAACAGGGAAAAACGACATCTGGTACGAATATGCCGGAGACAACTTCAAGGAGCTTTTTTCTTCTGACATAGAAAACCTGCCTTCAATTTTCAGAAGTTCAGTTACCGACAGAAAAACTTATATAAAAAACGAAAACAATGTCACAATACACACGCAGAACAGATCCCTTCTCTTAAAGAAAAAATTCACAATAAGAAATGAAACCGAAAGCTCAGGATTCAATGAGGCTGTATATAAAATAGAACATAAAAACGACACCTTCTGGTTAAAAGATCAGGCTTTTGTAATTCCGTTTCCTGAAGACCAGATTACAGTTTCAATAGGTAACCTCACCAATGTCACCAAAGAAATGGAAGCTGACGAGGAAAGAAGAAAAACTGAAATAAAGCTTAAAAAAAAGGAGAAAATACTTACCTCTCTTTTCAACAATTCATACGATTCTGTAATTGTAACAGACATTAAAGGAAATATTATCGACTGCAACGATGTTGCACAAAAAACCTTTGGAGCACCAAAGGGTGAAATGATAGGGAGAAAATACTACGACATAATAATTCCTGAAGAAAGAGAAAAAACGGTAAATGAAATCAGGGAAATTCTCCATAAAAAAAATATAAGAACCGAGGCGACAATTTTAACAAAGGATCTTAAGCAGCACAAAGTTGAAGTGAGCATAGTGAGGATAGACAATGATCCTCCTGTTGTTCAGGCTTTTATAAGAGACATTTCAGAAAGAATTGCCCTTGAAAACGAAAAGATAAAAACAAGCAAATTCAGACTTGTCTCAACCATGGCAACAGGTATTGCACACGATATAAACAATATTTTATCGATAATACTTGGCAATCTGTCCCTGGCTGCAATCGAAGCCTCAAAAACCGGCAATGAAAATATTCTGAAAATAATTGAGAGGATTGAAAGAGCTGCATCTCACCTTGAATCAATGACAAAAAAATTTTTCAGATTTTCAGATATATCCTCAATTATGAAAAACGAAGTTGAGATTGAGCCTTTTTTTAACAGAATTTTACAAAAATACAGCAGCCTGGATATCTGTTTCAATATTTCTGACGGTCTTAAATTTTTCCATATAAATCCTTCAATCTTTGAATCCGCCTTAGACGCAGTCATTGAAAATGCGGCTGAAGCAATGGAAAACTCCGATGAAAAAAAACTGAAAATAAAAATTTCCAGAGAAACAATAAATGAAAATTCAAATTTAAAAGAAAAGCTTATAAAAGAAGGAAATTATATTAAAATCAAAATTTCCGATTCAGGGACAGGAATAAGACCTGAACATATTGAAAGAATATTTGATCCTTATTTTTCAACAAAGCCTTTATCCTCGAGAAAAGGAACCGGACTTGGACTGACAAATGCCTTTACAGCGGTGAAACAGCATGACGGATATATAGAGGCTGAATCAGGGAAAAGCTCAGCCGCAGTATTTACCATTTATATACCGGAGTAAAAATTGGAAGATTTAAAAAAAATGAGCCTGCTTGATATAATGCATAAATGGGGAGGTACCGAAGCTGTAATAAAATCATATGATAACCAGGCAGGTACATGTCTTTGCTGCAGTCACCTGTTTGACTCCCTGGAATCTGTATGCATGAGATACAAAATTCCTGTAGATGAACTGATAAAAAAACTTGAAGTTCATACAAGCCAAGACTAAAAGCCCTTTAAATTAATTCATCTTTCCAAAAAACGAAAAACTCTCAGTTTTGGATTTACTTACCTAATAAATCTGCTATATACCCTTTTTAATAACGGCTTTAACTAAATCTGAAAGAAATTTATGAGTATCCTTGACGCAATAGGCAATACACCCCTTGTCGAATTAAAAAATATCTGGAGCACTGACAGAACAGGAATAAGAATCCTTGTAAAACTTGAAGGTGCAAATCCCGGCGGTTCAGTCAAGGACAGGCCGGCCTGCTACATGATCAAAAAGGCTTATGAAAGCGGTGAACTGACAAAGGACAAAACCATACTGGAACCGACATCAGGCAATACAGGAATAGGGATGGCAATGGTTGCTGCCGCAATGGGATTTTCAATAAAACTGACTCTGCCTGCATGCGTTAGCATTGAAAGAAGATCAATCCTTATTGCAATGGGAGCAGAACTGGAGCTTACACCCGGAAGCGAAAAAACAGACGGAGCAATAGCAAGGGCTCATCATATTCTTGAAACTCATCCTGACAAGTACTTTATGCCCAATCAGTTTAAAAACGAGGCAAACTATATGGCCCATTATTATTCTACAGCTCCGGAAATTATTGAACAGACAAAAGGAGAAGCAGATCTTTTTGTGGCAGGGATGGGAACCACCGGAACGCTTATGGGATGCTCAAGATATTTCAGGGAAAAAAGTCCGGATACAAAAGTGCTTGGAATTGAGCCGGAGGAAGGCCACAGAATTCAGGGTCTGAAAAATATGAAAGAGGCTATAATTCCTGAAATCTACGATGAAAATCTTCTTGATCATAAACTTTACTGTAATGACAGGGATGCATTCAATACAGTGAGAGAACTTGCTCTCAGCGAGGGAATTTTCTGCGGAATAAGCAGCGGAGCAGCATTGTGGGGTGCAATGGAAGCTGCAAAGGACATGAAAAAAGGTTCTACAATTGTTGTTCTTCTTCCAGACAGAGGCGACAGGTATCTTTCAACAGAAGTATTCAGAAGTGTGTGTGCAAATTGTCCTCCCTGATTTTAAGGCAGGCGGTAATGACTCCCTTAATGTTTTAGCAGACAAAACAATGTTTTTGTGCTAATGAATTCCTGACAAAAGCTCAAAAGCTGATTTTTTTTAAACTCAGGAACAGATTATAATGACAGAAATTGAAAAATTATCAGAAGAAATAAAAACGTTTCTTTTAAAAAAAGACAAGAACGAAAAGGCTTTTTTTAATCATATTTTTTCCAGATACTGCACAAAACACGCCCTTCCTGAAAAATACGGAGGCACAGGAGGCAGTTTTACAGATATCTACAGTTTTACCAGGTCTCTTACAGAAAAAACTGCAAATATAGGAATTTCTCTCTCCATTCTTATAAATCTTCTTATTTTAAAAATTATTTCAATTTACGGAACTGACAGGCAAAAAGATAAATATCTTAAAAATGCGGTGGAAAAAGGATACGTTTTTTCATTTGCAGTATCAGAACCTGGTGCAGGACCTCATCCTAAATATTTAAAAACACATGCAGAAAAAAAAGCAGACTCTTATATAATAAACGGAGAAAAAACCTTTACAACCAATGCTCCTGTCTCTGATTTTTCAATTATAATTGCAATAACATCTGTTGATGAAAAAAAAAGATATTCTGCTTTTTTTGCAGACTCAAATGATTCAGACATAACAATTGAACCAATGGAAAACCTTCCTTTTTTCAGGGACTGCCCCCACGGAACAATCAGGCTGAACAACTTCAAATCAGATGAAAGTGAACTTTTAGGTGAAAAGGACAAAGCCTACGACGAACTTGTAATGTCCTTCAGAAAATATGAGGACATACTTATGGCAGGACCGGTTTTAGGAGCTCTGAATTATCTTGTAAGCTCTGTTCTTAAAAAAAATAAAAACATTGAAGACAAAAATTTTTTTTATGAATCAGGGGCTTTAATCGCTTCTGTAAAGGCTCTTGATTTTCTATGTGAAAAAACATGTGCCGAGCTTGAAAGCAGAAGCACTGCAACTGAATTCATTCATCTTTTTTTCAGAGAAGAAATAAAAGGACTGATTGAAAGATTCAGGAATTTATGCTCAATGTTTGAGCTGACACTTGAAAACAATGAAAAAGAAATTTTGGAGGATCTTTCAAATTCAGGCAGAATTGCTTTCAAATCAGCCTGGAACAAACTTGTAAAACTTGCCAAAAACGAAAGCTTATAATGTTCAGTGCCGAGATTAACATAGAAAAAAACAGACTATATCTTTACCTGGGAAATATTGCCGAAAAAGAAGACTTCAGCCTTGCAATAGCAGAAACAGAACGGCTAGTACGTTTTCTTAAACAGGGATTTACCTGCATTTCTGATTTAAGAGGGTTCACATTCAGAGACAGTGACCACTATTTTATGCAGTCAATCCAGGAAACACTATGGGATGCCGGAGTTAAGCTTGTTATCAGAGTAATCGACGAAAAAAGCATAAAAACATTTTGCTTTGAAAAAAAGAGCCTTGTCTGGCCGGGGTATCAGCTTGAAACTGCATTTACAATCGAAGAAGCTGAAATTATCCTTTCAAGAATAGGACTATGACCGCTATTTTTTCAGGAGTCCTGCCTGTAATACTGACTTTTTTTACGGGAATGGCATTAAAACATTCAAAAATACTTTCCTCAAGAGATGCGGATTTTATTTTAAAACTTATTTTCTATGCAGGAATTCCGGCTCTTGTTATAAGCTCCTTTTACAATTCAAGGATAGAAAATGAGTTTATATTCCTTCCTTTTACTGCAGTTTTTGTCCTCTGCTTCTGCGGTCTTCTTACATTTCTCATCTCGTGTATATTTAAACCGGAAATAAGGACAAAGGGTTCTGCTGTTTCCGGCTCAATGATTATGAACACAGGATTCTGCCTTCCTTTCATCGAGTCATTTTACGGCTCTTCAGCAATTGTTGCAGTTCTTATTTTTGACATTGGAAATGCATTTTTTGTTTTTACTGTCACATATTTTATTGCAGGCAGATTTTCTTCTAAAGAAAAAATAATGCTTAGGGATTTCCTGAACTTTTTAAAAAATCCCCCCCTTATTGCTATATCAGTTATTTCAGTTTTTAATTTGTTAAATATACAGATTTACAAGCCGGTTCTTGGATATTTTGAATTCATTTCCCAAATGGTTCTCCCCTTGATAATGATAGCAATCGGTATTAAATTCGACCTGAGAGGAAAAATTTCAGGATTTTTATTTTCAACAATATTTTCAAGAATGGCAGGAGGTTTTACTGCTGCTTATTTTGTGTTATCATTTTTTGACACAGATCCTTTAATAAAGGCCGGAATACTTATATGCGCTTCGGCTCCTGTGGGATACAATACAATAACCTTTTCAGTTATAAAGGATCTTGACAGTGAGTTTGCGGCATCGGCAGTTTCATTATCCGCATTTGCAGGGCTTTTGATTCTGCCGTTAATACATTTTTATTTAACCGGGTAATAACCATGCTTATTTCAAAAAAGCAAAAAGAAATAATGGATAAAATTCTTTTCTATAAGAAAAAAATCAATGATATCGACACAAAAATAACACTTTTTCTGTCTGACAAGAAAAAATACCCCCACCCTGGCCACGAATCATTTATTGATGAAGTAAGAAGATTTGAAAACAGAATACACTCATACCCTGACAAAGATATCCAGTATTTTCTTGACAATCTTATGGAATCACTGAGAATACACGAGCGGATCTGGAGACAGAAATTTATAAACTATGAAAACAAAAGAAAAAACATCTTCAGTGAGCAGGAAATAAAAGAGATTTACAACTCCTATCTTTCAAAAAATGAACAAAAAGGAGTTATTGAAAATATCGGTTTTGATCTTTTCAGGGAAAGATTCTCAAGAGCAGTCAAAATAAAATCTGAAAATCTCGGTTCAGACGAAACATTGAAGATTAAATATCTTGATAACGGGGAAATCCGTATTAAAAAGGAAAAAATTGAACACTTCTGATTTCATACCTTCAACTCCTGAAGAAGTAAAACAAAAGGGGTGGGACAGTCTCGACGTAATAATTGTTACTGGTGATGCACACATAGACTCCCCATTTACAGGCTCTGCAATAATAGCAAGAGTTCTTCTGGCAAAAGGCTTCAAAACAGGAATTATTGCCCAGCCAGACCTTGACACAGACAAAGACATTGGAAGGCTGGGACAGCCGTCTCTTTTCTGGGGGGTTACAGCCGGAGCAATGGATTCAATGGTATCAAACTACACAGCATCGGGCAAAAAAAGAAATAAAGACGATCTGACACCGGGGGGCATAAACAACAAACGCCCCGATCTTGCCACAATAAAATACACAAACCTGATTCAAAGGTATTTTAAAAACTCGGCTCCTGTAGTCCTTGGCGGAATTGAAGCAAGCCTTAGAAGAATAAGCCATTATGACTTTATTTCAAAAAAAATAAGAAGATCCGTTCTTTTTGATTCAAAAGCCGACTATATTTTGTTCGGTATGGGTGAAAAATCCATAGCCGAACTTGCAGACCATCTTAAAAAAAAAATTTCACCCCTTAACATCAGAGGGCTTGCATACATTTCAAGGCAAATACCGGATGGATACATCAGGCTTCCCTCATATGAGGAAGTTGCTGAAAGCAGAGATAAATTCCGTGAAATGTTTCTGGAATTCTATAAAAACAAGGACCCTCTCACTGCAAAAGGTCTGGTCCAGAAACACAGTGACAGATACCTTATCCTCAATCCTCCCGCACAAAATCTTACCCAAGAAGAACTTGATGAAGTATACGAACTTCCATTCACAAGAAGAGTTCATCCTTTTGATCTTAAAAAAGGTGAAGTCAGGGCTTCAGAGACAATAAACCACTCTGTAACAACCCATAGAGGCTGCTATGGAGAATGCAGTTTCTGTGCTATTGCAGTTCATCAGGGAACAACTGTTGTTTCAAGAAGCGAAGCTTCCATTTTAAGGGAAGTGGAAAAAATTACAAAAATGGAAACATTCAGGGGGTACATCTCAGACCTTGGTGGTCCAACTGCAAACATGTACGGATTTGAATGCCACAAAAAAATAAAATCCGGTTCATGCAGTGACAAAAAGTGCCTTTACCCCTCAGTCTGCAAAAATCTCAAACCAGACCACCAAAGACAGATTGAGCTGATAAAAAAGGCCGAGAAAATAAAAAATGTCAAAAAAGTCTTTATTTCTTCAGGAATACGCTACGACCTGATTTTAAACGACAGGAAAAACGGAGAAAATTACCTGAAAAAAATCATTGAAAAAAATATCTCCGGACAGCTTAAAATCGCTCCTGAACACTGCGATGACAAAATTTTATCTCTTATGGGCAAACCGTCATCAGATGTTTTAAAAAAATTCAAAGAACTTTTTGACCGGCTGAACGGAAACAGAAAACTTTTTCTGACTTATTATTTTATTGCAGCCCACCCCGGATGCACAAAAAAAGAGATGATGAATCTTAAAAATTTCTGTATAAATATACTTAAGCATACTCCGAAGCAGATACAGATTTTTACTCCGACTCCGTCAACAATATCAACAATGATGTATCATACAAAAAAAGATGCTGACAATAAGGAGATATTTGTTGCTCAGAATAACGGAGAAAAGGAAAATCAGAAAAAAATAATGGCAGGCAGAAAACAAGTTAAGCCGTAATTGACCGGACACAGCATTTTTTTGTTCAGAAATCAAATCAGTTTTTAATACTTAATTTTGTCAAAAATAAGAAAAAGGCTGCAGAAAATGTTGAAATTACTTTTAAAATGGATTCCTTTAGCAATTCTCTTATCATTCCCGGTTTTATCTCATGCATCCGAGACCGATATTTTCCTGAAAGACAGGATTGAAATCGGTAAAGATTATTTCAAAACAGGTGATTTTGAAAAATCATATGAAACCTTTAAGGATCTTTTTCTTAAAAACCCGGGAAACGAAACAATAAACTTTTATCTTGGAAGATCCGCCTTTGAAATCAGAAAATATGAAGAATCAGTTTTTGCATATCAGAGAATGCTTATTTCTCACCCTGATCTTTCAAGGGTTAAGCTTGAAATGGCAAGGGCTTATATGGCTCTTGGATCAAATCAGGAGGCAAGGCGTCTTTTTACTGAAGTTTTAAACCAGAACCCTCCTGAAGATGTTAAAAAAAACATTTATCTTCTTTTAAAGGTAATTGATTCAAGGGAAAAAAAACACAGACTTTCAGGTTCTGTGGAGTTCGGATACGGATATGACGACAATGCCAACACAACTCCAACAGATGAAATAATTGAAATTCCGGCTTTTTCAAATCTTCCAATGGAACTTGAGGGAAAAGACTCTGACTTTTTCTTTACTTCATCGGCTGAGGTTTCTTACCTGTATAATCTGAATTCGCAGAAACTAAACCATCTTAAAACAGACTTTTTTTATCAGAAAAACATTTATGACTCAAAAGATGAACAAAATCTTGATTTCATAAACCTTGCCTTTACTCCAAACATCAGAATTCTTTCAGATCTTTCTCTGGATATATCTTTAACTGCCCAGCATATAAGCATTGACGACAAGTCTTATTTAAATGCCGGAGGAGCAAGGCTTACATTGAAAAAAACAGTATCAGAATCAAGCCGACTGAATTTAAGCATCTCCCATACCCAAAAAATATATGCCGATGAATACGATTCAAAAGACGGATCAAATACCGGAGCTGCCGTGTCATGGACAAAGGGAATAAAAAATCTTCTTATTACTCCTTTTGCAGATTTCTCAAGGGAAAAAACCGATTCTGACATATATTCATTCAAAAGATATTCAGGAGGAATCGGGCTTGCATGGATTCCTGTTTCAAAAATAACTCTTTCAGGTTTTTACAGATTTCAGCAGTCGGACTACGAGGAAAAAGAGCCTCTTTTTCTTAAAAAAAGGGAAGATACAGCCAGTTTTTTATCTGGAGATGTAAAATGGATGTTTTATAACAGCGAGAAAAGAAAAATATCTGCAAGTCTTGGTATCTCACATCTTTTCATAAAAAACGACTCCAATGCAGATATATATGAATACAGGAAAAACAAAACAACAGCTTATGTAAAACTGAATTTCTAAAATGAGGTCAGGGCAATGAAAAAAACAATTTTCTGTTTGAAAAATCTAATTTTAATTATTTTGGTTATTTCCATGTTTTCAACTGCTTATGCCTCAGTTGGTAAAATCGCTGCTCTGAGAGGAAAAGCTGTATCAATAAATAACGGAAATTCAAGAGAACTCTCTGTCAAAAGCGAGATTTATCTGAATGACAGAATTGAAACAGGAAAAAATTCGAGGCTGCAGATCCTTTTTTATGACGAAACAATTGCAGGTATGGGACCTGAAAGCACACTGATTGTAAAGGACTTCAAATGGAATGACCGTGAGCAGAAATTTGAAGCTGAAGCAAAGGAAGGCCTCTTTCATATAATGGGCGGAAAAATTGTCAATACAGCACCTCAGAATTTTAAAATAGATACCCCCGTAGCAAGCATAGGAATCAGAGGTTCAATGTTTGCCTTCAGGGTTGCTCCAAAAAATATAAGTGTTGTTTTTCTTGGAGGAAAAGGAATCGACATAAAAACACCTTTCGGCAGCACAGCGCTTGTAAAACCCGGATTCGGTACAAGAATTTCAGAAGATGAAAAACGTATTGAGCCTCCAAGACAGTTTTCAGAAGAAGAAATAAGTGAGTTCAGGGAGAGTGATGATTCTCCTCCCGGCCCTGCTCCACAGGACCCGGACCAGGGACAGGGAGACGGAGACTCTTTGAGCTCCGGGATCGACAATATTCCCGGTGATGATTCACCTCCTGTTTCTGACCCTGAAGACACGGTTTTTGCAGATATAATTTCCTCAAAAAACCAGGACCAAATCGGGGAGCAAGTAACAGACGAAGGGGAGTCAAAAACTGCGGCTTTTGTTTCAGGTGGTTTTACAGGCTCAGGCTTTGACGATTACAACATAAAAAATCCAGACAGCTTTACATACCCGGGAAGTACCACCGGTGAATTCAGTGACTTCCTGAAAATAACGGAAAAAAGCAGCAGCGGAAGCATAATTTCATACAATGAATTCAGTAATTTTTCATGGCCGGACTTAAATGCAGCCTACTCTGCCCCTCAGCTTAATCCGGATTCACCTCACTACGATTTTGACATCAATATTCTTTCATCAACATACACTGTGAAAGCAGATATTGTAACATCGCCGCTTCACCAGTTCTATCTTGTTCATGTTCCTCCTTCCCATATTCTGGCTTCAAACCCTGATTATGCGTATACATCCACATCCTATTTCGGAGTTGAAGCCGATTCTTCAAACTATCCTTTTGATAAAATATTCAAATATTCAGGTCATTTTACTGCTTCTGCAGTTTCAGTCTTCAATTCTGAAGATTATGTCGAGTCTATTTCAGGGGGATTCACCCTTGGAGCCAATTTTAAAAACAAAAGAATTTTCGGTGTTTTCAATGAGAACAAATCTCAGCACGATTTTGACACAGGTCTCATGATATTTGGAACAATATCAGATGATAATAAAACAATAGGAGATATTGTAGTAATAGGATCAAAAATTGCGGACCATGAGCAGTACATTTACCCTGAAGGATTCCCGATGCTGTCTTCAGTATATTCAAATCAGGCCTCGGGAAGCTTTTTCGGATCAGTTTATCAGGGAATAGGAATAACCGGAACAGGGACCCTAAACGATGCAGGAACCATGACTGAGACAGGCAAAAGTTATATTACAATGGGAGGATTCAGAAACCAGACACCTGCTGTTTTTTCAGATTCAGGAATCGGAAGCATGAAAGGATTTGTTATAGGAATAGCTGAAAACCTGGAATTCCCGGAAACCGGCAGAAAATTTTTCATGAATTCAGAAGCAGGTCAGTTTTCAATAGTTTTCAACATGCTTAATGGTACAGTTTCAGGTGCACTTACAGCCTACGACAATTCAACTGCAGCAAATGAACATTCCATTTCAGATCTTGCCTTCGGAGGCAATGCACTTAATTCCGTATATATTGACGACAATGTTTTTGCAGCTGTTTTTGATTCAGACAGCCAGAAAATAAGTTCTTACCCTTCCGGAAAAACATCGCCGGTAAACAGAAATACCGGATTTCTTTTCTCAGGCAATATTTTTGAAGATCAAAACGAATATCTTACCTGGGGTTACTGGGAAGCTTCATACAATGATCCTGACAACAGCTCGACAACCTATCATATACACGCACCGGGGAGCTTTTTCATAGCCGGTCAGCCCACCCCTGACATTACTTCAGTTCTTCAGGAACTTTCACAGACAAATACTGTGCTTAATTACAGCGGTGTGGCAAACACTGCTGTAATAGACAGTTTCAGTCAAATGGGTATTCTGGAAAACGGCACATTTAATATGAGTGTTTCACTTGACACTTATGATATCAATGCTTCAATAAAGCCTGATATAAATAATGCCGCTTTGATTTTAAATTATACAGGTACTGTCGGCTCAACAGGATTTTCTGCAAATATCAATCCTGACATTTCATCATACGGCAGCCTGAACGGAACATTTTTCGGCCCCAAAGCAGAAGCTGCGGGAGGAAACTTCGATGCGGAAATAAATGCTAACAGATACATCGGTATTTTCTCCGGGAAAAGATAATCCCCTATGAGCCGTAAATTTAATATACAAAAATCAATCCCTGCCCTGGCAGGGATTGGCGTAATAATTTTTTCAGTTATTTTATTTCACATTTACGGCTCTGCAAACAGTTCAATATTCAAAACTCTTGATTTTGAAATAACAAACCTCATGTTCAGGATAAGAGGCAGGATTTCTCCATCGGGTCAGATAGCAATTGTTGATATAGATGAAAAAAGTCTTAAAGAAATCGGTCAATGGCCCTGGTCAAGAAATATAATAGCCGAACTGATAAATAAAATTGAAAAAAAAGGGGCAAAGGTCACAGGGCTTGACATATTTTTTGCAGAACATGACAGAACATCGCCCGCACAAGTACTTGAAGATTTTGATATAAAAGGGCTTAACAAAAATGATCTCCCTGACTATGACCAGATACTTGGCGCACGTATTGCACAATCAAACGTTGTTATGGGCTATATGTTCGACTTCAGACAACCCCGTGAAAAAAACTGCTGCCCTTTTTCATCTGCATCAATAAAAATAGCATCAGAAAATATTAGATTCAGCCAGCTTTATATCAATGAGGCAAAAGATCTGATTTTGAACATACCTGAAGTATCCACAGCCGTAACAGAAGGATTTGTAAATATATTTCCCGAATCTTCCGGAGCTGTAAAAAAAGTTCCTCTTTTTATAATGTACGGCAACATCCCATACCCTTCTCTGGCACTTGAGCTTTACCGCCTTTACACAGGATCAGACTCATTTATCATAAAACCATCAAGCCAGAAGGCAGGAAATAAATACGGAATTCTCGGTGTCTATGCAGGAAATAATTTCATAAGAACCGATATCGATGCACAGATGTTTATAAATTTCAGAGGAAAGCCCTTTTCATACAATTATATTTCAGCTTCTGACATATTAAATGACAAAGCAGGAGAGAGGCTTAAGAATAAGATAGTACTTGTGGGAACTTCAGCAGCAGGACTTCTGGATCTCAAGGCGACACCTTTTTCAGGAGCATGCCCCGGAGTTGAAATTCATGCAACCATAATTGACAACCTTTTGAGCAAAGATTTCATGCACTTCGACAAATTTACTGAAACAGCAGTATCTTACATGATTCTGATACCTATGGGAATTCTTGTGACAATTTTTCTTCTTTTTTCAGGCCCTCTTGCTGCGGGACTTATAACAGTTATGAGTATCTGCGGTATTTTTCTTATAAACTATTTCTTCCTTTTCAGTAATAATATTATAGCCGGATTCTCATTTCCGGCTGTTTCTCTTGGAATCCTTTGCATGGCAGTCATAATTACCAATTATTTTTTCAGGGAAAAGGAAAAAAAATTCATTCAAAGTGCTTTTTCGCATTATGTTTCCCCGGAAATTGTAAACGAACTTATAAAAAGCCCGGACAAGCTTTCTCTTTCGGGAGAAACAAAAACAGTATCCATCATGTTCGGAGATATAAGAAGTTTTACAACAATCTCTGAAAATCTAAGACCACTGGAACTGGGTGAACTTTTAATCGTATATTTTTCCATATTAAGTGAAATAATAAGAAACTATAAAGGGGTTGTGGACATGTTTATTG
>JBFWJK010000061.1:0-16807 GCA_050253255.1 Desulfobacteraceae bacterium | reverse complement strand
CTTTTCGGTGGGATTCCTGCAACAGGGGCTATAGCAAGAACTGCAACAAATATAAAAAACGGAGGAAAAACACCCCTTTCAGGAATTTTTCATTCTCTTACACTTTTGTGCATACTTCTTTTTCTTGGAAAACTGGTTTGCTTTATTCCCCTTTCAACTCTTTCAGCGGTTCTTTTAATTGTTGCCTGGCATATGAGCAATATCTCTTATTTTATAAGACTTTTCAGTTCTCCCAAATCAGATATCGCAGTCCTTGTTTCCACATTTTTAATAACCATATTTTTTGACCTCACTGTTGCAATAGAAACAGGAATTATTCTTTCCGCATTTCTTTTTATGAAAAGAATGGCTGATGTCACCCATTTTGATCCAATTACATCTGAAAACAAAGATAATATTAAAACCTCAGATTTTCTTCCAGTTGACAGAGAAAGCATACCCGAAGGTGTTTTTATTTTTGAAATTCACGGCCCCTTTTTCTTTGGTGCTGCCAATAAATTCAAGGATACTTTGAAAATTGTAAGAAAAACACCTGAAATACTGATAATAAGAATGGGACATGTTCCAGCAATTGATGCAACAGGAATAAGAGCTTTTGAAGAAATGATTGAAAAATCCCAGGCCGAAGGCACAGAAATTTTTATCACCGGGATGCAGCCTCAGGTTGAAAAAACATTAAAAACCTCCAAACTCATAGATAAAACTGGAAAGAACAACATATTTAATTCAATTGAACATGCATTAAAAGAAGCAGAGATAAGGTTAAGACATAATTCAAAAACCCAGGCAGTTTTAATTAACCCTCTGCTCAACTGAAAACAGATAAAAAGTGCAAAGACAGGCTCAAGTCTTTGCACTTTTAAAACAAAGCTGCTAAATAGTTGCTGAACAAAAAATTCTCGTTTTCGGCCAATCACTAAATATAAATTTTACTGGTCAGTTTCTTTTTCTGGTGGAGCAGTACTTGCTGAAGTTCCGGATTTAATATAAATATCCCTCTGCGGAAAAGGAATTTCAATATTATTTTCCCTGAAAATATTTGTTATTGCAAACCTCAGCTTACTTTCCGCATTTACAAAATCATCTATGGTTGACCAGAATCTGACCCTGAAATCAAGGGAGCTGTCGCCGAAATTTATAAACTGAACAACAGGTTTTTTCGGGTAAAGCCTTATCTCCGGCACCTTGTTTGCCGCCTGCAGAAGAAGTTTTTCAACCAGGGCTGTGTCAGATGAATATGAAACTCCGACATTAAGATCTCTCCTTATAAAAGGATCCCTGTGACTCCAGTTTATTACCTGAGCACTTATGAATTCGGAATTTGGAATAATAAGAGATGAGTGAGTATAGGTCTGGACAATGGTAGACCTTACGTTGATTTTAATGACTTCACCCCAGACACCTCCCACTTCGACAACATCTCCAACCTGGATCGGTCTTTCAAACAAAAGAATAAGTCCGCTTATAAAGTTGTTGAATATATTCTGAAGTCCAAAACCGAGACCAATACCCAGAGCACCGAATCCAAAAGCCATTGAGGCTGAATTAAGACCAAGAACGCTGAAGCTTATAAGAATACCTGCAGCCCAGACAAGGTAAACTGAAATTGTTGTGATAGAATCCTTGACACCTTCTGACAGACCGCTTTCCTTTAAAAAATGGTTGTTCATCATTTTTTTCCAGAAAGAAGTGAATAAGTAGGTAATAACAATAACCGCTCCTGCATAAAAAAAGCCTGCAAAACTCAGCTCAATTTTTCCAACTGTATATTTTTTACTGAAAAGGATAAAAAACCATGAAAGAAAAACCCCGCCTTTTCCCCATGAAAACGCAAGCCCCGATATAAAAAGCAGAACAATGAAAAGATAAGCCCCTTTTGAAAAAAACCAGTAATAAGACCTTCTGTCCTCTTTCTGCTCGTCTTCTTCGGATTTGTCTTCATAAATCTGTTCTTTCAAACTTTCAAGCGCATGATAAAGTACATAGATCACACAGATGAGAACTATTGTTCTTCCCCAGGAAATAAACCACCACGAAGCAAGGTACCTGAATCCGGCAAGCTCAACCAGAAGCCCTGAAACCGCGATTCCTTTTGACCACCATTCAACTCCTTTGGATAAATGATTTTCCATGTATTTTTCAGATTTTTTACATGATGCCCAAAATAAAAAAACAATAATGCAGAGAAAGAATTCAAACACAACCCTCAAAGATAGAAGGATAGTGTTTTCAAATGAGGCAAAACTGCTTAAAGCAAGATAAATCAAAGCATAAGCCCTTATTCCCCATACCAGACTGTTTCTCCATGCAAAGACAGATTCTGCATAAAGAGCCTCATTTTCCAGGGCAATCAGCCTTAACGATTCCGACGCTATTCTCGTAAAAAGGAGCACAAAAATAAAATCTTTCAAAAATTTTAAAACATCCGGGAAAACAATATAAAGCTTTGACCTGATAAAAACTTCAGTAAGAAACAGCAGCAAAACCATAAAAATAATTTTTTCAATTAAAACAAAAGGATATCCATACTTTTTCTGCTTCAGACTCTGATATTTCTCATTTCTGAAAAGATACTTTCTTATACTGAGAAGAAAAACAATTACTATTGAAAAAACAAGAACAGCTACAAAATGGCCTGTATTGAGATGTTCTCTTAAAAGCTCCTGCTTTTTAATCAGGGTGGCTGCCGTGAAATAAGATGAAAAAAACTCAGAAAATTTTAAAAAATCCTGATAAATCACCTTTAGAGAAAAAATTCTTATTGAAATCTCTTCATTCTGAAAAAGAATTACATCTTTTTTGTCCTGTATATCCTTTTCAAAAATAACCTTTAAATCATCAAGTGATGAAAGTAGAGATTCATGAAGACCTATCCGGGAATGAATAAAATTTTTTATTGAAAGAAGAAGTTTTTTTTGCTCTTCAAGAACTGTTTTATATTTTTTTACTTCACCAAAATAGAGATTTTCTTTAGTCTCCCTTGTCCTGTTTTCAAGAATTTTCGAACTGAACTTAAGCTTATCATCAACAGAAACAAGCTGTTCCTCAGTTTTATCAAGCTTCTCCTTAAGCCCCGAAATCTTTGAATTTATCGTTGAGATATGTACATTTATCTCATCAAGACTTTTTTCAAGAACAGGTATGCCCACATCAGGGACAATCAGAAGGTTTTTATAAATATCAACCTTGTCAAGCTGTTCGCTTATCTGTTTTTTTAACTCTTCATAGGCCTTTTTTTCTGAATTGAAATCATTTAAAAACACTGCTTTTGTTTTTTCAGAATTTTCCAGAACCTGCTCAAAGTGATTTATAAAGTAGTCTTCATCACCTGAAACCTGAGGCTCTTCAGAAAAAACGTTAAAAGCGGACAGAACAAAAAAAATAAGAAAAAGAGTTTTTTTCATAGAAATCCTTTTACAGCTTTTTAACAAACTTTAATTCAGGCAAAAATCAGAATCCACAGGTAAACCAAATAAACTCCAATCAAAAAAATGCCTTCAAATCTGTTGATTCTTCCCTGCCTGCCAAAACCGTAGCCTGTAACAAAAACCATTGCAGTGAGAAAAAGCATAAACATGAAGTCACGCCTGACCACCTCGACGGGAAAATCCGAAGGATAGACCGAGAACGCAAGGCCTGTCACAGCAAGAGTGTTGAAAAGGTTTGATCCGATGATGTTTCCAAGGGCAATATCATGTTTCCCCTTAAAAGCGGCTGCGGCAGAAGATGCAAGCTCCGGAAGTGAAGTACCAAGAGCAATTATTGTGAGCCCTATCACAAGATCGCTCACTCCGGCTTTCTGTGCCAGAAACACTGCGCCGTAAACAAGCAGCCTTGAGGACGCGATCAAAAGCAGAAGACCTGCAGCTGTATAAAAAACAGAAACCCACAGACCCGGCTTTCTTGATCCAAGAGATTCTTTTACTTCAGCATCAAGATTGTCCTTTCCGTTTTTTTTGTCCTGAAGAAGGCTCCACCCCATCAGAAGAAAAAAAAGAAGTAAAAGAACAAAAGCTTCAAGTCTCGATATTTTGCTGTCAAAAATAAGCAGATAAGAAAAACCTGTTACCGCAAGAAGTATGGGAAGTTCTTTTTTGAGTACATTTGAACTGACTCTAACAGGTTTTATCAGGGCTGTGATTCCTAAAATAAGGCCTATATTAACTATATTGGAACCAAAAGCGTTTCCTATGGCAATTGACGTGCTCTTATTAAGTGCTGCTGTGACAGATACTATAAGTTCAGGCGCCGATGTTCCGAATCCGACAATAAGCATTCCTATTAAAAGAGGACTCAGCCCCGCATATTCAGCAATTCCTGAAGCCCCCTCCACAAATTTGTCTGCACTCCACAAAAGAATGACAAGCCCGAAAAAAAGAGCGGCTAAAGCTGTGAGCATTAATTTTTCCTGATTTTATGTTTTGTGTTTAAGGACCGCAGTTCATTCAGACGGCTTCACCCGACAGCACATCTTTTACAGAAGCTAAAAAATGATCTCTTTTAAAAGGCTTTGAAAGAACTTTTGAAACGCCGAAGTTCTTTGCCATGCTGAGATATTCTTCTGCAGCAATTCTTCCGCCTCCGGAAATAGCTATTATTTTTACCTCCGGATTTATTCTTTTCAATTCAAAGATTGTCTCAATGCCCTCTTTTTCGGGCATGATTATATCCGTAATGACAAGGTCAAATTTTTCCTTTTTAAAGGCTTTCAGTCCTATTATTCCGTTTTCCGCCTCAAAAACCCTGTATTTCTCCTTCTCAAGCATAATTTTCAGAACCTGTCTCAAATCTGAATCATCTTCAATAACTAGAATCCTTGCATCCATAATTACTCCGGATTGATAAAATTTTTAAATTACCTGCAAAAAATTAACCTGAGAACTTATATATGAAATATAATCTATTAAAACTATTATTGAATTGCAAAGTTTTTTTGACGACAACCTTAATTACAAGTGTCTGAGACGACATGTTTTTACTTTAAACTCCGAAGCCAGATTCCCGAAACTTTGAAACCTGACATTACGAATATATAATTAAACATTATCTCATATGAACCTGAGTAAAATTTATATGGCAGCTTTCAGGACAAAACAAAAGATGCCCTGAAAAGAAAAAAAGCGGCTTGGAAAAACCGCTTTTTTTACTTAAATCAAATTATTATTCTAACCATTAAATATCATAGTAAAGCATATACTCATGGGGATGCGGTCTCAAGTTAACCGCTTTTATTTCCTTTTCACGCTTATAGTTTATCCATGTCCTGATAACCTCTTCTGTGAAAACTCCTCCTTTCAGAAGGAAGCCGCAGTCTTTTTCAAGACAGTCAAGAGCTTCGTCAAGTGAACCCGGAGCTGAAGGAATCTGAGCCAGTTCTTCAGGAGGAAGATCGTAAATGTTCTTGTCAAGAGGATCTCCGGGATCAATTTTGTTTTCAATTCCGTCAATCATGGCCATCAGAATTGCGGAGAAAGCCATATATCCGTTGCATGACGGGTCAGGAGTTCTGAATTCCAGTCTTTTTGCCTTTGGAGAAGTTGCATACATAGGAATACGGACAGCAGCACTTCTGTTACTGCTTGAGTATGCAAGGTTAACAGGCGCTTCATAACCCGGTACCAGTCTTTTGTAAGAGTTGGTTGTCGGGTTTGTTATTGCGCAAAGTGCTCCGCAGTGCTTAAGGATACCGCCGATTGCATAAAGGGCCTCCTGAGACATACCGGCATAAAGATCACCTGCAAAAAGAGGCTTGCCGTCTTTCCATATACTTGCATGGGTATGCATGCCTGAGCCGTTGTCACCAAAAAGTGGTTTTGGCATGAAAGTCACGGAATGACCGTTCATATATGCCATGTTCCTTATTACATACTTGAACCATACCAGCTGATCGCCCATTTCAACCAGAGGCTTGAATCTCATGTCAATTTCACCCTGACCTGCGGTTGCAACTTCATGGTGCTGACATTCCATCTCTATACCTATGTCTTCAAGAGCAAGCATCATTCTGGTTCTCAGGTCATGAAACTTGTCTGAAGGAGGAACAGGGAAATAGCCTTCCTTGCTTCTTGGCTTGTATCCAAGGTTGGGGAATTCTTCTCTTCCTGTATTCCATGTGGCTTCTATTGAGTCAATTGCAAAAAAAGTATTATGAGGATCGCTTGAATATCTCACATCGTCAAAAATAAAGAATTCAGGTTCAGGTCCTATAAAACATACGTCTCCGATTCCTGTGCTCTTAAGAAAAGCTTCTGCTTTCTGTGCAATGTGTCTTGGATCCTTTTCATAAGGTTCATGTGTTATCGGGTCTGCAATATTTCCTATCATTACAAGAGTCGGATGCTCAAAGAAAGGATCGATCTTTGCTGTTGAGGGATCGGGAATAACTATCATATCACTTTCATTGATAGCTCTCCATCCCCTTATGCTTGAACCGTCAAAACCAAATCCGTCTTCAAAGCTTCCTTCATTAAGTTCGCTCAAAGGGACTGAGAAATGCTGCCAGATTCCCGGAAAATCCATAAATCTGATATCCACTACTCTTACCCCTTTTTCTCTGGCAAATTCCAGTACCTGTGTTGGTGTCATTTTTTAGTTCTCCTTATTATTTTCTTTAATTATATGCTTTCTCACCATGAAGAGAAATATCAAGACCTGCATTTTCTTCTTCAGGTGAAACTTTAAGACCAGTAAATAAATCTACAATTTTAAAAATTACCAGACTAACTATCATTGAATAAACAATCACCGCTGCATTATCTGCAAGCTGGATTACAAACAAAGACGGATTTCCGTAAAAAAGACCGTCGGATCCTGAAGGATTTACGGCTGTACTTGCAAAAAGACCTGTGGCAAGAGCTCCCCAAAGCCCTCCTACTCCGTGGATAGCTACAACATCAAGAGAATCATCATACTTGAATCTTGCTTTTAGACCCACGGCATAAAAACAGAGAATACCGGCTGCAAGACCTATCAGAAGAGCAGGAAAGGCAGACACAAATCCGGATGCAGGTGTTATTGCAACAAGACCTGCAACAGCGCCAGACGCCAGACCAAGAACTGTAGGCTTGCCGTGAACTTTCCATTCAACAGCCATCCATGAAAGAGCTGATGCACTTGCAGCAATCTGGGTAACAAAAAAAGCATTCATTGCCACACCGTTTGCAGCCAGGGCACTTCCAGAGTTGAATCCGAACCATCCCAGCCATAAAATCCCGGCGCCAAGGAATGTAATTCCAAGGTTGTGGGGCTTAATCTGCTCTCCGGGCCAGTCTTTTCTTTTTCCAACTGCAATTGCTCCTGCAAGGGCTGCAACTGCCGAATTTATATGAATAACTGTACCGCCTGCAAAATCAAGTCCGCCGTGAGTCCCTATCCAGCCGCCTCCCCATACCCAGTGGGCAATCGGGAAATAAACAAATGTCGACCAGAGAAAAGTAAACAGAATAAACGCCTTGAACTTCATTCTTTCTGCAAAAGCACCTGTTATAAGGGCAGGAGTTATGGCCGCGAACATAAGCTGGAACATGCAGAACAGAATATGTGGAATATTGTCCGCATGGGGACCTGCATCCTGTCCGACATTTTTAAGAAAAACAAAATCAAGATTTCCAATGAAACCGTAGACATCTGCGCCAAAAACCAGAGAATATCCGTATAGAATCCAGATTATGGTAACCAGGCCGATGCAGATCATGCACTGGGCAATAACGCTTAAAATATTTCTTGCCCTGACAAGACCTCCGTAAAACAGAGCAAGCCCTATTATCATAAACATTACAAAAGATGTTGATACAAACATGAAAACTATATCTGAAGAATTCATTTTTTCTCCGTTCAGTTAAGCCTTGACAGACTGATTTTACAAAGCATCTTCGTCTATTTCACCGGTTCTGACCCTGACAACCTTTTCAAGAGGTGAAACAAAGATCTTTCCATCACCGATATTGTCTGTTTTTGCAGCATCCCTTATCACTTTTACAGCTTCTTCAACCCTGTCTGACCTGAGAGCAATTTCAATTTTAACTTTGGGAACAAAATCAACCACATATTCAGCTCCTCTGTAGATCTCCTTGTGCCCTTTCTGCCTGCCGTACCCTTTTACCTCGCTGACTGTCATACCCTGAATACCTATCTCATTCAGAGCTTCCTTAACATCGTCAAGCTTGAAAGGCTTTATTACCGCTTCAATTTTCTTCATACTTTTCCTCCTTGATTTCTGATAATTCCCTTAAAATTTCGCTCCTGACTATTTCACACTTTTCATAAGAAAGTTTTGAACCCTCTATGGAGCTTACATAAAATACGTCAACGACCTGTAAAACCTTGGTTGCAATTTTTGCACTTTTTATATCTATACCGAACCTGAACAAAACATTTGTAAGATCAAACAAAAGCCCTGGATAATCCTTGGTATGGACTTCAACAATTGTGTAAAAACTTGATGAATCATTGTCTGTTTTTACATAATCCTTGGCTCTGAAAACATCATTGCCGTTTAAAACGCTGTTTTTCCTTATTGTTACAGCTGATTTCAAATCGAACTCATTTTTAAGGGCATTTTCAAGGTCAGTTCTTGTCTTATTCCAGACCCTTGACTCATAAACAGTATCAAGGGGAGCTGACACTGTAAAAATACTCAATGCAATTGAATTCTTCCATCCAAAAGCCCTTGCATCCAGGATATCCATATTATTGACTGTAAAAACACCGGCAGCGTTTGAAAAAAAGCCGGGCCTGTCCTTGGCACAGAAAAAAACCCTCCTTAAATCAGAATCCTTGTTCTTTTCCACTTCCATTACAAAAGGACGCTCTGATTTAATAAGTTCTGTGTAGAGTTTTGCATGAACCAGAATATCAGAGTTTGAAAGCTCAAAAATATAAGTTGGGGGCATCCCTGCCACAATATCCTCAGCTTTATCTGTTATACCCTTTAAGACTTTTGTTATTTCGCTTGTCTTCTTTTCAAGGTGACGGATTGCATTGGGAGCTGAAAGATTGCCTTTTTCAAGAACTTTCAATGTTTTCAAAAACAGTGATGTAATAAGACTCTCGTTCCATTCCGACCAGGCTTTGGGGCCGGTGGCTATGGAATCTGCAAGGGTCAGAAGAAAAAGCATTTTCAGCCGCATGGCACTTTTTATCTTCATTGCGCATGCAGTTATTGTCTCTTCATCAAAAATATCTCTTCTTGTGGCTGTCTTAACAAGGTAAAGATGGTTTTCTATTAAAAAGGAAATGGTTTCTATATGCTCTTTTTTCATATCAAAGCGTTCAAGAATATCCTTAGCAGTCTGAACACCCGAAACACTGTGATCCTCACCTTCCTGACCCTTTCCGATATCATGGAGAAATACGGCCCACAAAAACACTCTCTTTGGCCTTATTTCAGAATAGATTGAAGAATAGAGATCAGAATTTTTGAGTTCAGTCTTGTCAGAAATCAGTTTCTGTACATACTGGACAGCTCTTATGCTGTGTCTTGCAACTGGATATATATGGTAGTCATTATACTGGATTCTGTCTGTAATATCAGCAAATTCAGGGATCAGATGTGAAAGCATACCTGTATTCAGCATTGAATCAAGGGGATGGTTTTCCATATAAGGGATTGTCATTATTTTTTCAAAAGAAGCAATGTTTTCCTGATTCTTTCTGAAATCGTCATCCACAAGATAGCCAAGATCAAAAACAAGTCTTTTTGACTCGGAATTAAGCGGAACTTTTTTAAGCCCGCTCTCCTTGAAAATTTTAATTAGAAGAGACGGATCTTTTATGACTTTTTCCGAATCCTTAAAACCGATAAGACTGTTTTTTATCTCAAGACCTTCAACACCTGTAATTTTTTTATATATTCTTTTGATTCCAAGTTTTTTCGGCCGTCCTGTTTCATTCTGAATCATGAGTGCAAACTCTTTTAAAAAATTCATTCTTGTATGAAGTTCCCCAAGAAAGTTTTCAACTGGAGTCTTGCCGTCTTTTTCTGTAAATCCAAGCTTTGAAGCTATTTTAAGCTGATGATCGAAATGAAGTTTGTCGCATTTTCTTTTTGTGAGAAAGTGCAGATGGTTTCTTACACGGCTTATAAACTCCAGAGAGTCTGTAAACTCAGGATACTCAGATTCGGAAAGATATCCGTGATACTGGAAATCCTTAAGCTCCTGAAGATCGAAATGAATCTTCCCTATCCACCTGATGGCATGATAATCCCTCAGTCCTCCCATACCGTTTTTTATGTCAGGTTCAAGAAGGTATTCAGAGTTTCCGTATTCGGCATGTCTTTTTTCTGCGGCAACAATTATCTCCTCTGTAAATTTTTTTGGTGCGGCAGAAAGATAATTTCTGAATTTTTCTGCAAATTTAAGATACAGAGGAGAAAAACCACATATAAATCTTGCATCAAGCATTGCAGTAAGATTGAACACATCAGACTTGGCTTCCTTTATACACTCGGGAATGGTTCTTGTTGAGTGGCCTATTGTGAACTTGTAATCCCATAAAGGATAAAGAATTTCCTTTATTATGCTGTCAGCTTCATCCTCAGGCTTGTTTTCAAACAAAAACAAAATATCAATATCAGAATGGGGCGCCTGCTCCTGACGTCCGTACCCCCCGAGTGCTACAAGAGCAAAAGGTGTATTGAGCCTGTTGGAAATATCGGAAATATATTCAAAACTTCTCATGAAATATTCATCATAGAGATCAGAAAGCTTTTTCTGAAATTTTTCTTCTCCTCTGGAGAGAAAAACCTCGGAAAGCTTCTCTTTTTTTTCATTAAGTTCCTGTGCAAGTATTTTAGTTCTCATATATCCGTTTCCAAATGTTTTTTTGTTTAGGTAAAGCAAGGAGCGTGCCACAACCCAAAACCCCTTAAACACGCCTTCAAAACTCTTATATGCCATCAAAACATTACAAAAATGTAATTTTGTTGGTATATCTATACAACATTTTCGTAAGATACTTTATTGATCTGTAAATTGCAAGGAGATTGTTTACAAATTTGTAATCTGATCAGCCGAGGTGTTTTTTCCAGAGGAGCCTTACTCCTTTCCGTATACCTTCAAAACGGCCTTTTTCAAGCACAGGTTTTTTTTCCACAAGATCAAGTTTATGTCCCATTGCCCTGTACACAAGATATGCCAGCCGAAGAAACGAAGCATCTTTTCTGGAAAGAATACTTTCCCTTTCAAGAGTGGAAAGAATTCTTACAATATCGGTATAAACAGCAAGTTTTTTATTTTTATGAGAGTTTTTCAATACAAGATACTGAACAAGAAATTCAATATCCATCATGGCCCCTTCATCGTATTTAAGATGAAACACATCACTTTTTCCAGACCCGTGAACCGAAATAATTTTTTCTCTCATCTCTCTGATTTCATTCTTCAAAACCTTTTCATCTCTTTCAATACAAAGAATTCTCTCTCTCAGATCAAAAAATTCACGCTCAATTTTCCCGTAACCGAAAATAAGCCTCGCCTTTACAAAAGCCTGATGCTCAAATGTCCAGGCCTTTGAATAAAAATAATCCGCAAACGAAGAAAAAGAGACTATAATAACCCCTGAATTACCGCCCGGCCTCAGTCTGAGGTCGATCTCATACATCCTTCCTGCAGCCGTCCTTATGCTCAGATAAGACAACACCTTCTGAGCAAGCCTTGCATAAAACTGCACACAGGGAATACTTTTCGGCCCGGAAGTAGAACCCTTTACATCGTTGTGAACAAAAACAAGATCAAGGTCCGAACCGTATCCAAGCTCGATTCCACCGAGTTTTCCATAGGCGATGACAGCGATTCCGGGATTCAAAAGAGTATTGCCCGATTCATCGACAGGGCAGCCGTACCGCTCCACAAGCTCGATCCATGCTTTCTGAAGCACCCTTTCTATTATAACCTCTGCAAGCTCTGTCAGCCTGTCACTGATTTTCATAAGAGGATATTCACCTGAAATCTCCGCTGAAGCCACCCTTAAAATCATGCTCTGCCTGAATATGCAGATTGTTTCAAGCAGCCTTTCCGTGTCTTCGAAGTGAACCCCGGAAATCCTTGAATCGAGGATTACAGACATGTCATCTTTTTCAGGCGGATAATAAAGTGTCCGTGAATCCAGAAGCTCATCGAGCAGAACAGGATGATTCTTAAGATAATTGCCCACCCATGAGCTTTCCCTGAAAAGCTTTACAAGATGGTAGACAGCAGCCGGATTTTCAAAAAGAAGTGAAATATAACAGCTTTTTTTTATTATTGCAGAAACAAGGTCTATGATCCTGCTGGCAGCTTCAGAACCGATTTCCGCCTCTGCCATTTCCTTTATAAGGACAGGCATAAGCCTGTCAATTCTTGTAAGGGTTTCAGCCGGTATCCTTGAAGCCTTGACGTCCTTCTTGAATTTTCTGACTGACTCCAGGAGACCGTCAGCAGATTCAAACCCTCGAAACTCTGATAATTCGAGAGACTTTTCATCATTTTCACCGGGTGAGTCCCAAAACATCCTGAATAAAAAATTTTCATCTTCTTCATCATCACCCTCATCCTTAAGCACTGCCATGAAATGAGAATGAACGAATTTTCTTTTTTCATCCACCCCGGAAATAAACTCCTCAACCGAATTGAAGCCGAGGCTCATTGCAATTTTTTTCAAATCATCATTTTTCCCGGGAAGTTTGTGAGTCTGCCGCCCTTCAAGCTGCTGAATCCTGTTTTCGACTATCCTCAAAAAAACATATGCTTCTTCAAGACCTGCCGCTGTATCTTCGGGAATCATTTTTTCCCTGCCCAGAAGCCTTAAAATCTCAACTATCCGTTTCTCTCTGAACCTTTTATCTATACCGCCTCTGATGAGCTGAAAGATCTGCCCGAAAAATTCTATCTCTCTTATTCCGCCGGAACCGTTTTTTATGTTATCCTCATTATCTTTTCTTTTGATTTCATAAATAATTTTCTGCTTCATCTCCCTCATGGAATCAAAAGCTCCGTAATCGAGATATCTTCTGAAGACAAAAGGGATTATGCTTTCATAAAATTTTTTGACATCCGGCTCTTCTCCTGTAATGCATCTTGATTTGATAAGGGCATAACGTTCCCATTCCCTTCCCTGAGTCTGGTAATAATGTTCTACCGCTTTTATGCTCATCACAAGAGGACCCGAACTTCCAAAAGGTCTTAACCTCAGATCGACAATATATGTTTCTTCACCTGGCACAGCGTTCTTGAAAACAGCCGTGAATTTTCTTGCAAGCTTTGTAAAGAATTCCTCTGCGCTTATTGACTTTTCTCCGTCTGTCTGCCCGTTTTCCGGATAAACAAACATCAGATCTATATCAGATGAAAAATTAAGCTCAAAAGCCCCGAGCTTTCCCATGGCAACAGAGATAAGCTTTTGCTCCCTGCCGTTTCTGTCCCTTGGTGTTCCGTATATTTTTTTTAAATCCTCATGAAGAAAACCGACTGCTTTTTTTACGGCAGAATCAGCAAGAAAAGAAAGAGCTTTCAAGGTCTCATCAAGACACGCCTTTCCTGTTATGTCCCTGAAAGCAATCTTAGCAAGCTCCCTTCGGACCGCCATAAAAAGAAAAAAAGTCAGCTCCTCAGCAGAGATCAGCTCCTTTTCACCTATATAGTCATAAGAAGCCTTATCAGATTTTGAATAAAGATCTTTTGTAATTACTGCAATATCAAAATACTGACCGGAAGCTGAAAATGCATTCTGAAAAAACAGTGAATAAAACCCGCAGATTTTTAAATCATCAATTATTTTTTCATCAAGCCCTGACTCCGTCAGCTCTTTTATTATGTTTAAAAAATTATTTTTAAGGGAAAAGTTATTTTCTAGCTTTTCAATATCTTTTACTGGAAAGGCGGAATAGTCTTCAATATAAAAAGTCATAAGTTTTTGAAACCATAATGTTTTTAAATTAAATTTTGCAATTTTAAATTTCTGTATTAAATGTATTCAAAGAATAGTTGAGATTTAAAATAAAAAAAAGGAATATTTATATGGATTATGTAGAACCTATTTTCAGACCTCCAAGTGAAGCATACAGCATTCTGCTCCAGATTACAGTGGGATGTTCACACAATAAATGCAGATTCTGCGAGATGTATAAAACCAAAAGATTTTCCATAAAGCCCGATGATGTGATTTTCGCAGACATAGATGAGGCGGCAAGAGATTACAGACACATAAAAAGACTGTTTTTATGCGATGGCGACGCCCTTATCGTTCCCCAGAAAAGACTTGTGAAAATTTTAAAGAGAATCAGGGTAAAAATGCCCTGGATAGAAAGAATAGGAACCTATGCCAACACCAAAAGCATAAAAATGAAATCTGTTGAAGATCTGAGGGAACTAAAGAACCTTGGGATAGATATTGCCTATATGGGGCTTGAATCCGGAGACGATGTAATTCTTCAACAGATGAACAAAGGTGCTGACACAGAAAAGATGATTGAAATGGCAAAAAAAATCAAGGAAGCCGGAATAAAGCTTTCCGTTACCGTTTTAAACGGACTTGGAAGCAGGGAAAGATCCTATATCCATGCCAAAAAAACCGGAGAAGTTCTCACCCGTATGAAACCCGACTATGTCGGCGCATTAAGCTTCATGATCACACCGGGAACACCTTTATACAAGGAAGAGTATTCAAGGGGAGAATTTAAAATTCTAAACCCCCAGGAGCTTCTTGAAGAGATAGGAGTAATGATAGCAAACACAGACATGAACGGACTTTTCCATGCAAACCATGCCTCAAACTATCTTCCCATAAGAGCAAAGCTTCCTGAAGACAAGGACAAAACACTGAGACTTATCGAGGATGCCCTTAAAGGGAAAGTAAGGCTGAAACCGGAACATATGAGGGCTTTGTAGTTCAGACAGACAATTCAGCAGTTTCTGATTACGGCCTTATAAGGCCGTAATTTTTATGTAAAATCTGGGAAATTTCTTGCATATATAAAAATTTAAATGTAAGCAAACCATTAAAATTAACGGTACTCTGACCTGAACTGAGCACTTTCTGCTTAAGGAGCATCTTCAGAACCGGACAGTATCTGCTGATAAACTGGAAAGTCTTTAAAGGAAAACATTTTGCCAGCAGCAGATCAGGAGACAGCTCAACTCAGGTCTGAATCAAAATTTCAGATGGCAGTAAGTAAAAATACCGCCACCGGATAAATTTCAGGAGAAGGGGCATGTCAGAAACAATAACAAACATTGAACAAACAGCAGTAAACACAATAAGAACACTTGCAATGGATACCGTGCAGAAAGCAAACTCCGGGCATCCCGGAGCGCCGATGGGCATGGCTCCTTCGGCATTTGTTCTCTGGACAAAGATAATGAAGCACAACCCTAAAAATCCTGCATGGATAAACAGGGACAGATTCATTCTCTCGGCAGGCCATGCATCATCCCTTCTCTATTCTCTTATAGCACTTTCCAAAGGCGGCCTCGACATTGAGGATCTGAAGCAGTTCAGAAAGTGGGGAAGCAAAACTCCGGGACATCCTGAATTCGGACATACCCCCTGTGTTGAAACAACAACAGGACCTCTTGGACAGGGTTTTGCCAACGGAGTCGGAATGGCTATGGCTGAGGCACATCTCAACTCAAAATACCCTGAGGCAATTGATCATTTCACCTATGTCATGTGCGGTGACGGAGACCTGATGGAAGGTATTTCATACGAAGCTGCATCCCTTGCAGGACACCTCGGTCTTGGAAAACTTATCTGCCTTTATGATGACAATCAGATTACCATCGAGGGAAGTACAGAGCTTGCATTTACAGAAGATGTTGCAATAAGATTTGAGGCGGCCGGCTGGCATGTAATTGAAGTTTCAAACGGAACAGAACTTGATCTTATTGAAAAAGCGCTGAATGAAGCAAAAAAGGAAACAAAAAAGCCAAGCCTTATAAAAATAAAAACAAAAATTGCACACGGAAGTCCAAATTTTGAAGGCTCTGAAAAAGCACACGGCGCTCCTCTCGGAGAGGAAGAAATAAAGCTTACCAAAAAAGCGCTGGGCTGGAACTTTGAAGAACCTTTTTTCATTCCGGGTGAAGTTAAAGATTTCTTTGATGAAACTGCAAAAAAATTTGAAGAATATGAAAACCAATGGAATCTCAAATTTCAGGAATTCAACAGCTCAGACAAAGAAAAAGCAAACAGCCTCATAAATGCAGTCACAGGCTTCCTTGACAGGGACTGGAACAAGGACCTCAGAAAATTCAGCCCTGAAGACGGAAAAATTGCCACAAGAAAAGCTTCAGGGATAATTCTGAACGAAATTGCAAAAATAGTTCCGACCCTGATAGGCGGTTCCGCAGACCTTGCACCTTCAAACAAAACCGAGCTTGAAAACGAGAAGGACTTTTCAAAAACCTGCTACAGCGGGAGAAACATAAGATTCGGCATCAGAGAGCATGCAATGGGAGCAATAATAAACGGGATGTTTCTCCATTCCGGAGTAAAGCCCTACGCTGGAACATTTCTGGTATTTTCAGACTACATGAAGCCTGCAATACGAATGGCAAGCCTTATGAAGCTTCCGGTAATCTACGTTTTCACACATGACTCCATAGCTGTCGGAGAAGACGGGCCCACACACCAGCCGGTTGAGCATATTCAGTCATTAAGACTTATCCCGGGACTTACGGTTTTAAGACCTGCTGATGCAAATGAAACAAGAACAGCCTGGGAAACAGCAATAAACAACTCAACAGGACCGACAGCCCTGATTCTTTCCAGACAGGGGCTTCCTGTACTTGACACATCAAATCAGGACGGCAGACCTGAACTTGGCGGGTAT
>JBFWJK010000060.1:0-17259 GCA_050253255.1 Desulfobacteraceae bacterium | reverse complement strand
ACAGACACACTCATAAAAGATATTGCGTAAAATGTGGATTCTCATTTAAAAAACTTATGTTTTTTCCACCGGCAATAATTGAATAATCACCTTTTGCATTATTTTTTTCACCGACGGCAACAGTTGAATATTTACCTGAAGCTTTATTCGAACTTCCGCCTATCGAAACTCCGTAAATTCCGCTTACTTCATTATCACTTCCTCCGGCAGACACAGAATAAGGCTTTAAAGCGCTGTTGTTTTTACCTGAAACTATACTTCCGTAGGAAGAAGCTTTACAGGAAGTCCCTGCAATTATATTATGAGAACCGGAAATATTACCGCCTTCATTGTATCCAACAATAATATTACCGGTTGAGTTTGCTGATTCAGTTTTACCGGTTCCATTCAAAACATGAATATTTACGTTGCTGAAATATATATCATTATTTTTTCTGACAACACCGTTTAAAATCTGATTGAGTCTGTCAATTTTCTTTTCAAGCTCCGCAATTCTCGACTGAAGCTGCCCTACAGTTCCGGCATCGGCCTTTGTTGCTTTATCATCCTGTTTAATGCTCATTATCATTGAAATATCGGCTTTTTTCGACAGGGCGTCCTTGAGTTCAGAATCTCTGGTTATGGAGCTGTCAATATATTTTTCACTGATAATTCCGTCGGTTATGTCATTGCCGCTGTGAGTATGAATTTTTTCTGCCTTAGAATCAATTTTTTCACGAAGCTTCATCTGTGAATAAATCGGATAAACATCATTTATCCCCATATCTCTGAAATATTTACATAAAACATCATCAGTTATTGAGTTAAATGAATTTATATCTGCTTCACCTTTCCATATAAGATGCGGAATAGAACCGTATATATCAATACCCGAATCTGTCTTGACAACCAGAAATCCTACAATTGCATCTTCACCAGAATCATATTTTGCACTGTATGCAACCATGGAATACTTATCGCATAAATCAAAAATTTTTACAGGATTTAAAAAACTGATTTTTCTTTTCTTTTTTTCTTCGCTTTTTTGAACAATCTGCATTGCATTGTCAATTTTTTTAACTGCCTCTGCAAGCTGAGAGCTGTTAAGTTCCAGGACTTTGCCAATTTCAGAATTTGAATTTACAGGAGTGGAAAACACAGTTGAACTGCACATAAAAAAAAGAATGAAACTGCCAAAAAAAACCTTAATGAGCTTATTCATCAATATACCTCCAGCAGCTGATAAAAAAATCCGCTGAAAAGCTCAGCGGATTTATATAAAATTTTTTAGAAACTGAATGTCAGCTTAGCAGCGCCAAGATACCAGTCATCTTCTGTTTGAAGTTTATCGCCAACATAGTTGATTTCTTTCATCAAAATTGCTGCACCGTCCATTTTATGGCCTTCAAGCTTGAAAACCCAGTTTTGATTAATATCAAATCTGAAAGAAAGACAAAGATCTTTAAGCCATGCGTCGTGATCCTGGTAACCAGCTGAAATTCTGTTAATTTCAGTTACATTACGTTCTCCATCTTTGTCGTCTCTGTCAGCATAATAAACTGAATAATAGGTTCCTACTTCAAGCCAGTCTGTGAATCTGTATGAAACAGAACCATAGTATCCTTCTGTTTCAAGCTCGACATGGGTAATCCCGTCTGCAATTTTATTTAAATTTGAACTATAAAGTTCTCCTGTAGAGGATTTCATATTTTCAAAAACCTTACCGCCAGCCCAGAAATCATAATTATTTCTTGAATATTCACCTGAAATCGTAAGATCACCTATGGCATATTCAACTGAACCTGTCCATTCAGCCGATCTTGTTTCCATTTCAAAATTACCGCTCATTAAAGTAGAATTAATAGTACTTGCACCAGTTATAGAACTTGGCAATGTACCTACAGCAGTACCTTTCAAAGTAAAAGACACTAACCAGCCAGTTAAAGAAAACCTTAATCCGTCAAGTGGAGTTGTCCATACAAGACCAGTTGCAGCTGAGTAATCAGGATAATAATCTTCTGGTTCAAAATCTAAATAAGCAAGTCTTGTCTGGTCAGAAGTTGTGGTAGCAACACCTGAGTCAACAGGGAATTCACTGTTACCTCCCTGAAGCTGATACGAAATACTTCCGGCTCCTCCAAGATAAATATCACCGTAAAGTTCACCACCCTGCATAGCTGAAACAGTATCTCTCCATGCTTCATTATATACAGACTGAGGAAGGAAAATATTTGTTCTTAGAAAGTCAACGTCTCTTGTTGCGTTGTGAAGACCGTGAGGCATCTTCATTTTACCGGCACGTACGCCAAGCCAGTCTTTCCATCTGTAGTCACCATATGCCCAGTCAATTTCAACGTCTCCCTTACCAAACTCACCAAGTTTTCTTGCAAAAATTTGGATACCTAGGTGAAGCTTATCACTAACATCTGTTCCGAGGTTAAAGCCGACCTCACTAAACTCAGATGTTCCGTCTTCTGTTTCTGCAAAAAAATTGTTGTTTGTTGACTTCATGTACCCCTGAGATATAAAACCGTGAATATCAACATCTCCTCCCATTGATATATCACCGAACTCAACAGCCGATGCAGAAGAAGCTGTAAATACAATACAAAGCATCAAAATAATTTTAATATATTTTTTCATTGCTTACCTCCTTAAAAGATTTCATACAATGGTTATTCCACACTTATAACTTTAACACTGTCTGTATTTGCACCAGATGGAACAAATCCGATTGCTCCCTTTGTCTCAGCTACAAATTGAATTACATCCTCATCTTTTTCATAAAAAGGAGGCATGGAACCTTTGCCGGTAAAAACAAGCTTTTTCCAGTATTTAAAATAATTCATTGCGCTCTGGCCAAGATATTCCTGAGTAAACTGCTCAAGAAGATCAGATTTTACCAGACAAAAATTAACCTTATCCCCGTTTTCCCATCTTGATAATTTGCCAAGATAAATTCTTTGAAGATCATCCTTTGACAAGGAACTTGAAGATACACCCTTGTTTGCAATAACAAGAATATCAGCAGCCATTGAAAAGGAGACTGAACCAAAGAACAAGGCAAAAGCCAATGAAAAGCATATCAAACTTTTTTTCATTTCGGCACCCTTCTTTTATAAATTGTTAATAATAAATACCCTGAACAAAATTGTTTTTCTGATAATTTTTTAGAAACCAATAAATTTTTAATAAAAAAATATTTTCAGGCTAAATAAGTTCAAAAAATCTTTGAATATCGCCTTTTTCAAAACTTTTACTCATCTTTTTACATAATTTGAGATAAGTTTCAATATTATTAAATTTTAATTCAATTTTAAAATTACTGTCTTCAAAATTTTTAGGGTGAATTATTTTGGGATTTTCACTCAGATCCGACTCTTTTGCAAGTGACACAAAGCTTTCCCGAAGCCTTATCATTTCAGGATATCTTTTTTCAGTGAGATGACTTATAACTGTTGATAATTTCTGAGGCCTTGACAATTTGTCATCAGAAACAGTTTCTGATATAAAATCTTCACCTATAATTTCAGATATGCTTTTATCCTCATTGTGAGACAATTCTTCAACAAGGCTCAAAAGCTCTCTCTGTCTGTTAAGACCCGGCGAGAGTTCCTCAAAAAAAGTCAGAATATTTCTTATTTCCTGACAATCATATTTTAACACTTCAAACAAAACAGGAAGAGCAATTACCTGATTTAAAAAGGATTTCTGGACAAACAGAGGAGTCTCTGCAAATAAAGATATTTTTCTTATAAAACTTTTATTTTTCCCAAAACAGTAATCTCTTTCCTTTTGAAAATCTATTTCAGGAAAAATTTCAGTAATTTCGTAAAGCATTTTATAAAGGCGGGCTCTGGCATAAAAAGTCAAAGACTCATCTGAACTTTCACTGTCATTGTCAGACCATCTAAGGTAAAATCCTTTTACAAATGAATCACGGCAATAATCCATCACAAGAGCATTGAAATATTTTTCCCCAGTTTTCAAAAAAGCCAGAAGACGCTTGAACCCGGAGACTATTATAAACTTGCCTGAATCTTTATCATTTATAAGTATCGGAGGTGAAAGGATGCCGTTTTTTGCAACATCTGTAAAAAGTCTTTTCTGCCTGTCTCTATCAACAGGCAGAAACCTGAACAACCTGCAGCTGAAATCAATATCATCAATACAGATATTTTTAAACTGCATATTTATCTCCGGCTATTTTCAAAAGTGCTTCCCTGTACTTTTCTGCTGTTCTGCTTATTACATCTTCTGGAAGTGAAGGAGCTGGCGGAGTTTTATCCCATTTGATTTCTTCAAGGTAGTCTCTGACAAACTGTTTGTCAAAACTTGGCTGTCCACCACCAGGCTTGTACTGGTCTTCAGGCCAGAATCTTGAAGAATCCGGAGTCAGAACTTCATCTATAAGAATAATTTCATTTTCATAAATACCGAATTCAAATTTTGTATCAGCAATAATTATTCCCTTTGTTCGGGCATAGTCAGATGCTTTTTTATATATATCAAGTGTAAGAAGCTTAAGTTTTTCTGCATTTTCACTACCTATAAGTTCTGCTGATTCTTCAAAAGATATATTAATATCATGGGTGCCTACTTCTTCCTTTGTAGAAGGTGTATACAAAGGCTCAGGAAGCTTGTCAGATTCTTTCAGATTATCAGGAAGTCTGATTCCGCAGACTTCTTTTGCTGCTTTATAGGATTTCCATCCTGAACCTGAAATATAACCTCTTGCCACACATTCAACAGGAAAAGGTTTGGCTTTTTTTACTAGCATGCTTCTGCCTTCAAGCTCATTTCTGTACTTGCGGCATTTTTCAGGATAATCATCAACGTTTGCAGAGATAAGATGATTTGGCACAATATCCTTTAAAAAATCAAACCAGAATAATGACAGCTGGGTAAGAACTTTTCCTTTTCCCGGAACAGGATCGGGCAAAATCACGTCAAAAGCAGATATTCTGTCTGTTGCAACCATAAGAATTGAATCACCAAGATCATAAAGATCCCTTACTTTACCTCTGTTAACAAGATTCAAGTCCTCAAAAAAAGTTTCCCTTACTGTGTCTGACATCTAAAACCTCTTTAATTTTAAATTTTTTTTGTGAAATTTCACCTAAATCTATAATCTTAAAAGATGCTTTTTCATCATCTAATTCAATAATACCAACACTTCTTGACGGTTCTTTTATTCTGTTATGAGAAAATGAACCAGGATTAAAAAAAACATATTTTCCGACTTTATTTATTAAAGGTTTATGAGTGTGTCCATATAAAAAAGCACTGAAATCCGGAAATTCATTTTTAAGTGAAGAAAATATATCCAATCCGCAGCCTTCTCCGTGAAGAATTAAAAAATCAATACCGCAAAATCTTTTTTTTTCAATAAAAGGGAAAAGTTTTCTTACTTCATAGCCGTCCATATTGCCGCTTACAGCAATTACAGATTTGTCAGCAAATGCGTCAAGAACCTCCGGGACAACAATATCCCCGCAATGAATAATTTCTGAGGCATCTCTAAAAACAGTTCCGTTTAAAAATTCAAGATCCTGGTCTGTTCCATTCATATGGGTGTCGGAAATAACCCCGATTATATTTTTCATCTTTTACTGCTTGTTCATGCTTTCAAATAAATCTATGTATTTTTTAATACTTTCAGTTTTTTCCTGAGAATCTATTACAAAGGAAAGCCCGGTATGGTAAATACTGTCGCCCCTTCCTGAAAAATGTGCTATTTTTGCTTCAATATCAACTGTTTCGTCCTTAAGCCCAAGACTTAAGAAAATAAGTCCGTCGTCAAGAATTCTTTCATAGGTTTCAAGAAGAATCCCGCCTTCGCTAATATTAAGAGTTTTTCCCATACCCTGCTGTTTGAGAATCTTTCTTGAATCGTAAACAGCAAAATAGACTAAATTAACTGATTTCGGTCTTTTCGGATATTCTCTTCTTTCATCATTCATATTGCTGTTACCTTAATTTATCTTTTTGCATAAATTCACAACCTTAGAAGCAAGACTCGAGGCTGTCTGTGACAAACTCAGCCCTGCAAACTCTACCATTTTTTTTACATTTTCAGACATTAGTGCAAATTCTTTAAAAAGATCATTTTTATCAAGTATCTTTATTGCAAACTCAGAATCACCTTCAAGATAAAAATTGTAATAGTCTTTTGATTCAACAAAGGGAAGCTCGCCAACTATTTCACCCTTTTCAATTCTGCCGAGATCCAGAAACTTTCCTGAGCACTCTATGTAAAGCCTGGCACTGCCCGAAGTTACAATACCGGGATTCTTATTTTTGAGCTTTTCAGGAATAATATTGTTCATTTGCCCAACTTCAGAGACTTCTCTTATTCCATTCCCATATACGCGGACATATGCATCTGTAATACGTTTCAATCTGTCATCAATGCACATGAAATATGCTCTGAGCAGATCAGAGTATGCAGAATATTCTTTAGAGAGTGACTGTGCATCAAGAACTCCCAGCTGAACTGAAGAAAGTGCTTTTACTGTAGCGCTTCTTGGCCTGTCTCCTCTTGCAAAAGCGGCAATGCTTCCTATGAAACCGCCCCTGCCGAGCTGAATAACAGGAATATTTCTGCCTGAAAACTTTTTTTCTATCTGAACCAGACCGTCAAGGATCACCCAGATCCATGAACCGTATCTCCCCTCTCTTACTATTATTTCATCCTTTTCAAAGAATTCCTCATCAACTATTTCCGCATAGTCAACAAATCTGCCTCTTAACACAGGAATATTTTTCCCAAGGTCTTCTGAATCCTTGTCAGATGAAAGCTTTCCTTCGTCAAGAAGTCTCAGACCTTCAAGTATAAGTCCGGTAAGGTTATTTTCTATTGTTTTTTCAAATTCTGAGTTGTTTATAAGGAATTTAAAGTACCCCTTTTCCCATGAAAAAGGGAGAAAAAAAGCATCTTCCCCTTTGAGATCCTCTGTTTCAGCGTGAACCACATCACCATGGTCAAAACAGATTTTTACTTTGAGCTCTTTATCATCAGTAATTTCGAGCACACCGCTTGATCCTGTCGAGCCGAGAAGCTGGAGAATATCTGCAAAAGATATAAAGGCAAGGCTGCCTGACAAAAGATTGGTACCTATCATATTTATCAACCTGCCCAGTTAAGCTCTTTTTGAAGATTTTGCAGAGTCAGTTCAAGACATTTCTTAAGAGACTGCCCGACGCCGTCGCCTTTTATTGCACTTGCCGGAAATGAAGGTACCTTGAGCTGTTTGTTAAGATCTTTATCAAGGGTTTCAACATCAAGAACAGGAAACCCCTCATTTATAAGGTCTCTCTTATTGTACTGAAGAACGAGAGGAACTCTGAAAATATTTTTACCGTAGTCTTTCAGATTGTCATGAAGATCCTGAAGAGACAAGACATTGTTTTTTCTCTGGACTTTAAGTGAGTCTGCAACAAATACAATACCGTCAGCCCCTTTCAATACAAGCTTTCTTGTGGAAGCATACTGAGGCTGTCCAGGAACTGTAAAAAGCTGAACCTTCACATCACACCCTTTAATTTTTCCAAGACCTATGGGGAGGAAATCAAAAAAAAGAGTTCTGTCACCCTGAGTATCTATGGAGACAAGATCTCCTGTAATATTTTTTCTAAATGTTTTGTGAATATACTCTAGATTGGTTGTTTTTCCACCCCGTCCCGGACCGTAAAAAACAATTTTACACTCAATTTCCCGGGTCTGAATATTAAATACAGCCATAAACTTTAATTCCTTTAACTGGGATTTTTAATTTCAAGGTCCAGACACCAGTCGCCTTTTTTCGGCCCGCTGTTAATCTGGTGTTTTGATAATACTATGCCTGTGCTTTTAAAAACAGCAATTGGAGAATAAAAACACATATCATTTAGTTTTACGCCTACATCTAGATTATCAATAATTCTTTTTTCCTTGCTTGATATTATCAGACTGAGATGATTCCCTGTCTGAAAGCTTACATCAAGCTCAACAGGTTCAGAATCAACTCCTCCGTTTCCGGTAAGTTTGATTCCCACAGAATCTATCTCCATTATTTCCGGCGAGTAAGGTTCAATCTCTTTTTGCTCATTATGATATTCATCATATGCTGTTTCCGTTTCAACAAGAGAAACAGCCTTTGAAGATTCAATAAAAAAATCTGCTTCCTTTTCCGAAAAAAGCTTTTCATCCTTCCATTTATTCACAAGAGGAATGATATCTTCAATTTTTTCCATTGCTTCATAGCATTTGATTATATTTCTTGCCGCATCAGTTTTCAGATTAGCGTTATTAAGAAAAGGGCTCATCTCCCTTACTGCATCGCTGAACTGTCCGAACTTCGCAAGGGTAAGGGCCTCTTCAAACTTACTGTACTCAGGATCATCCTTTGCATCGGAAAAAAGTTTTTTTATTATTTCTTTTTTATCATCTGACACATCGGTATGAACGCCTTCACTTTCGTAAAAATCGAGTTTTTCATTTATCTTACCGATTTTTTCCTTAATTTTTTTTTCAGTTTCTTCTTTATTTTTCAAGCCTTTAAATGAAGACACAAGTTTAAGAAGTGTTCTGTATTTCACAAGAGCTTCTTCATACATTCCCTGTGAATAGTAAAGAGATGCTTCCTTGTTAATCGAATATATTTTTTCCTTAAGAGTCATAATTATAAAATTCCCAAAGTTTTTTTAAAAAAATTATATTATGATTAATATATTTTCGTGCTTAAAACAATAGCAAACCTTGCCAATTCATTCCATTTTATATAAAGAAGAACCATAATTTTTTAAAAATTTTTTTCAATTTCAATTTAAAGAGGAAATAATGAATACAAAAGTTACTGTTATCGGAGCAGGCAATGTTGGTGCAACTGCAGCTCAGAGGCTTGCCGAAAAGCAATTGTGTGATGTTGTGCTGGTAGACATAAACGAAGACATGCCAAAAGGTAAAGCCCTTGATTTGAGTCAGGCTGCACCTGTTGAATGTCATGATGCCAAAATAATCGGCACATCAGACTATTCATATACAAAAAATTCTGATGTCGTAATAATAACTGCAGGTATTCCAAGAAAGCCTGGAATGAGCCGTGATGAACTGATCGAAACCAATTCAAATATCATGAGAGACGTTACTGCAAAGGCATGCGAACAGTCTCCTGATGCAACTTTAATAATTGTAAGTAATCCTCTTGATGCAATGTGCCAGATTGCTCTTAAAACAAGCGGCTTTAAGAAAAACAAAGTAATAGGTATGGCCGGAGTACTTGACTCTGCAAGATTCAAGACATTCATATCTATGGAGCTGGATGTGTCAGTGGAAAATATAGAGGCATTCGTTCTGGGAGGTCATGGAGATACCATGGTTCCTCTGCCAAGATTTACTACGATTGCAGGTATACCTGTAACTGAACTTATAGATCCGACAAGACTTGAAGAAATTGTTGAAAGAACAAGAACAGGCGGGGCAGAAATAGTAAGCCTTCTTAAAACCGGAAGTGCCTATTATGCACCTGCTTCGTCAGCGGTGGAAATGACAAAGGCTATTTTATTCGATAAGAAAAAAATTATGCCCTGTGCTGCATATCTTGAAGGAGAATACGGTATAAACGGTATTTTTATGGGAGTTCCTGTTAAGCTGGGCAGGAACGGAATCGAAAAAATAATTGAAATAAAACTTGAAGATGAAGAGAAAAAAGCGCTGGCTAAATCAGCAGAAGCTGTTGAAAATCTCATCAAAGGCTTAAATATTTAAATAGTGATTGGCCGAAAACGAGAATTTTTTGTTCAGTTCAAGAAAAATGAAAGATTTAACCTTTAGGATACATTGAGTATTTTAAGAATTAAATTTTGAATCTGACGCATAAATGTACAAAAAAGGCCGTTTTCGTTCAGCAACTAAGTAAAAAATCCTAAACTCTGCATCAGGTTTTTCTCAACACCTGATGCAGACAAGTGCAAAAATTATCATTAATCTTCATTTTATGCAGATTGTGATTATTTAATTTAAAATTTTTATCTTGCTCCTTGTTTTTTTTTACGGAAAAAATTATTATAAAAAAAAGATTAATATAAAAAATAAAGAAGAAAATGAAACTAATTTTTTCAGCAATAACATTCATATTAATTTCAGCATGTCTGACAGTTACTTCATATGCAGACAACTTTAAAGCTGACAATTATTTTTTTGCTGAAACTACTGCCTCAGAAACAGAAGACAGTTCTTTTCTCAACATATTTGATGCTGATAATTTTACTCCAGAGTTCCACCCGCCATCAGAACCTTTTAAAAGCGAAGAGCTTTTCAGAATTAATCCCCATGGAAGTTATGATGCAAAAATCATGTACAAGCTTGACTTCAATGTTTATGACAAAAAGCTTGAAGTAGTTCCAAAACTCAGAATCAAAAGAACTCTTGAAGAAAAAATCTCACGTGACAAAACAGACAATACCGCTGAATCGGAAAATGAAATTTCTGAGGATTCAACAGGACTCATATCAACTACACTGCCTGCATCATCATCTCTGACAAATTCAATTTATGTTGGAATGGATCTTTCCTATGCACTTAACAAAGACATATATATTGACTCAAATCTTACTTTTTACCAGACTGATCTTGAAATAAGAGACAAGGACCCCAGAACAAGGGTTGTTGAAAACAGGTACAAATATGAAGGCAATGCAATGACTCTGTCAATAGGTGTCAGGAAAAAAATAAGCAGTTCTTTGAGTGCAGGTCTTATTTACAGCTGGGAAAAATGGCTCAATGAGACAGAAGATTTTAAAGTGGCTGAACCCTCATCTTCTGATGAAAGCAAAGCCTCCGAAGATGCACAGGAGGCTTTGAATCTGATATTAAGATACGATTTCTGAAAAATCATTTTTTATTTTTTCAGTCAGAAGTCCGTTTGTCCTTTTTAATATTCCAAGAGTTTTAACCCTTTCAACAAACTCAAACTGACCTGAAGCAATAGCTTTTTCAAAAACAAACCTTGGGGCCTGTCCTCCTTTATCAGGTGTATCAAAAATATCATGAACAAAAAGATAACCGCCCCATGCAATTTTAGGTGTCCAAACAAGATAATCACCAAATTCTGTTTCCAGGGAATGACCGCCGTCTATGAACAGAAAAGAAAGCGGGGTTGTCCAGAATCTTCCGATTAAATGAGAATGGCCGACAACCGGAACAACTGTATCTTCAAGATCTGAATCATTTAAAGCTTTTCTGAAAAAAGGAAGTGTGTCAATTTTACATGCTTCATGGTCATAAAGATCCTCGTCAAAATATTCCTCACCTTTCTGCTGTTCTTCTGACCCTCTGTGGTGATCTATGGAAAACATTATATTTTTTTCTTTTCTGCACCCTGCTCCGAGATAAATGGATGATTTTCCGCAATAGCTACCGATTTCAAGACCTGGCAGCCTAAGCTCACATGAGGCAATACAGGCATATTTGTACAGGAGTTCCCCTTCCTCTTGGTCAAGAAAACCTTTGGTTCTTGCAATAACATCTGAATTGTACATCAAAAAATCCTTAATTATGTTTAAGATAAAACTTTATCAATTAATAACTTCACGGGGCTTTGAACCGTCACCCTGAGAAACTATGCCGTCTTTTTCCATCTGTTCTATCATTCTTGCCGCCCTGTTAAAACCTATTCTCAGATGTCTTTGCACCATTGAAATAGAAACCTTTTTCTTTTCCCTGACAAGGCTGACAGCCTCAATATATTTTTTTTCGTCATCATCAAACGATTCTCCGGTTTCTGTGCCGAAAACATCTTCAAAGGTTTCAGATTCAGAATTTACAAGCTCATCAAGATATTCAGGCTCGCCTGAATCAGATACAAATTCTATAACTTTTTCGAGTTCACTTTCAGATATAAAAGCACCGTGAATTCGGGTTATACCTGAAACCCCGGGGGGAAGGAAAAGCATGTCTCCCCGGCCAAGAAGCTTTTCAGCACCGTTTGAATCAAGAATTGTTCTTGAATCAACTTTTGATGAAACCTTAAAGGCAATTCTAGTCGGGAAATTGGCCTTGATTATCCCTGTAAGAACATCAACAGAAGGTCTCTGGGTTGCAATTATCATATGAATACCTGATGCTCTGGCCATCTGTGCAAGCCTTATAAGGGCGGTTTCTATTTCCTTTGAGGAAACCATCATCAGATCAGCAAGCTCATCAATAATTATAACAATAAAAGGAAGTTTTTCAGGGAGTTCATCAGTCTCCTCCTGGTCATTCTTGTTTTTCCTGGTATCATTCATTTTTTGTATTTTAGAATTGTACTGCTCGATATTTCGGCATTTTTCCTGAGCCAGAAGTTCATATCTTCTCTCCATTTCCCTCACTGCCCAGAAAAGAACATTCTTTGCCTTTTTCATATCAGTGACAACAGGAGCAATAAGATGAGGGATACCTTCATATACTGAAAGCTCTATCCTCTTGGGATCTATCATAAGCATCTTAACTTCATCAGGACTTGCCTTGTAAAGAAAACTTGTGATCATCATGTTCAGGCATACACTTTTCCCTGCACCGGTTGCGCCGGCGATAAGAAGATGAGGCATTTTTTCAAGGGTAACAACAACAGGGGTTCCTTCAATATCTTTGCCAAGACCTATACTCAGAGGAGAACTGCTGTCTACAAATTCGATGGTTTCCAATATTTCTCTGGAATAAACAGATGATCTGTTTTTATTGGGTACTTCAATTCCTATAACTGATTTTCCAGGAACAGGTGCAACGATTCTGATACTCATTGCTTTTAAAACAAGAGCAAGATCATCAGAAAGATTTGCAATTCTGCTTATTTTGACTCCGGGAGCAGGCTTGAATTCAAAAGTTGTCACAACAGGTCCCCTTAAAACAGAAACAACCTCCCCGTTTATTCCAAAATCAAGAAGCTTGTTAACAAGAATTTCAGATTTTTTCTCCACTTCGCCTGAAGATTCTCCAAAATCTGATTCAAGAGGTTTTTCAAGAAAGGAATAAGGGACAAGAACCCCCTTTTCATTTTTTAAAAAATTTATTTTTTTCGGCTTTGTATTTTCCTCTTTAGGTTTGATCCGAGGTTCCTTTTTAACTTCTTTTTTTTCACGAACCTGTAAAGAATGTATTTTGATCTTTTTCTTAAATCTCAATCTGTTTTTCAAAAAAAGAATAAACATCACTGTATGTTTTTTTATAAAAGATAAAGCTTTTGCACAAAAAACAGGTATATACAAAAAAATTTTTGCACTAAGTCCGGTTGCAGTTAAAAGACCTGTGATAAAAAGAAAAACAAGAAGTATTACTGAACCTGCAGAGTTTAAATATTTTTCAAGAAAATCTTTTAAACAGCCTGAGATTACAGGGTAATCAGGTATTTCAAAAAAATGATTAAAAGGGATAAACAGAGAACCTGAAGATACAACAAGAATTAAACTGCCGAAAATACTTAAGGGGTTATTTAAAAAGCTTAGATCCTGCCTGAACATGGAAAGAGATTTGACAAATAAAAAAAGAGGAATAAACAAAGCCCCAAGACCAAAAAAATCAAAAAGTGATCCGCAGAAAAATGCGCCTGCTACTCCAACATAATTTTTCACTTCGCTTGTGAATACAGAATTGTTAAATGAAGGGTCGCCCGGGTAATAGCTCAAAAAGCCTAAAAAGGTAAACACAGATAAAAAAAATAAAAAAAGACCTGCAATTTCCCTTTTCATGTCTCCTTTACTAAACCTCCATTATTTTTATAATGATAACCGGCTTTCTTCTGATAGCAAAATAAAAATACTGCCTCAAAGCTTTCTGAAGCCTTGATTTAATAAGTTCAGTCCTGTTGGGAGTACCCGCTTCGAGATCTTCAACAACCTCAAGAATAACGCACTGGGCATCCTGAAGAAGATGGCCTGTTTCGTTACAGAAAACAAACCCTCTTGACTCAAGTTCGGGGCCGTAGAGAATAGCTCCTGTTTCCTCATCTATTATCATGGTTACAACAGCTATTCCATCCTCGGACAAAACACGTCTTTCCTTTAATATACTTCTTCCTACATCACCGATTCCCTTTCCGTCAATAAGAACTCTTCCAGTGGAAACGTTATGTCCGAGTCTTCCTCCGTTTTTATCAAAAATTATTTCCTGACCATTTTCTGCAAGAAGAATATTTGACTGTAAGATACCGACCCCTGCAGCAAGGGCGGCATGATGGAAAAGATGCCTGTATTCACCATGGATAGGGACAAAATACTTAGGCTTTACAAGATTGAACATCATTTTAAGCTCTTCCCTGTGGGCATGCCCCGAAACATGAACCTTTGCAATTTTTTCATACACAACATGCGCACCCTGCTTATAGAGGTTGTTTATTATGTATGTAATCGCTTTTTCATTACCAGGTATGAATTTAGAGGATAAAATTACAGTATCACCTTTTTTAACCTTAAGCTGCCTGTGGCTGCCTTCAGACATTCTTGCAAGGGCAGACATGGGTTCACCCTGGCTTCCGGTTGTGATTATCATCACTGAAGAACTGCTTATATAACCAAGTTCTTCTATGCCTACTTCCATATCAACAGGTATTCTTAAAAAACCGTTTTCCTTTGCTACCTTTACAGTTGTTTCAATGCTTCTGCCGTTGAAAGCAACTTTTTTTCCGTATTTTCTGCCTATATTTACAATCTGCTGGATTCTTGCAACATTTGAAGCAAAAAGTGCTACAATTATTCTTCCCTGGCTTCCAGAAATAAGAGTTTCCAGACTTTCTCCCACATCAAGATCAGAAATTGTATATCCTTCTTTTTCAACATTTGTGGAGTCAGACAAAAGGCAGAGAATTCCTCTTTCTCCAAAAGAAGCAAATTTATTAATATCTGTTGACATGTCATTAATGATAGAAGGATTTATTTTAAAATCCCCGGTGTGAACAATTCTTCCCACAGGAGTCTCAATCATCATTCCGACTCCGTCGATTGTTGAATGGGAAACTCTTGCAAATTCAATTCTGAATTCATCAATTTCAAGAGGTGAATTAATATCTATTTTTCTCAGATCCGAATGAACGGGAGCATCAAAATCTTCCAGTTTGTTTTTAACAATTCCTATTGTAAAGGGAGTTCCATAAACAGGGCAGTTGACTTCTCTTAAAAGATAGGGGACCCCGCCGATATGATCTTCATGTGCATGTGTAAGAATAACAGCTGATATTTTATTTATATTTTCCCGTATATACGAAAAATCAGGGATAACTATATCGACTCCCAGCATATAATCTTCCGGAAACATTAAACCGCAGTCAATTATTATAATTCTGCCGCCGTACTCGACAGTCATCATATTAAGCCCGATTTCTCCAAGCCCCCCCAAGGGAACTATTTTAAGCATTTTAAATCCTTTCAAAATTTCATTAAAATTTTAAGCGGAAAAATTACCAGGATAAACAAATAAGCCGTGTTAAAAAATGCGGAACAAATTCTGATTTTTCAACTGCGTTTAAATTTAACTCTTATCAGATTTAAATACGCGATTGGTAAATTTCTGTCTCAAAATTGAACAAAAAAAGTTATTTTTCTATAATCATAACAGATAAAATTCTTTTGCATAATAATTTGGTCTAAATTCTTACTTCAGCTTCTTCAAGAATATCATTGACCAGATCAATCAGCCACAGTATCTGTCTGCTGTCAGCATATCCCATACACGAACATCTCATTGTTTTTTTGGAACGGATCAGAGTTTCAGCTGTGAGCCTGTCGTTTTCCAAAGACAAGGCCACATAATGAGGACTGCACTCACTGTGTCTTTTTTGTTCTGAAGATAAAACAGAAGAATCAATGGTAACCTGAAAGATTTCATCCATGAAAGGGGTTCCAAATCTTTTTATTAAAACCTCTTTTACAGATGAAATATCTTTATGATTAAGGGAATCTACAACATAGCTTTTCATATCATTAATTGACAGAGTCCAGGTGAGTATAAAGCCGGAAAAACCGGTTATTTTCCCCGGAGTCAAAAAACTCCGGGGAAAAATTTATTAAAGTTCTTCTACTGTAATTGCGCCTTCTGGACAAACTTCAACGCAGCTGTCGCAGCCAACACATTCTTCAGCGTTAACAGGCTTTGATTTACCGTCAACGATTTCGTAAACATCTACTGGGCAGATATCTACACATTCTTCACAGCCAGTGCACTTGTCTTCATCAACTATTGGATTGAAACTCATAACTTTCTTCCTCCTTCTTGGATATTATTTTATATTTTGACCCACAATTTTTAGGGTACTTTTTTAAAGGGTTCTTTATAATTTTTAAAAACCCCATGTCAACACAAATCAGAATAAAACAAAAAGCGAAAGTACGTAAATTTTAATATTTGAAGCTATACCCTCTTTTTTCTTTTTGTCAATCCTTTTGCCTCAGTTTTTAAAATTTTAAATACTCAGCAAAAAACTAGGGAATTATTTTTAATTCAAACTTTTTTTTAAAATCTTTAACCCCCACAAAACCAAGATCTGCAGAAAAAAAACAGGTAGTCATACCATGCTGATCTAAGGTTTCGTTTTCCAGTTCAAACCCCATTTCACATAATAATTCCATATAATCATTTTTATCCGTAATCAAACATGGAATGGATAAACCAAGAAAAAAATAAAGATCAAACCAGGATTTAATTCTTTTTTCAATAAGATTCCTTGGAAAAATTTCAGAAGTTTTCTCAGGATTTTCAAAAACTTCGGGTTTCTCGTTTGTAAGAGAATTAAAAAGTTCCTGTTCTCTTTTTTGAATACTTGCAAAGGAGGTGTCAATATTTTTTTTATCTGATTCATATTTTTCAAAAAGTTTGAGAAAAAGGGATGACAATATTATTTTTTCTTTATTTTTACCATTACAAAGACTTTCACAATTGAGTTCCCTTAAGATCATCTCAGGCATTTCATTTCTTTCCCCTTTGGAAATAAAATTGCTGAAATCAAAATTTCTATCATAAACCCTTTTTTCCAGATAAAATTTTTCAAGGCCCCTGATATTGTCTGTCAAATTATCATCAAGTCTGTAAATTTCAGTGTAAAGTCCGTTTATATTCACTGAAGATTTATCAAGAGATATCAGTGAAATATCGTCAGTAAAGCTTAAAGCCTTGTCAATTACAGGATTATCGAGGTTTGTGTAGGGGAAAATAAGATCAGTCATGATTATACTTAAACAAGTCCTTTCTCGTGTAAAACAGATATGATTTCTTTAAAAACTTCATCAGCATTTTTTTCAGCATCAATAACATGAAACCTGCCGGATTTATCA
>JBFWJK010000059.1:0-17297 GCA_050253255.1 Desulfobacteraceae bacterium | reverse complement strand
GTGGGGTGAACCCTTGCTTCAAAACTTTTTCCGTGATTTTTAGAAATTGCCATCAGTTTGATTCTGTATCCGAAGTCTCTTGCATTTTCTATGTCTTCTGAAGAAATTCCTGTAATCCCTTCAATATATATGTCTGAAAAATTTATCTTTGTGCCGTATGCAATTGATGAAATTATCGAAAGCTTGTGGGCAGTATCGTCCCCGTTTATATCAAGAGACGGGTCCTTTTCTGCAAAACCGTTTTTCTGGGCTTCATAAAGAGCTGTCTCAAAACTGATATTTTCGTTGGTTATCTTTGAAAGAATATAATTGCATGTTCCGTTAAGTATACCGGCAGTTTCGATTATTGTGTTGCCGCACAATGATTCCTTCATGGTCTTGATCACCGGCATGGCTCCGCCTGTGCTTGCTTCAAACCCGATTTCCACTCTGTTTTTAAAAGCTTCCTCAAAAATATTGGAACCGTTAATGGCAAGGAGCTTCTTGTTTGCAGTGACAACATGCTTTTTATTTTTTATTGCGCGGATAATCAGTTCCTGGGCTATGTCTGTTCCTCCGATGAGTTCGATGACAATATCTATTTCCTCATCGTCAGTGACATCAAAGGGATCGTCGGTAAGAACCGTTTCATCAGGAACAATATCTTTAATATCATTCAGGTTGAGATCGGCAATTTTCTTTAAAAAAAGACTGCATCCAAGCTTTGATTCAAGAAGGGATGCATTCTGGTGAAGAAGTTTTACAACACCTTTTCCTACTGTTCCGCATCCTAATAGTCCAAGACAGATTTTCTTCATTTATCCACCTGTTAAAAGTTCATTAAATAACCAATATCTGTTACCTTAATAATAAATATATGTCAAAAATTGTTTTTGACTTTTAAGATGAAAAAATCTATTTTTCGATTAACCTGAACTGAGGATTTTTAATTCTGTCTTATATTTTGACTGAAAGCTGAAAATCCCTGAGTATTTCAAACAATGATGTGCCTGATTCAGGTTTAACAAAAATTTATAAAGAGGTTAAAGAGGGAATATGACAGAAAAAGGGCTTACATACGCCGATGCAGGTGTTGATATTGATAAGGCAAACAGGTTTGTTGATAAAATAAAGGGGCTTGTGGCAAAAACCCCGAGATCCGGAGTTCTGGGCAATATAGGCGGATTCGGAGGGCTTTATTCTCCAAATCTTTCAAACATGGTCAAGCCTGTTCTTGTAAGTTCCACAGACGGGGTCGGCACAAAACTTAAAATCGCCCATATGAGCGGAATACACAATACAATAGGTATAGACCTTGTGGCAATGTGCGTGAACGACATAATAGTTCAGGGTGCAAAGCCTCTGTTTTTCCTTGACTACCTTGCAACCGGAAAACTTGATGAAGATGTTTCAGTCAGCATAGTTGAAGGGATATCCAATGGATGCATAGATGCCGAATGTTCCCTTATCGGCGGTGAGACTGCAGAAATGCCCGGTATCTACAACGAAGGCGACTATGATCTTGCAGGTTTTGCAGTCGGTATAGTTGACGATGATAAAATAATTGACGGCTCTGAAATCAGAGGAGGGCAGAAGGTAATCGGAATTGCCTCTTCAGGAATTCACAGCAACGGATATTCTCTTGTAAGAAAAATCTGCTTTGATCACTTAAAGCTTAAACTCGATGATTATGTTGAAGATCTTGGATGCACTCTTTGTGAGGAACTTATCAGGCCGACTAAAATTTATGTCAGAACCATAATGTCCCTTATAAGGGAGATCGATGTTTACGGGCTTTCACATATTACAGGCGGAGGCTTTGAGGATAATATCTCAAGAATTCTTCCCAATGCATGCAAAGCTGTTCTCGATAAAAATTCATGGGAAAGACACCCTGTGTTTCATTTTCTTCAGAAGGCCGGAAAAATCGATGAAATGGAAATGCTCAAGACATTTAACTGCGGCATTGGAATGGTTGTCATTGCAGACGAGAAAAATGCCCAGGATATTGTTGACAGAATGAATGCTGGAAATGAAAAGGCATTTATCATAGGAGACATTTTCAACAGAGACAAAGATGAACCAAAGGTTCAGTGGAAAAAATAATATGCTTGTTCTGGGAATTGAATCATCCTGTGATGAAACCGCCGCTTCTGTTGTTTTAGACGGAAAAAAAGTTCTTTCCTCAGTAGTATCCTCTCAGATAGATGATCATGCTCTTTTCGGAGGAGTTGTTCCTGAAATTGCCTCAAGAAAACATCTTGAGGCGGTTTCTGATGTAGTTCACCAGGCTCTTGAGCAGTCCGGTGCCCGGCTGGAAGATATTTACGGAGTAGCCGCAACCCAGGGTCCGGGACTTATAGGCTCGCTTCTTGTAGGGTTTTGTTTTGCAAAGGGTTTTTCCTATGCATCAAACCTCAGATTTACCGGAGTAGACCACCTTCACGGACATCTTATGTCTGTTTTTCTGGAGGAAAAATCTCCTGAGTTTCCCTATATTGCACTTCTTGCATCAGGAGGCCATACTTCTCTTTATCTTGTGAAAGATCATCTTAATTACGAAATAATAGGAAGAACCAGAGATGACGCTGCGGGAGAAGCCTATGACAAAGTTTCTAAAATGCTGGGGCTTGGTTATCCCGGAGGAAAAATAATAGACGATCTTGCAGGGGAAGGCGACCCGAAAAAGCATCCCTTTCCGAGAGCCTGGCTTGAAAAAGACAGCTTTGACTTCAGTTTCAGCGGGCTGAAAAGTGCTGTAAGACGCCTTATTGATTCAATTCCTGAAGATGAGATTGAAAAAGAGATCCCGCATATTGCAGCCGGATTTCAGGAGTCTGTAAAAGATGTGCTTGTAAGAAAAAGCATGGATGCAATGAAACACTACAGATGCAGTAATTTTGCCCTCTGCGGAGGTGTTGCAGCAAATTCGGGTCTAAGGTCCGAGCTTGAAAAAAGGCTCCCTGAAAAAGGGATGAACCTTTTTCTTCCCTCACTTTCTCTCTGCGGAGACAACGGGTCCATGATTGCCTGTGCAGGATACTACAGATTCATTAATGAAAATTTTACAAGTTTTGATGATGAAGTTTATGCAAGGGCTCTTTTCAAGCAAAAAAACGGTTTTTGACCTTAAATATTCTTTCAGCTGTTTTTAATATACTGCGGTTATCCTTTAAAATTTCCCTTGTAAAAACCGAATGTATTTTTTCAGTTCTGTCAAAAGTGTTGCAGATAAGCGCAATGTCCATATCTGCTTTGATTATCTGTCCGGCGCAGGTTTCAAAGTCTGATTTTACTGCATTCATGTCCAGATCATCTGTCATTGCTATGCCATCAAACAAAAGTTTTTTTCTTAAAATGTCCCTGCAGATTTTTTCTGAAAGACTTGCGGGCCAGAGACTGTCAATATTTTTATAAAGTATGTGAGAAAACATGAGAGCAGGCACACCTGCTTTTACAGCCTGCTCAAAAGGATAAAGATCATTTTTTTCCATAAACTTAAGGTCGTTTTCATATTCCGGCAAAACCTCATGGGAATCAAGTGTTGTATTCCCGATTCCGGGGAAATGTTTGGCAACAGGAATAATTTCTTTTTCCATATATGCTTTTATCATAGCAGTTCCAAGGCTGGAGACTTTCTGAGGATTTCCCCTGAATGCTCTTTTTTTCATTATGCTTAAAGGGTTCAGGTCAGAAACGTCAAGAACAGGAGCCATGTTCATATTGATATTGAATTCTTTTAAAAAATCACTCATCGAGAATGCGTGCTCTTTTGAACCTGCTTCATCTGTTATTGTTTCAATTGAAGGGAACTCCCTGAATTCCGGCTCTTTGAGCCTTGAAACAATTCCGCCTTCCTGATCAATGGAAATAAATGGCTTTGGGATTTCATTCTTTTCAAAAAATTCAAGGATATCCATGGTAAGCTTTTTAAGCTGAGCCGGATTTTTTATGTTTCTCTTAAAAAGGATTATCCCTCCGGGTTTTATTTTAAGAAAAAAATCTTTTGTTTCCAGGTCAAGAATATCAGACTTGAATCCTGTTATAATTTTCTGCCCTGCGATAAATTCTTCTGAATAATTATTTAATTTGAAACTCATGTCAGTCCCTGTCATGCCGGTTTGTTATCCATGGAATACCATGTGTTGTTGTACCATGTTTTTCTGTATTTAAATTCCATGAGATAGGAAAGTCTTGCTTTTTCAAGGGTGTCGAATCTGTGCTTGTTAGGTGTCACCTGGTCAGGGCCTTTTCTGTTTGCCCAGTCAAGAAAAATAAGGGTATTTCTTGAAAATCTTATTCCGGGAAGTTTTGAAAGCTCAATAAGCTGATCCTGTCTGGGAAGCCAGATTCTTTTCGTTATATTGACTATTTTTCTGTCTTCTGATGATATTTCAAGACAGTTTCTTGTAAGGTTTCTCGGTTTTTCATCTTCAAGGCAGATTTCTATCTTGCGGCCTGGAAGAGCATACCAGTCTCCACGTGAAGGAGTCCAGGACTGCTGGATTTCAAATGCTTTTTCACACATTTCAATGTATTGCAGGGACTTGTCCAAAATTTTATCTCCCAAGCTGAAATTTTCTTACAGCTGTTTTGTGCTCTTTATATGTTTTTGAGAAATAATGAGTACCATCTTTTTTAGAAACAAAAAATAAAAATTCAGTATCTTCAGGATAAAGTGCGGCTTTAATCGATTTTAAACCGGGATTTGCAATGGGACCCGGCGGAAGCCCTCTTATAACATATGTATTGTAAGGTGTTTTCTGTCTAAGATCTGCCCTTGTAATGTTTCCGTCAAAATCCTTTATTCCGTAAATTACACTTGGATCGGTTTCCAGGCGCATTTTTCTTTTGAGCCTGTTATGAAACACAGAAGAAATCAGTGCCCGCTCCTGGTCTCTTCCTGTTTCTTTTTCTATTATTGAAGCAAGAGTTACTATTTCATGATCACTCATTCCAAGCTCGTTTGCACGTTTTGAAAACCCGGCTGAATAATTTTTAAAAAAGTTTTCCGCCATTTTTTTTATGACAGTCCGTGCATCGGTATTTTTTTGCAGAAAATATGTTTCAGGAAAAAGATAACCTTCAAAACTCTCAGCTTTTATCTGAAAAGAATCAAGCAGAGATTTATCGCGGCACAGTCTTATGAACTCATCCCGTGAGCATATTTTTTGATTTTCCAGTTCGTCTGCAATCTGAAAAATTGTATGACCTTCAGGTATTGTGATTTTCCATAGCTTTACTGCACCTGAACTGAGAGCATTTAATATCTGACTGGGTGTCATTGTTTTATTAAGTGAATATTCGCCGGTATGAATTTTTTTGTCTTTTTTCTTTACTTTTGCATAAATCTTGAATTTTAAATGACTTGAAATAAGTTCTTCCTTATCAAGTATATTGAGGATTCTATTGAAAGTATCACCTTTGTTTATTGTAATTATGACTTCTTTATCATCAGAAGCTGAAACCGGGGTGTTTGAAAAAGATCTGATCTGATAGAAAAAAATCAGTGCAGCCAAAGAAAAAGTGATTAGTATAAAAAGTGCGGATGATTTTAAAATTGTGTTGAACTTTTTTTTCATAAATTTGATCTTAGTCTTATTTTCAGTATGTTCAATATGATTGTTTGACAATTTGTATCTACAGAAGAAAATTTTGTCAAAGCAAATAGAAAAATTTAAATAAAAATACAGGGAATTTTCATGAAAAATACACAGGAATACTCAGGTTTTGAGCAGGGTCCCATCAGACCGCCAAGCGAAGCAATGTCTCTTCTTATAAGAGTAACGAGAAACTGCCCATGGAATAAATGCAGATTTTGTCCTGTTTACAAAGGTGCAAAATTTTCCAGGAGACCGCTTGAACATGTTCTGAAGGATATCGACAAGGTTTCGGAAATAATTAAGGAAATTGAGTCTTTGTCAGGAGGTTCGGTAATAACAAGGGATGTTGTTCAAAAAGCAGGGAAAAATCTTGATGAAAGAGACTACGATGCTCTTTACGCGGCCCTGAACTGGATTTCAGGCGGAATGGAGTCTGTTTTTCTTCAGGATGCAAATTCTCTTATAATCAGGCCGGATGACCTTGTTGTCATACTGGACAGAATCATGGAAAAATTTCCATATGTAAAGAGAATTACAAGTTATGCAAGATCTGCGACTATTGCAAAAATCTCTGATGATGACCTGATAAGATTCAAGGCTTCAGGGCTCAACAGAATTCATATCGGAATGGAATCAGGTTCGGACAATGTTTTGAAAATGATTGAAAAGGGTGCAGATAAAAAGACCCACATAGAAGCAGGCCGTAAAGTCAAAAAAAGCGGAATTTCTCTGTCCGAATATGTAATGCCAGGACTTGGAGGAAGGAAATATTCAAAGGAACATGCTGTGGAAACAGCGGACGCATTAAATCAGATTAATCCTGATTTTATAAGAATAAGAACCCTTGCAATACCAAATCATACTCCTCTTTTTGAGGATCTGCAGGAAAAAAGGTTTGAAAAGCTTACTGACCTTGAGTGTGCTGAGGAGCTGAGGCTTTTCATAGAAAACCTGAAACCGATGGATTCAAATATTGTTAGCGATCATGTACTTAATCTTTTTGAGGACATAAACGGGAACCTCTCCAAAGACAAAGATGAAATGCTTTCAAAAATAGACAGATTTCTGAGTCTCAGTGATTATGACAAAATGATTTATCAGGTTGGAAGAAGAACCGGACTTTTCAGGGGTTCCGGCGACCTGGCAGACAGGTCAAGATATGAAAGGGCAGCCCGGACAGCTTCAAAACTCAACATGACTCCTGAAAATGCAGATTCGGTTATTGCAGAGCTGATGAAGCGGTTTATCTGATGGATGTATCTTACAACCGGGATTTAAAAGCCGGAATTTATATTCATGTTCCATTCTGTGTAAAAAAATGCAGATACTGCAGCTTTTACTCAATTGAGGAAAAAAGGTTTGATGATTATATTTCAGCTCTTGAAAAATCTATCGGTAAATCAGCTGCAGGTTTTCTGAGCGCAGACTCGGTATATTTCGGGGGAGGAACTCCTTCTCTCCTTCCCCCGGATTATATCTTAAGAATTCTTGAAAAGCTTAAATCAAAATTTGAAATTTCAAATGACTGTGAAATAACCCTTGAGCTCAATCCGGGAACTGTTTCTAAAGATTATTTCAGAAAAATTCTTAAAACTGGTGTAAACAGGCTGAATATGGGAGTTCAGTCTTTGGACAATGACAATCTGCGTCTTCTTGGAAGAATTCACTCTGCAAAAAAAGCTCAGGAATCCTGTCATGAGGCAAGGGATGCAGGATTTTCCAATATTGGCCTCGATTTTATTTACGGTCTCCCGTCACAGAGCAGGGAGAATCTTTTAAGGGATCTTGAGTCTTTCATCATGCTTAGACCTGAACATATTTCAGCCTATATGCTTACTCTTGAAAAAAATACAAAATTTTATTCAATGTGCGAAAGAAAAGAAATTGAAATGCTTCAGGAAGAAGTGTGTGCGGATTTTTTTCTTACAGTGCTGAAATTTCTTGGTGAAGGGGGATATAAATTTTATGAGATTTCAAATTTTGCCTTAAGTGAAAGGTATTTTTCCAGGCATAACCAAAAATACTGGGATTTCAGTCCATATATAGGTTTCGGTCCATCGGCACATTCCTTTCTGAACGGGAAGAGATGGAGCGAGCCTGCATCCTTTGATCTGTGGTACTCGAATATAATTAACAATGAAAACAAAGGTTTTTTTGAGGAAGAAACAGACACAGACCAGCAGAAAACCGAGTTTGTATTTCTTGGGCTGAGGACTGAAAAAGGGATTGATATTTTAAGGTATGAAGCTTTATTCGGCGAAGATTTTTTTTCCAGGTTTGAATCTGTCATAAAAAAATTTTCATCTGAAGAACTTCTTGTTGTTTCAGAAGGTTTTTTGTCTTTGACTGAAAAGGGATTTCTTTTTTCAGACTATATAAGTCTCAGGTTCGCAGAAAAAATTTAAATAATAGTGATTAAAAATAAAAAAGCCCGGCATTTATTCCGGGCTTTATGATGTTTAAATTTGAATCAGGTTGAAAGTGTTACTATAAGAACTCCCAGATAAAACCTTGCATGACTGATTTTTGTGGCAAGGTTTGCCCTGTGGTTTGCAAAGATTCCGTTAAGATCGCTGTTAAGTATTATCAGAGGATCTATTTCTTCAGCTTCATTGAGAGAATGGATGGCATGCTTCAGCGTATCCATTGCATTTCTGCTGTGCAGAACTCCCTCAAAGTCGTGTTCAATGGCTTTTAAAATATGAGACATTGATCTTGATACACCTTTTGCATAATAAAAATAGTCGTCTGCATCAAAGAAGCTTACTTCTTCGCCATTGTCCTCATATTTTTTTATAAGGTTGTCATCGCAGCTTCCAAGAAGGTTTCTGTAGGTCTTTAACAGAGGGATAAGATTGTCGGTTCTGTTGTAAAATTTTGCCTGTCTGTTCACAAGCTGTTCCTGATAGGATCTTATTCCGCTTATTGCAGCTTTGTATTTTCCTTCAGCTGAAGGGAACCAGAATGTTTCAGGTTTTACCATGAACCAGTTCATGGCATTTTCAAGGTGCTGGTTGAATGATTCAGTAGATCCTGTCCTTGAAATATCTTCAGCAAGTTTTACAGCAGTTCTTCTTGTTACTTCAAGAACGCCTTTCTGGAAATTGTTGACATTATCTGTAAATCTTCCCACAAGAATGTCATTTGATCTCCAGCCTAAAAATCTTTCGTAAAGTTCAAATGAAAGCGGAGCAACAGTTGATTCAACAAAGGACCAGCCTGCAACATCAGGTCTTGGCTCACCTCTGATTTTGTAAACTTCCTCACCGTGATCTTCTTCTTCATGGGAAGCTTCTTTTTTTTCATCAGCAGGCTGCCCGGCGAGGGAGTCCTCACTGCTTTTTTCAGACTCAGCCTTTAGCGGCATAGCTTCTTCTTCATCTGGGGAGCCGATATTATCTTCAGCTTTATGGGCTATATCGTCTTTCAATGTGGCAGAAGTGTTTTCTTTGTCAGTTTTTATGTCGTGGATTTTTGTTTTTTCAGTATTTATGAATTCATCCGCAGTTTTGTCAGAGGTGCTGAAAATAAGGCTGAATATCCATAGAATTACAAGAACGGCAACAATTCCTGCGCCTATTCTTACCGCTGCATAATATTTAAAATCGTCCATTTTATTATTAAACATTTGTTCCCCTTAATTTATATTTATCCTCTTAATTTTCTTATATCGCCGACTCTTATCGTGATTTTTTCCATGTCAAGATATTCGAGAAGCGGAATAAGGTACTTTCTGGAAACCCCTCCTGTTATATCTTTAAAGTCCGGTGCTGTCATTTCCTGATTTTGTTCAAAGTATTTAATAACATTTTTTTTGAGGTTTTCAATCCCTTCATAATAAAAAAACAGGTCATTTTTTACCTTAACAAGAAGGCTGTCCTTTAAAATGAGAGATAAAACGTCAGCTGCGGTGTCTTTATCAAGGTTGTATTTTTTTTCCATATCCTTGAAATATGGGGGAGTCAGTCCAGATTTTTTGTATTCTTCGACAATTTTATTTCTGATGTCTTCAATGTCTTTTTTCACAGAAACCTTATGGGACGAAAGTCTTATTATATTCTTATCGATAACAGTCTCTCCTGATTTTACCAGGGAGTTTATTCCTTTTAAAAATATTTTTTCGTTTATTCCCTTTTTGAGAAGGTGAATAAGTTCGTCTTTGTTTATACCTTCCTTCATTGGATTTTTTTTGTGAAAATCCTCAATTTTTGATTTGATTTCACTGCAGATGGTTTCAAAGATTTCCTTGTGGAAATATCTTGGATTTTCCTTATCTGTTGTTATGATTAAATTTTTTGAAAGAAGAGATGAAATTTCCTGATCCAGCTTTTTTCCGTGAATATGGGTGCATATTGCAAGCTGTCTCAAATCGCTCCCCCTGAATCCTGAGTTTTTTACTACTGCAAGAATTTTTTCAGAAATGGAACCGTTTTTGAGATTTTCAAACAGTTCCCGTGTTTCTTCATTGAACCGTTTATGTTTTGCAGGGACTGGATTCAGGACAAATCCGCCGCCAAGAGTGTAAACCGGCGAATAGCCCCTTGCAACAAATCCGTCGTCTTTTACACAGCAGACAGGAGACTCCAGTCTGAACTGAACAGGTATTGTTTCTCCGGGTTCGGCTGTTTCTCTGTCAAGAAGAATTATATTCCCCATGGTTTCCGATGTGCCTGAATGAAATCTTATTCGTGTTCTGTTTTTAAGAGGCTTTTTATTCGATTTGAGATAGGTGAAATATGCGTCTATCATGTATGAAGGGGTAAGTGAGTCTTTGGTTGCAATTATTTCTCCCCGTTCAATGGTTTCCTTTGAAATCCCCTGGAGGTTTACAGCAGTTCTCATTCCTGCAAAAGCTTTTTCAACGCTTTGATTGTGGGTTTGAAGACCTCTTACTTTAGTCTGGGTCCCTTTTGGATAAATTGTAATTGTTTCACCTGTTTCAATCTCACCTGAAAGGGAAGTACCTGTAATTACAGTTCCAAAACCTTTCATTGTAAAGACTCTGTCTATGGGAAGTCTGTAAAACCATGATTTTTCTCTGGAAGGAATTTTGTCAGCTATTGCTTCCAGCTGATTTTTAAGCTCCTCAAGACCTTCTCCTGTGTGGGAGGATACAAAAATTAAGGGCGCATCTTCAAGAAAAGTATCTTTAACAAACTCTTCAATATCTTCCTTTGCAAGTTCTTTTAATTCTTCATCAACAAGATCGGCCTTTGTCACAATTGTAAGTCCGTGCCTTATCCCGAGCAGGGAACAGATATCCATGTGCTCTCTGGTCTGGGGCATTACACCTTCGTCAGCTGCAATAATCATTGCAACAAGATCGATCCCCGAAGCTCCTGCAACCATGTTTTTTACAAATTTTTCATGACCCGGCACATCAACAATTCCAAGATGAGTCCCCCCCGGAAGATCAAGGGAAGCAAACCCAAGCTCTATTGTAATACCTCTTTTCTGCTCTTCTTTGAGTCTGTCTGTATTTGTTCCGGTCAGTGCCTTTACAAGGCTTGTCTTGCCGTGATCTATATGTCCGGCAGTTCCAAGTATTAATTCTTTCACTATTTTTACACCTCTGGTTTTCGGTGTTTATGTTAATGTTCCAATAAACGTTTAATTAGTTGCTGAACGGCCTTTTTTGTCCATTCTTAAGTCAGATTCAAAATTTAATCCTCAAAATACTACATGTATTCTGAAGGTTAAATTTTTAATCTTCCTTGAACTGAACAAAAAATTTTCGTTTTCGGCCAATCACTAATTATGAACTTAAACAAAAATTTCAGTTTCAGGTCAATCAGAATATTTCAGTTTTACGGAGAAGATTTAATTTTTTAAATTCAGGGCAGATTAATATAATAAGGTTTGGCGGTCAACAGTGATAATTGCGCTTTACAGCTGAATTATTATATCTGAATAAGTAATTGCCGGTCTCAGTGTCTTTACAGACGCCGCTCTGAATGAGTAAGAGTCTGCTTATCCAGGGTCTGGTCATGCCTGACAATAGAGAAAATAAAAACCGGGTGACTGCAGCAGCGTATATTTTAAATATAACTGTTTTATTTAATTGTAAATTTTTTGCAGCAAGATTTTTTTGAACTGTCCTGATGCGGAAATTTCTGACCTGATGTCTGAGTGCATGGGGTTACAAATAAAAATTATAAAAAAGTTCTTGCCTAATATGAAACTAACTGCTAAAAAGTCTTTGTTTTTATGGTGGGTGTAGCTCAGTTGGCAGAGCCCCAGGTTGTGGTCCTGGTTGTCGAGGGTTCGAATCCCTTCACTCACCCCATAAAAATCTTTCCTCATTTAAATAATCAAAAAATTAAATTTAAAATTCCGTCATCATGGTATATCCTTTAATGATTCGCTGTACTGTTTTCAATTATTTTTTAAATTCAATGTGTGAGGTAATCCATTGTCTTTTCTTGCACTTCTTTATGCCGTGATTTTTGCAGTTGTTGAAATAACAGGTATTCTTACAGCTCTTTATGCTGTTCTTCATACAAGAACCTCTCAGGGAGCAATTGCATGGGCCATTGTCCTTATAACATTTCCATGGCTTGGAATCCCTTTGTACTGGATATTCGGGAGAAACAAATTCAATGGCTATGTAGAGGCTCTGAGAGCAGGAAATATGCTTTCAAGCAATTTTGCCGGGAGAACACTCAACGAAATGAAAAAGCATTCTCTTTTATCCGAAAACGGAAACAGCAAGACAGAAAGTACAGGAAATGTTTTTTCATATCTTGCAGGAATGCCCTTTACTTCGGGAAATTATGTAAAGCTTCTGGTAAACGGTAAAAACACTTTCAGAGAACTGTTTAAAGCAATTGAAAATGCAGAGTCTTATATTCTGATTGAGTTTTTCATTGTAAGAAACGATACAACAGGGAAAAAGCTCAAGGACCTTCTGGTTGAAAAAGCAGGAAAGGGCGTTTCAATATATTTTATTTACGATGAAATCGGGTCGAGAAGTCTGGATAAGACTTATATTGAAGAACTTAAAAATGCAGGTGCTGAAATCAGACCCTTTTTTACCACAAGGGGTAAAAGAAACAGATTTCAGCTTAATTTCAGAAATCACAGAAAGATAGTTGTAATAGACGGAAAATCCGCTTTTGTGGGCGGACACAATATTGGCGACGAATACGTGAGGAAAACCAGAAAATACGGCGAGTGGCGCGATACGCATATTTATGCCGAAGGTCCTTCTGTCCTTGGCATTCAGCTTACATTCATATCTGACTGGTTCTGGGCTTCAAGAAAGGTTCTCGATTTCCCGGTAAATGCTTTCATATCTGAAAAAGGGGATGTGTGCACCCTGCCTGTACCTACTGACCCGAGCCACAGGCTTGATACCTGTCTTCTTTTTTTTCTGAATTCGATAAATTCAGCCAGAAAAAGAATCTGGATTGCAAGTCCTTATTTTGTACCCGATCATTCAGTGGTTGAAGCTCTTCAGCTTGCAGCTCTCAGAGGAGTGGATGTAAAGATAATTCTGCCGGGTATTCCGGATAAAAAAATTGTATATCTTGCCTCTTTCTCATACCTTCCAAGGCTTTTTATTCCCGGAATTAAAATTTACAGATATACCCCGGGCTTCATGCATCAGAAGGTTATCCTTTTTGATGATGAGTGGGCAGGGGTTGGAAGCGCAAATCTTGACAACAGGTCATTTTATCTTAATTTTGAAATGAATTTTTTAGTAAAGGATAAGTCTTTTGCACGTGATGTGGGCGCGATGCTTGAAAAGGATATTCTGATGTCAGAACTTGTAATTTATCCGGACAGAAGGCGCAACAGCTGGTTTTTCAGGCTGATTGTAAGAATTGCAAGTCTTTTCTCACCTGTACTGTAGGAGGTCTTTTGAAAAAAATAGGACTTTCCCTTGGAGGAGGCGGAGCAAAAGGGCTTTCTCACATTGCCTTTTTAAAGGTTCTTGACGAACTTGACGTAAAGCCTTCAATTATTTCAGGAACAAGCATCGGTGCTGTTGCAGGCGCTTTTTATGCTTCGGGTATGTCGGGAGATGAAATCCATGAAAAAATAAAAGGGCTTAAGTTTCTCGGTCTTTTAAAGTTTATGGATTTGTTCGGGTTCAGGCAGTCAGGTATTTTCAGCGGTAAAGGTGTTGAGAAGTATCTGGAGGAAAACTTAAGCGTAAAATATTTTGAAGATTTAAAAATTCCTTTAAAAATAGTGGCTGCCGATTTCTGGGAGAGAAAACAGATTGTTTTTTCCAAAGGAGCTTTAATTCCTGCAATAAGATCTTCTGTTTCTATGCCTGGAATTTTTTCTCCTGTTGAGATAGGCAGGAGAGTGTTTATAGACGGAAGTGTGGTAAATCCGCTTCCTTTCGATGTAATAAGACATGACTGTGATGTAGTTGCTGCAATAGATGTGTCTGGAGAAAAAACTCCTAAAAATGATAAGAACTTCCCCGGAATTGTTGGAACCGTATTAAATACTTTCCAGATTATGCAAAGCTCCATAGTGGCTGAAAAAATACGAAGAAACCCGCCCGATATCTATATCAAGCCAAGACTTGAAAATTTCAAGGTGCTTGAGTTTGATAAATATGAAGAGATATTATTGTCTGTTTCCGAAAGTGCGGATGAATTTCGCAGGATGATTGAGGAGACAATTTTTTAAGGCAAATCTTTACAGCTTATAAAACTGTTTAAAATTTGCCTTAAAATGAATTGACAGACAGAACTTATTTTGAATTTAAAATATATTGAGCCAGCTTTTCAACCTGGCTCTGATCGAGTTTTTTACCGAAATTCTTCTTGTTCATCATTCTTATAATGGTTTCTTCCCAACCTTTTTTGTCGTGATCAGCCTTTTTTATTTTTCCAAGGCCGTGGCATGCAGTGCACCTTGTGTTGAGGATTTTTGAACTTTCCTCATCAGCACTTGCCTTTAATGCAAATGAGCCTGACATGGAGATTGCGGCTGCAGTAAAAAAGCAAAAAGATGTTTTTAATAATTTTTCCATTTTTCCCTCTTTTTTTATGTTGTTTAAGTAAATAAAAAATGTGAAATTTAATTTTTATTTATAAGTAAAAACTCTAACTATCAAAAAATACAGTAAAATTAATCTGGTTGACAAATCAGGGAGTTAATGTTTTTTTATTTATACGGACAATTAAACTGTTGAAAAGCAGTTGTTAAAACTTTTAAATATGTTGGAGTATTAGTATTGAAATACTGGATTTTTCTGATAATTGCAATAATTTGTGAGGTGGTTGCAACTTCCGCACTTAAATCAAGCGAAGAGTTTTCTAAATTAATTCCCTCAATAATAGTAGTCTTTGCCTATGCACTGGCGTTTTATTTTCTGTCCCTGACCCTTAGAGTAATTCCTGTTGGTATTGCCTATGCTATCTGGGCAGGTCTTGGAATTGTTCTGATAACACTTACATCATGGATATTTTTGGGACAAAAACTGGATGTCCCGGCTTTTTTAGGTCTTGGACTCATAATTTCAGGAGTTATGATTATAAATCTTTTTTCAAAAGTTTCAGGGCACTGAATTTTTTACTCCATAATTTTTGTACATCCAGGACCTGAAATTTTACTTTTTCCACCTGAAAGGGGATTTATTTGAATCTGGGCCGGAATTCTGTCCTTTAATGCAGATACATGGGAAATAACTCCGATTATTTTTCCCTCTTCCTTTAAGGATGCAAGTGTTTCAAGGGCTGTATCAAGTGCATCGTCATCTAAGGTTCCAAATCCCTCATCAAGAAAAAGTGAATCAACCCTTACTTTTCTGCTTGCCATTTTTGAAAGTCCAAGTGCAAGGGAAAGGCTTACAATAAAGCTTTCTCCGCCTGAAAGATTTTTTGTCGATCTTATTTCTCCGGCCTGATAATTGTCTATTACATTTAAATCTAAAGGCTCATTTTTATCTCTTGTTAAAAGATATCTGTCAGACATTTTTTCAAGCTGGATATTTGCATGGCTTACCATAAGTTCAAATGTAAGTCCCTGTGCAAAATTTCTGTATTTTTTGCCGTCTGCAGAACCAATAAGAAAGTGAAGTCTGTCCCATTTTGAGCATTCGGTTTTTTGCATCTCAAGTTTTTTTAGAAGTTCTTCTGATTTTTCCTTTGAAGAATTATTTTCCTTTAATCTGTGATTTTTCTCAGCTGTATCAGCCTGAAGAATTTTTAAATTTTCTTCAAATTCATTTTTTTTGTTTTCAAGCTCTTCAAAGGGCAGGTCTGTAAGTTTTTTTTCAAGTTCTTTATCAAGTCTTTTTGTTCTGTCGTTAATTGTTGCATCAATTGAAATTTTTTGACTGTCAAGGCTTCTGGCCTTTTTTTCAAGTGCTTCAAGCTCTTTTATTACAAGGCTTTTTTCAATGAAATTTTCTTCATTAAAAAAACCTGAATTTTTAAGTTCAAGTTTAAATTCTTCTTCGAGATCAATAAGAATTTTTTCCCTTTTTTTAATTTCTGTTTCAAGGGAATCAATATTTTCCTTTATTGACTCAAGGCTTTGTTTTTCCATTGAATAATTTTCTTTTTCATTTTGCTCGTTTGAAGCAGCTTTCAAATTTTTTGCCTCAAGTTTTTCTTCTTCAATGTCAGGATTTTTTGTTCCAAATATTTTATTTCTTGTTTCCTCTTTTTCCAGATACTCATTTTTTAGTTTTTCAAGGCTGTCTTTTTTTTCTCTCAGGTTAGAACTTCCTGTTTCAATAAGTCCTTCAATATGCTTTATATCCTGAATTGATTTATTAAGGTCTGCTTCAAGATTTTCCTTTGTTTTTTTTGCATCTGTTCTTTTTTCAAGTCTTTTATCAAGTTCTGATTTTATTTTTTCTGGATTTGAAAGGTCATTTATTCCAAAGGGTTTTAATTCGTTAAAAAGATTGTTTTTAAGGGAGGTTATATTCTTATTTAATTCTTCAAGCTCATTTTCAAGTGACTTAATTGAGTTGTTAAGATTTGTTATTTCATTTGAATAAACAGCCTCATTTTTTTCAGCAAGGTTTAAATTTTCAATTAGTTTCTGTTCTTTTTTTTCTGATTCCTTTATCTGAGTTTCCAAAGATTCTGCATTTTTAATTAAATCATCAGTTTCCTTTATTCTTTTTTCGGTTTCATTTATTTCAAAGATATTTCCTTCACAATAGGGATGGCTCAAAGAACCGCACAAAGGGCAGGGCTTTCCGTTTTCAAGCTTTTTTCTTTCATCTTCAAGGCTTATGATTTTTTGCTGATAATATAATTCCTTTAAATAAAAGTCCTTTTTATCTCTGAATTCCCTTAAAAGCCTTCCGTTTAAAAGATTTTTAAGACGGTTGTTTTTATCATCTGTTTCAGTTCTTATTTTTTTTAAGTCTTTTTTTAAATTATTTTTATGTTCAGTTTCTTTTAAGAGATTTTTATTTTTGTCTGAAAGTTTTTTTCTGTTGGAATTTATTAAATCAAGGCAGTCTTTATATTTTTTTTCAAAATAAGACAGGTTTTCAATTTTTTCATTAATTGTTCCGATAAGGCCGGATAAAGACTCGTCAATTTCAGTTTTTTCTAAAAATTCAATTATATTTTTTAAGGAATTTTGATTTTTCCTGATTTCAAGGTCTTTATTTTTGAAAAGCTCTTTTGCTTCATTTAACTTTAAAAGTGCTTTTTAATAATCATTTTTACTGGTATTTACTGCACGTTCAAGGTCGTTAAGGTTTTGATCCATCAACAGTATGTG
>JBFWJK010000058.1:0-17301 GCA_050253255.1 Desulfobacteraceae bacterium | reverse complement strand
ATGAGCAGACTTTTTCAGTTTCTCCAGGATAACCAAGCTCTTTATTAAAAGGTTCAACAAAAAAAGTGGCCTTAAGATTGTTTTTTTCAAGAATATCGCAGATTAAAGGTATTCCAAGCTTTTTATTTCCAAATTCTCCCATCATTCCCTTTGCAGGTGAAACAGGCTTAAGTTCGGGATTTTGCCAGGCTCCTCCCATACTGCATTCTACATCAAAGCTTATTATTACACCGGGTTTCAATTTGTTCCTCCGGATCTGTCTGGATTACCAATTATATCATAGGCCTGACTGCCTATTTTTTTAACCATCTCAAAAAAATCCACCATAAAAGGCAAAGGGTCCTTTAAGAGGAATGAGTCGTCTTTTGCAAAAATACAGTTTTTTAAAAACAATGACAAAGCTTTAAGAGGTTTTATCCTTTTCTGCTCAGGAGGAAGTCTGTCTTTTCGAATCATGGCAAGAAGCCAGTTTACATCTCCGCCTAAAATTCTTGTCCTTAAACCTTTTCGGTAGTTTCCTTTTTTCATTTTTTCCGGCTCAAAAAAACTCTGCCACAAAAGAAAGGCTGTATCAAAACCTGCCATAATAAGGGTTGGAGTACCTCCAATAAATCTTGGATTGATTTCAAGAAAAATATATTTTCCGGTCTCAGGCTCAAAGTGAAACTGAACTCCGGCAAGGCCTTCATAATTTATTGATTTCAAAAGTTTTACAGAATCATTTAAAAGATTTTCATGAAAGCAGCTTATTCTCTGAACTGTAACTCCTCCTGCAAGAGGCATGTGGTGCTCTCCTATATATTCGCCTATCATAAAAACATTACCTTCATGCATAAGAACCTGAACATGATCTTCAGCTCCGGGACAATATTTTTGAACTATTATATTGTAAGCATAGTCTTTTACTTCCTCATACAACCTGTTCAAATCTTCAATATTTAAAGCATATTCTGCTTTCCAGGGAGCAATTTTATCATTTGAATTCTGATTTCTTGTTCTCAGCACAAGGGGAAACCCCAGTTCCAAAGGATTTGAATCCATTAAAAGATCAAATCTTTTTCCTTGGGCAACAGGAATACCAAGCTCAAGACATTTTGAATGCATAAAGTCCTTGTCTGCGGCTTTTTCAAAGCTTTCTTTTTCAGGGGAAAAAATATGAATATCAGGTTCAAAAACTTTTCTGTTTTTTATCAAGACATTATGATAACCCTCTGAAACCGGCATGATTGAGCCGGCATTTACAATATTGGCAAGCTCTTTTAATTCTTTTATAAAAGAAAAATCATCAATTGAAGACTCAAGTATCCAGGCACTTTTTGAATATCTGCTCCATGCAGGCTGTCCGCTTTTTGTTCTTACAACCGCATGAACATTTACCCCGTTCATTGCAAGGTTTCTTACCACCCAAAGTCCTACCTGGGTATCGCCTACTATTGCAATTACATTTTTTCTCCTGTCCAAAGACTTTTTCTTTAAAGATTTTAACTCTATCATAAAAATATCCGTTTATTTTTGAATTATCTTAACTGCAATTTTTTGGAACAGCTGCTGGATTATTTCAGTAAACTGTTTTTTTCTCAGTATTAAGCTTAAGAGCTGCGAATTATCTTTGAAAAATCCGAAATAACTTCCAGAGCAACCTCATCCCAGGATTTAATACCTGAAGAAACAACAACTTCTTCCTTGTTCCAGATTTTATTCAAAACATTTAAAAGAGCGTTCTTAAGTTCTTCATGGGAAAAAAGTTCAACTATTTCTCCTGCTTCAGATGGAAGAATATCAGGCACAGCACCTACATTTGTTGCAACAACCGGAGTTCCGCATGAAAGGCTTTCTAAAACAGCATTCGGACATCCTTCTCTGTATGATGCAAGAACGCTTGCATCGGCTGCTCCAAAATAGAAAGGAATTTCTTCATAGGGCCTTGAGCCTTTTACAATAACCCTTTCCAGCACATTGTTTTCCCTGGCAGCTTTTTTTATTGAGTCTATTGTTCCCCCCTGTGCCTCTCCTCCAACCAGAACAAGGATTATATCTTCAGGAAGCTCTTTTAAGGCTTTTATTACTTCAAAATGTCCTTTTCTGTGGCCAAGATGAGCAATTGTTACAAGAATTCTTTTATCTAAAGGAAGGTTTAATTTTTTTCTGCATTCGGCTTTATCCATTATGCAAAAAAAATTTTTATCAACACCGTTTGGAATGATTTTTACCTTTTTTTCATCGGCTCCAAGGTTTAAAGCTTCTTTTGCCATTAACCCTGAAACACTTATTACAGATGATGCTTCTTTCAAGGCTTTTTCGCATTGTTTTTTCTGTGATTCAACCTTAAGACACTCATAAATTTTCCCTCTTAAAGTTATGGAATAAGGAATCCCTGCTTCCTTTGCAAGAAGAGCAATACCAACACCGTCCGGCCATATAAAATGAGCATCTAAAATATCAGGTTTCCATTCATCCATAAGATTAAAAAACCATTTTTTAATTCCTCTTGAATACATCCAGGCATCGCTGTTTTTAAAAAACTTTGGAATATAAAAAAAGCCTGGCCTGTAAACTTCAAGGCTTTTAAATTCTTGTTTATTTTTATTCCTTAGGTGATTTTCAGGTTTGATTAAAGGGAAAAAAGGAACCGGAGAGCAGACTTTCAGTTCTTCATATTTTGACATTGCATTGAGCCTGTTATAAACAAAAATTCCCCAGTTTTTATTGAATTCATTTGGAAAGCAGTAAGAAAAGGAAAGAATTTTCATTTATTATTTCCTGAAACAATTTTTTTAAAAAAACTTAAATATGAATCAGTCATTTTATCAATACTGTATTCTTTTTGTGCAAGATTTTCTGTTTTTTTTCCAAGCTCATCTTTATTTTTAATTATTTCCTGCATTGCTTCTGAAAGCTTTTGTGGGTTTGCAGATTCTGTAAGAATGCCTGTGTCTCTTATTGTTGAAGGAACCCCGCCTACTTTAGTTGCAACAACTGGAAGTCCCGACATCATTGCTTCAAGAATTACCATTGGCATTCCCTCACTTCTGCTTGAAAGAACAAACACATCTGCCGCATCATAAAGATCTGCAGTGTCACTTCTGAAACCCAGAAACTTTACAATATTTTCAAGCTTTTTTTCTTTTATTTTTTTTTCAAGCATTTCGCAGTAAGAGCTTTTGTTCAGGGTTCCTGCAACAAACACTTTAAACTTAAATTTTTTTCTATTGTTTTTTAAAATAAGTGAAGCTGCATCTATAAGATCTTCAAAACCTTTTTCCGGTCTTGGGTTTCCAACTGCAAGATAAAAAATTTCATCTGGTTTTATACCGAGTTCTTCTCTTATAAGCTCACTTGTTTTACCAGCTTTTATAAAGGGAACTCCGTTTGGAATTATTTCAATATTTTTTTTTAAATTTAAGAATTTTTTATGCCTTTTTGCAACTTCTTGTGAAACAGCTGAAAAGCCTGATAAAAATTGAGAAAAAAATCTGTATCTTTTTTTTAAATTCTCAAAGCCTTCGTACAAAAGGCCATGTCCTGTAAAAACAAGGGGAACTCTGTAGAAAAGAAGAGATGCTGCAACTGCATAGGGAAGACTTGAATAGTCATGGATACTTATTATGGAAGGCTTGATTTTTCTCAAATACCTGCCAAGAACAAAAACAGCCTTAAAATCAAGACTTTTATAACTTCCAATGGATTTTACAGGAATTTTGCTTTTTTTTAAGTCTTTTGCAAGAACTCCATACCCCTGAATACATATTACAGCCGGGTCATGTTTTTTTTCTTTTAAATCTTTTGCAAGATTTAATACTACTCTTTCCATTCCTCCGGGTTTTAATTCAGAGACTATAAAGAGTACCTTGTTTTTTCTTTCTTTCAGTTCAATCATATTGATTACTTATTGATTTTCATTGATAAATTTAATTCGAGAAAGGTTTATGCGAAACAATAATTTTCCCAAGGAGAATTTTTTCCTGAAGCACAGAAAGTCTTTTGTTCCAGTGACATTTCATTAAAAGCCCTCTTTGAACAGACTCCAGAGCACCAAGCCTGTCTCCACTCAAATACAAAGCTTCTGCATAAAAACCAGATCTTTCCACTTTTCTGTTTTTTTGTCTTTTTTACTCCCCGATTTTCTCTGAAATCACTTCATTTTCAAGAGCACGCCTTACACAACAGGGAAGCATTAAAAGTATCCATGTTAATTCAGTATATATCATTGTAATAGTTAAGGCACATGCAAGATATATAACTAACGAGATCTTTATGCCAAAACATATAAGCTTTAAATCCTCTGATTTTTCCTTATCAAACTGTTCTGACTGCCTTTTTACCCAAACAAGCTGCCGGTAAGCTGTAAATATAAAAAGCGAAAAAATTATAAAGCCTTGAAAACCGAGTTCAGCGAAACACTTTACATATGTACTGTGAGAATCTTTTCCATCATATTCTGGTATATATTTTCCTATCGTTTGATACCAATTGCCAATTCCGATTCCCATCGGTTTGTCCATAACCATCTGAACACCTGCCGCCCACAACAGGAGTCTGCTGTTTGCAGACGCGTCCCTTTCTTCATCCTCAGATACAACTATTGTTGTAAGTCTTTCAAGATACTGATGATCAGTCACATAAAGACCACCGATTACCCCTAAAACAAGCAATAGAATAATTTTTTTTCTAAACTCCCTGGGAACCATGAAAACAGCAGCCAGGGCACCAAAAGCAATTCCAACAAAAGCACCTCGGCTTCTGCAAAGCACTACGGCATTTGCCGTAAATGCAGCTGAAAAAAAACAAATCATTCTTGAGGTTAATTTTTTACTCCTCAGGAATTGAATCCCTATTATCGGAAGCATGGAAGCCATAAAAGCGGCAAAAAAATTTGCTTCAGAAAAATCGGCTCCGCCTATTCCTTCAAGCCGCCCCCCGACAAACGCCCTTCTCGGAAGATCCCATGCTTGCATTCCAAGAATCCAAGAACATAAAATCAGAACCCAAATTAAACTGTCTATTTTTTTAAAATCTGTAATAATATGAGTAAAAAGAAAAAGAAAAATTATAATTTTTGTAAACTTGACAGTGGGGTGATCCGTTGTGCTGTATCTCCCGACTGTCTGATCACCTATAAGAAAAGAAAACCATACCGCTCCCAGAAAAAAAAGGACTAAAATTTCCTGGTTCTGAAAAAAAGCTGAACCAAATCTCATCTTGCTCTTCTGAAGAAAAAAACCGAGTAAAGTAGTAAGTGCAAGCGTAAGAGAATAACGAATACCAAGACCTGACAAAGGAGCTTCCCACCACTGTTTGGACGGTCCTATTGTATAGTCAGCAAGATAACCGTATATTCCAAGATGGGGGGCAAAAAGAGCTCCTATTGAACAAATACAGAACAGACCGGCAAACAACATCGTCTTTATTGAAAACATAAAAAACCTTTTTGCTATTTTAGACTAATATCTGCAAGATAAAATTATAAATATTCTTCAATGACTGAAAACCATAATTTATTCCCGTAATAATTTGGGTGAATACCGTCCCTTGTTAACCTCGGGTTAATATAGTTTTTATCACTTTTAAAATGAGAGTAAAGATCAATAAAAAAAACTTTTTGATTATCTGCAATTTTTTTAATCTCACTGTTTATAAAAACAATTCTATTGTTTAATTCCTTTCTTTCAAAACTCACTGGCAACAGACTTTGCAGATAAACTTTTTCTGCTTTTATTTCAGTTACAATTTTTTTTATATTAGATATTATTTCATTATTGGTTCTGATCTTTAAGTCATTGTAGCCAATCATTATAAAGACTTTTGATATTTTTAAAGAATTTATGTTTGAATCAATTCTGTTCAGTAATCCCAGGGTGGTGTCATAAAATATGCCTCGGTTAATAATTTCACATTCACCTGTGAACTCATTTATATTAAAACGTTTAGTTATGCTGTCTCCGATAAAAACAATCTTTGATTTTTCATACTCTTTGTTAAAAAAAAAATATTCTTCAGTTAAATCTTTGTAGATATTTAAATCCAAAATTCTGTCTTCTTTAGAATCTGATAAAATTTTATTCAGGCAGTCAAAATTAGTGCTTATGCATTCAATAAAAAAAACATACAAATTAAAACAGAACGAAACTATAAATAAAATTAAAAATAATTTTTTACGCATTTTTATTACCATAGAACAAATGATATCCTCTATATGCAAGAATAGATAATAGTAAAATCAATATAAAATATATTAAAAACTCCAAAGGTAAAAAACACATTTTCCCTGACGTTATTATTGGGTTATACTTTATCAAAACAGCTCCGTGAATCAAAAAAATTTCATATGAATACTTTCCAATAAAAAGCAAAAAGGAACTGTAATAACCTTTTTCCATAAGAACACCGCTTAAAATCAGCAGACCGACAGCGAAAATAATGCTGTTGAACTCTGAATAAAAAACAATAAATATGTTTGGAACAGACTCCAATATTATGGAGTTTATTTTTTCATTGCTCATACCGGCTTTATAAATAACAAAGATAATCAAAAAAATTACACTTGAAAAAATCCATAATTTTTTATTCCTTCTATAGGCTGCAGTAATTCTTTCATTGTAATTTGCCAGTAAACAACCAAAAGGGAATGAAAAAAACTGATACCATCCAAAGTTAAAATAATAATAATTTAGTGGAAGCAGAGAAAATGCCATTACAAATAGAATAAAATTCGTCTTTTTTGATTTAAATTTTATTCCAAAAATGAAAAATAAAAAATACCACAGCAGAATAAAAGTTACATACCATCTTGCATAATCCAAATGAGTTAATTTTTCAGATATGTTAATCCCCAAAAAAGTCAAAATAATATCTTTAATGCTTAAAAGCCTATGTAAAAATAAAAAATCAAAAAATAATATAAATACAGTTATAAACCAATATGGAACAAGAACCCTTTTTATTCTTTTTGAAAAAAATTTTTTAAAACCTGTTTTGGTTTCTTTTGAAGTTATTGTCAGTCCAAACCCCGATAATATTAAAAAAACAGCAACAGAGTCACCTGAAAGAACAAGCTGCGGCCTGATCTGTGATACATGAACCCATAAATGACCAAGAACCACAAAAAAAATTGCAAAACCTCTTAAATGATCAGTATGAGAAACAGAGAAAAAACAGTCATTCCCTTTTTTTTCACTCTTTTTAAAATAAAAAAAAATTGAAAGGGAAAAAAACAAAATTATCGTATAATTAACTGCATCCGGATGTAAAACATTTAACTTATCAAACTCATAATTTTGTAAAAAATCAAATAACATTCTGAAACCTCTATATTACTCCCAAACTTATACTAAAATTCCAATTTAGAATCTTTAACGTCCACAAAAAATATTTTCAATTAAATACAAAAAAACAAATTCATCTTCCAATTTTTTTAACATTTTTCTTTCAGAACGGTCTAAAAACAAGAGAAAACTACAAAGTAAAAATTTTATCAAATTCAATCTTTTAACCGATGATTGCTGCCTGAAAAAAACTCAGATAAAATAAAAAACCTACATTTTTTTGACTCTTTTACTACTTCTCTAAATACTTAAGTCTTTATGCTCCCTGTAATTTTTTAAAACTATTAATAACTTTTATTAAGGTAAATTTGATTCCTTAAATCGTTTATTGCTCTGTTATATTTTGGAGAAATTTTACTGACTTTATTCAAATCCTTCATGGCTTTATTTATCAATCCTAGCTTACCATAAGCTTTTGCTCTCCATAAATAAGGCTTTGAATATTTTGGATTTAGTTGAATAGAATGTGTAAAACTTTTAATAGATAGTCTATATTGCCCTATCAGATATAAACAAACCCCTCTGTTTAAAAATATTTTTGTATGATTTTGGCGATTTGATTTGTCCAGTTTGAGAAAGACAGTATAGTCATTTATAGCCCCAACAAAATCCCTCAAATTTCTATACCTTAAAGCTCCTCTTTCCAGATATAATTGATGAGCATTAGGATATTTGCGTATTCCATAATTCAAAACTTCATGAGCTCTATCATAATATTTGTTTTTTCTAAGTTGAATGGCAATATCAAGGTAATACAAGGGCCCATTAGCAGTTGCTGTTCTCACATTAGAAGCTAAAACAATAAAACAAATCAAAAAGAATACAAACACTTGCTTGGTTTCCATCAAAGAAAGTGCTTTAAAAAAAAGTTTTTTTACTTTGCATGAATTATAGAACCTTTTCATAATATCCAACTTTCTCCTAAAATTTCAATTTAAAACTTTTTACACTTCAAAAAAATTATTTTTTCAGGAAAAACTGTTTAAAAAATTTATTATAATCAATATGTTGAGGTTAATCTATCTCTACAATAATTCTTCAAAAGCAAATTTGACTTCTGGATGGGTCAGGCTACTTATAATATAATAATTAAACTTTTAACAACTAAGATCTTCCCGAACTAGGAACTAAATGTTAAAAATTAGCCTTTTTGAAGTTTCTTTTTTACTTTTTTAAGCACCTTTTGATTTATTTGCTCCCTAAAAATTTTTAAAAAATCTTTTGGAACAAGAATTAATATTGAAATTGGAACAAAGAAAGCCAATACAATCAAGACATCTAACCAAAACATTACCCAGTTATCGACTGGTAAACATTCCTTTACTAAAATGCATACAGTCATAAAACAAACGATTGCAATCATTCCTCTTAAATATATATCTTTGATAAATTGTGTTTTGCTTAAACCCAGCTTTTTGCATACATAATATGGAAAGGCAATACTGCTTACAAAAATCCTTGCCACAAGAGTACCAAGAGCCACACCTAGTAACCCATACTCAAAAAAATAAACTAAAATGAACGAGATCAATAAGTTCAGCACCGCTTCAATAACAGAGATTGTGGATGAAATTTTCACTGAACCTGAAGCGTTTAGAACCTCTTTGGAGCCTAGGGTAAAAACATAAAAAATCTTTGAAACTGATAAAATTATCATTATTTGTGATGCCTGTATAACCGACATTAAAGGAAAGTTATCAGACAGCATCCAAAGTCTTATAAAATCTTCAGAAAAGGTTATAAAACCCACATATAGGGGGATACCAAAAATTAAAGCGAGCCGGACCTGCCTCCTGTACAGCCACTTCACTTCTCCGTATTTTTTCTGGGCAACCGCTCTTTGAACTGGCGGAAAAAATGTGATACCGATAAAACCAACAAAATTTGTTGAATAATAGACCATCATGGCTCCGACCGAATATACTGTAACAGCACTCACACTTATAAAAGACCCAACAAGAATAAGGTCTGTCTGCCCTATTACCTTCATTGCCACTGATGATAAAAAAGCTGCAACACCATATCCAAAAAGCTGCTTCAATCTTCGGCTGGAAAAATACCAAGGAAGCAGTCTAAGAAAACCCCATATTTTTTTTGAAACAAAATAAGTCAGTATAAAACCCAAAATATTGCAAAGTATAACAACTCCGGTAAGTCCTATAATTCCGTAACCAGCTTTTAAAACTACTACAGTAGCTATCGTTCTCAGCATCAGAACCGCAAAATCGATTATATTTATAAAGTCAAATCTGTCATGTGCCACTAAAACACTTGCAACCAGAGCCCTTAGAGTAGTTGCCCATATATTCAGTGCAAGAGCCGGAAGAAGAATTTTTATAAGAAGATAATAATCAGATGGAATAGATTTAAAAAAAAGAGGAAACATAAACCCTAAAACTACAGATACAAAAAAAATCAACAAACTCAATAGACCAAAAAAGGTTAAACTTGTCCTTATTACTTCGTCTGCACTTTTATAATCATTCTTACCAATATAAAGAGTGACATACCTCCCTGTACTCGCTTTCACGCCAAGATCAAGAATGCCGAGATAGCCTGTAAAAACAGTTAAAAGACTCCATATTCCATATTCAACCTTGCCAAGAGTATTGATTACAAAGGGTGAAAGATAAAATAGAACGAGCATGTTAGCGAAAAGGCCAAACCAGTTTGCACCAAGATTTCTTCCATATTTGATAAATCTGTTCACTTCGTGAATCCAGTCTTATTTTTTACAGATTCTGAATCAAAAGGATACAGTTTCTTCATGCTGTGATTTGCCCACACGAACAGTTCATCTCTTCCTCGTGTTTTCAGCCATGGTTTCCAGCTTTTGATATTTAATTTTCTAAATATATTTATATCGGTTAAATATAAAATTTTATATATGATACTCAACAAATCTGCTTTAAAGTTACTGTATCCCTGTTTCCCTCTTTGTTTTAAATACCTGTTAAAACTATTTCTGGCCTCAACAGAACCAGGCCACCAAAAAGGGGAGTTGGAAGCGGTATTGTACTTTTTCAATGCAAATTCTCCTCTTGGAACTCCTGCTTCTTCAATAATTCGCCTTGCAACAGGCCTGTCATAGTCCGACGACAGGCGCCATTTTTTCATTTCTTCCATGTTCGAAATTTTGTATATATCATCAAGATTTCTTATACCCCACCAAGGTACTGTAGTAATGAAAAGCCCTTGTATTACTCTGAACTCGCACAGCATCATATTCATACCTACCTTGGGTTCTTTATGCCTCACAGAATTTCTTTCCCATACAGTATCCCCGTAATTACCACTGAAAAAAAGCCCTAATGGTTCAGGAAAATCAAAAACTGTCATGTTTCTTCCTCCTCCATGTCCCATCACCGCCCAGGAAGAAATTTCATTTTTATATTTTGAGGCTTTATGAACATAGGAGCTACAGTCCAATTTAAGGTATTGTGCAATTTTTTCTCCGGAGTCGGAACGTTTCCATATACTCGTAGCATTTTTAATAGAAACGGATTTCTTGCAACCTGCATATTTTGATATAACTGCAGTTGCTATAGAGTCGTAACCAGTTGACAGGCCAACCAGCATCTCTATTTTAAATTTTCTCTTGCCTGATCTTGAATTTTTTCCAATCTTTTCTGCTGATTCTATCAGATAAGATTCGTAATCTTTAAAATCCTCAAATTTTTTTTTGTTAAAAGGCTTTTCTGCTTCTTTTAATTCCTGGTTTTCAAAAATTAAGTTATTGAAATAAACAATATTTAAATCCGGTCCTGTAGAGGGTATTTTTTTTATGCAGCTGAAAAGACCAACTCTTTCTGCAGACGCAAGATCTGAAAAATAATCCCGATAATTCTCAAGGAGATCAAACCCGGATACGCTCAGCAACCCTGGAAGGTTGTTTGCAACAAAAATTATATTCCTGTAATCAGCATACCAAAGCCTTTCCATTCCAGAACCAGCGCTTACAAAAACAACAGAATTATTCCGAAATCTAACTCCTGAACCAAAAATCAGGTCTGTCTTATCAAAATCTCCTTTTTCAAAATCTCCGTCCCATACTCCTTCAACTATCCAGTCTTTACCTGATTCAACATTTGGCCCGTGAAAAATATCAATATTATTTTTTTTCTTATCCAAAATGCATACCCAGGCCAGCTTGGGCCATTCTTTTAATAAACTAAACTTATAGTTCAATTAATTGGCTCCTCTTATTTTCAAGTTTTTTCAGACTGAATATGGCTGCATATCAAATCCAGTTTCTGATTCCATGTTTCTTTGGACATAGCGTGGCTTCTTTTTCCAAGAGCGTCTTCGTCCTTATTTTCAAGAATTTCTTCACAGGCTCCAATAAATTCCTCAGTATTTTTAACAATATGAACAAGAGATTCGTAAAGCTTAACTTCAGGCATTGGAGTAGAAATAACAGGAAGGCCTGCTGAAAGATATTCCCTGAGTTTTATAGGATTTACAGCAAAGGTAAGCTCATTTACCTTAAAAGGGATAAGTCCTGCATCAAAATATCTGCAGTAAAAAGGAAGCTCATCATATTTCTTTCTTCCAAGAAAATAAATATTTTTGAATTTTTTATATTTTGAAAGATTCACATTTGAGTCTGCATCGCCAATAAAAATAAAATTCCAGTCAGATCTTTTTTCTGCAGCTGATGCTACAAGGTCAAGATCAACCCAGTCTCTTATAAGACCGAAAAAACCAAATTTGGGGGAAGGTATATTCTTTATTTCTTCAGGACAGGCTAAATCTTGTGTGACAGCTTTGTTAAAATGTTGAAAATCCACTCCGTGTGGTACAAGCACAGTGTTTTTATTCCAGCTTTTTTTTGCTTTCTGAAGAGCTGTCGAAGTTGTCAGCACCAGGTCAGACTTTTCGCAAAGTTCCTTTTCGTCCCTTAACACCTGATCTTTGTCATATCCGGAAAAAGCTGCATGATCATCAACACAGTAATACAAAACCCTTTCCTCGTTAAAACTGCCTAAAACATAAGAAATATCCGGTGTGAACGACCAAAGCTGCAAAGGTCCTTTTTTTATTTTTTTTAAAACAGCCTTAATCTGAAAAATAAGAAGTTTTCTGTTTATTTTCTTTACAAGCTCAGATGAGGGAAGAGGAATAACCAAAGGGGTTAAAACATAAAGATTTTTTCTTTTCTTTTTAACGCCTTTAAATATTTCTAACAGTTTTTTTGCCATGTACGACAAATCGGAACCGCTTGCTGAAGGCGTTCTTGAGGCATGATAATTAACCCATAAGACAATATTTTCTTTTTCCAGAAGATGCATAATGTGATGTTTTCCAGTTGGCGGTGCATCATAACCGCTTGCAAAGCATAAAATGGTTTTATTTTTTATCATATTTTTTTCCTGCAGATAATTTTCTTTCTAAATCAGACATTGAAACTTTCCATGAAAAGTTTTTTTCCACAAAATTTCTGGCATTTTTTCCTGTTTTTTCCCTTAATTCCCTGTTTTCAAAAAGCTCCATTATTTTTTGAGCAAATTCATCTTCAAAATCAGCATTAAAAACTTCATTTTTTGTAGCGTTTATGCCTTCAAGTGCCTTTGTGGTTGAAACAACTGCCTTTCCCATTGACATTGCCTCTAAAACCTTATTCTGAATTCCCCTTGCTATTCTTAAGGGAATAACACTTATATCCGCATGCTGGTAATAAGGCCTTATGTCTTCAACAAATCCGGTAACGATAATTCCATTGATTTTCTTAAGCTCTGAAACTTCATCTGAAGGATTACTTCCTGCAATGCAAAAAATTGAGTCCGGATATTTTTCTTTTATTACAGGAAAAATTTTTTTAGCAAACCACAAAACTGCGTCAATATTTGCATAATAGTCCATAGCACCGGTAAAAACCATTACAGGTGAAAAGGCATTTTTTTTAAGGTAAACATTGTCTCTTTTTTCATCAAACGAGAAAAATTCATAATCAACACCGTTTGGTATTGAATATACATTTTTGCATTCAGGAAATTTTGATTTGAAAAGTTCTGCTTCCGGCAAAGAGACAAAAAAGGAATTATCAAAAAATTTATTAACTTTTTTTTCGTACTCAGATAAAAGCTTTGATTCTTTTTTATAAATCCTCTTTTTTATAAAGGAAGAATTCTTTGAATACTGATTCCATTTGTCAGAGTCGAGATCGCAAAAATCCATTGCAAGATGGATGTCTTTTAGTTTTTTTTGATACCCGCATCTGAACAGATATTCTGCCATTGGAGAGCAGAAACATAAAACTGCATCATAATCAGATTCTTTTATCCATTTATCAAAAACATTTTGAACACCAGAAAGATAAAAATAACCGGCTGATATGGGTCTGTTTTTTAAAAGCGATAAAAAACCTCTTAATAGAGCAGTTTTTTTATCAAGAAAAAAAACTGATACTTTGCCGCATATTTTTTCAAGTTCTTTTACATGGACAAGGTCTTTTTTATCATCAGCAAGACAAATAAGGTCAACTTTATTTTTCTCAGATAAATATTTTATTTCATTGAAAGATCTTATTTTATCGCCTTTATTTGGCGGATATGGAATTCTGTGTGCAAGATATAATATTTTCATTTAAAGACCGATATTTTTTCTTATCTGCGGACCTGCAATCTGAGTCACTGAAACTGGAATTTTCTGCCAGTATTTTACCATACCGCCGAATTTTGATTTTTCAGACTCCAAACGGCTGTTTTCCATGGAAAAATTGTACCAGAAAAGTTTTTCTGGTTTTGCACCCCATTTTTTCTTGAATTTAAAAGTATTGTCCAAAGGTGCCGATCTTCCGAAATCAAAAAGCTCATACCTGTTTAAGCAGGCATACTCCAGCATTTTCCAGTACTGGAATATATTTGTGTTCAAATGTCTGTATTCCTTTAATGAAGACGCCCACGGGTTTGAAAGAGTTTTTTTATGCCCGATTGTAAATATACAGGCCAAAGCTTTTTTTTCTTGATAAACAATTCCAATTCTTGCTTTTTCGTTAAACAGCTCAAGTATATTTTCAAAAAGACTTTTTGAGTGCACAGGAGAACCAAGATCTCTCATATTTACACTAAAAATTGAATAAAAATCATCTAAAAGCTCTTTTCCCCCGATTTTAAACTTAAGGTTTTCTCTGAAAGGTTTTTTTATGTCATTTTTAAATTTTGATTTGTAGGAGCTAAAAAGATATGTCGCTTTATCCGGAAGATTTAAAACCATTCTTGCTTTGTCACTTGAAGTATTTTTTATAAAATACTCTTTTTTTTCAAATTTACCTTTATTAAAAATTGCTTCATTTAAATATTCAGACTCTTTTTTTTCTCGTATTTCAAGACAGTCTGCTTTAAGCTTTTTAAAAAGTTCAATGGAAAATTCAAGCAGTTTTTTTTCTGTTTCAATATTATCTGCAAGAATTCCTCCAATATCAAAATAAGGAAGAGATATTAGTTTTTTGCCAAAAATCAGGCTTTTTAAATATGCAAGAGGTAAAATGCCCCTGATGTTTCCATTATTATCAACGGCTTTAAGATAATATGTTTTATGGCCGTAGGTTTTTTCAATAATTTGTTTCCATTCAAAAAAATGATATAGATTTGAGTTTTTGTTTTTAAGAACAAAATCATTCCATGAATTCTTGTCTTTTTTGGAACAGAGTTCAATTGAAACAGGAATTGAGAGCTGAAAATTCATAATTTTTAAAAGACTTTATTATTGAGTTTAATTTCATTTCTGTTTTATCAAGATTTATATAGTGCCTGAACTTAAATCCTCTTGAAGCTTCAGTTACCCTTGGCTGATCTGGATCAAACTCCCAGGGGTGGGCATAAAATACAAAGGCATTATCCTTTTTTAAGACAATTTTCATACCAGCCTTGAAAAAAGCAGTTGGGAAAAGTCTGAAATAACCTCCTCCGCCAAGCGGAACAATTTGTTTTCCTATTGAAAGGTTACTTAAAGGTATTTCATAAAAGTTATCTGAAACTTCAAAGAAAAAATCTCTTTTTTTCCATGACGATATATCAAGCTTTCCATATCTTCCATGCATTGAAAAATTATTGTAGCTTGAGTCATATACATAACCGGCTTTTTTTATTGTTTCCAATATTTTATTTGTAACAGCAAAACTTGGAGCTCTGTAACCTGTAACAGGTTTATTTATTAAAGACTCAAGTTTTTCCTTGCTTTTTTGGAGATCATATAAAAGTTCATTTTCATTTAACTTTGTGCAAAGCTCATGGTTATAACCATGCGATGCAACTTCATGCCCTCTTTTATCAATTTCTTTTACAATATCCGGAACAATATCTGCAAGCCAGCCTAAAATAAAGAATGTTCCTTTTACCTTAAAAGGAAAAGAGTCAAGAATATCTAACACTTTAATTGTGTTGGCATAAACCCTTAAGTCTCGTTTATTCCAGGATGAAAAACATATATTTTTTTTAAAATTTTCAACTTGAAACCAGTCTTCAACATCAAAGGTTAAAAATATTTTTTTTCTTTTTATGTTCATTTTATAATTTAAACTTTTTAGTTAAATTATGAGCTTTCAGACATCTGTTTTTTTTCAGTAATTGATTTAAAATAATTTGTGATAAAATTTGTGAAAACTTCATAAAGTTTGCAAAAAAATATTACAAATACAATTGAAATCAGTGTATCTGGAATATTTTTATCAAAAATACTCAAATACAAGTAGGGGTGTAGTATATAAATAAAAAAAACTGTATTTTTCAGGGGAGATAAAATTTTTATAAAAAAATTATATACATTCACTTTCTCAAGATAAAGCATGAAATTTATACTAAAAATAAGCATCAGTAAAAAATTTGTTTGCTTAAAAACAAAAATAAAATTAAGAAAAATCATGAAGCATAATGAAAAAAGCATTAAAAATAAACTTAGTTGTTTAGCACATTGTATTTTGTGCCTGCTCATTACAACGCCCCATATAAAGCCACATGAAGTAAGCCACAAAGCATGCCCGTAAGGATTGTATTGATTCAGTAACCACATAACAAAAGAATATAATATACAAAAAATATAAGCTTTTTTCTTATTTAAGCTTAACTTTAACAAAAAAGGATAAAATATGTAAAATATATAGAGAAGAGTTAAAAACCATAAACCAGCTCCAAAAGGTGTTTTATTTGGTATATAAAACCAGTTTAATATACCTGTTAGACCTAAACCACTTACAATTGTATACCAACTGAGGATATCCGGCCTTTTTTGAATTAAAAATAAAATCAAAAGAAATAAGTCTGCAAATAACAAAACTAATCCTAGTCTTTTAAACTTATTTAGCCAGAAAACCTTTTTGTAAAAGCCTTCACTATATTTTGCAGCAGTAAAATATCCAGATGAATAACTAAAGACCAATAGACCTATGGTTACAGGAACCCAGATCAAAGGGATATTTTTATCATAATGGCCAAAAACAATAAGAAAAATTGATAAAATTTTTACAGTCTGAAAATTCTGGCTTGTTTTTTCTGAAATCATTTTTTTATCTCTTCAATCTTGTTTATTAAAAGATAAATTAAGTAGGTAAGAGCCAAAGCCGCACCAAACACAACAATTCCAGACATATCATGCAAAATGCCGTGTGCTGTTTCAGGACTGATATAAACAGCTGCAAATGCTGTAATTATCAGCCTTAAAATATTAACTGCAACTGCAATTGGAATTGCTGAAAAAAACAAGATCCATTTACTAATATTTTTCAATGGAGAAATATATGCGAAAGCACCGCTTAAAGCCAGAAGCGAAGTAAGAGACCTTAAACCCGAGCATGCATCAACAACTTCAAGACTTGTGTTTACAAGATGTAAAACATTTCCTTCTCTTAAAACTGAAAGACCAAGCATCTGCACAATATTTGAAGCACCAGCTGCGGCAAAAAGCTGCAATGGAAAGGCAAGTTTATTCCAGATTATTGCAGGAATTGGAACCATTAAAAAAAGATATAAAACAGAGATCGGAA
>JBFWJK010000057.1:0-17313 GCA_050253255.1 Desulfobacteraceae bacterium | reverse complement strand
GTCGGTATTGACCGTACCAGCCGAAACAAAGTCTCCCGTCTTTTTAAAGACCGGAACAGGCTCACCTGTTAGAAGAGATTCATCAACTGAAGCTGAACCTGATGTTATTACTCCGTCAACCGGTATTGTTTCTCCTGCTTTAACAACAGCTGTATCACCTTTTTTTACATCCTCGATATTTCTTTCAAAAAGCTTTCCTTTTATTTCCACATAAGCTTTATCCGGGTTCATTTTAACAAGAGCCTCAATTGCTCCTCGTGCTCTGTCGCTTACAAATTCTTCTGCAAAAGAACCTGCAGACATTATAAAGGCAATGACAGCAGCCTCAGTATAATGCCCTGTAATTACGCAGGCAGCCAGAGCAAGACTCACAAGTTCATCGACATTTACCTGCCGGTTTAAAAGTCCTTTTGCAGCGCCATGCACAACAGGAAGTCCGTTCAGTGCTGCAGATGCAAGAATAAGAACTTCTCCTGCCGATAAAACCCCGAAAAACAGAAACACAGATTCCATGGAAGCAAAATAAATCCCAGCAGGAATCAAAAATCCTCCGGTAATTATTCTTGCAAAATCCTTTGACCTGAAAATTTCCCTGTAAACACCTGTATTGCCGAACCTTCCTATCATAACCACCGCCATTATGTTTGAGTTTCATATATTTTGAAGCTCAAACTATTTGAAACCCAAACAAATGTCAACAGTTTTTACCTGTAATACTCAATCCATAATAAGACAAAAGGCAGCAAAGTAATCTTGGTGCGGAACATATGAATAAACATAGATTTTACGGCAGGGGTTATTTTGAGTTTCATGAATTGGTGCAAACTGATTTACCGGGAAAGGCTCTTTAATGTAAAAAGAATTAAGCCTTTTTCCTATACCATCTCCAAGGGCTTTCACATACGACTCTTTGGCTGTCCAGTATTTCAGAAAAATTTTTTTTGCCTCATCTTTATCAAGGCTTTTTAAAAAACCGTACTCTTCCCCATGAAAATACTTTTCAGCAATTGACATATAATCATTTATTCTTCTGTTATATTCAATATCGACTCCAAAACCGGAAAGTTTTGAAAAACCAATCAGAACAAAATCTTTTGAGTGGCTCACATTGAATGAAAAATCTGCAGACAAAAGATACGGTCTCCCTTTTGAGGTGCAGCTGAATATTAAATCTTCAGGGGACACAGATAAATATTTTGAGCATAAAATTCTAAGACATGCCCTTGAAACAGAAGATCTGAGCCTGTCATCAGCAAATCTGAATTTCATTGATTTCCCATATTCATCAGGAGAAAGAACTGTTTCGAAAAAAAAGAGATTATGCTTAACAAGAGAGAGATTAATTTCCCATATATGAACTCCTGTCAAATCAGGTACTTCAGGATCTGTATCTTTCAGGCTGAAAAAATCTATTTCAGGAAATTTCATTTTTTCCAATAAATTACGGCTCACTTTTCAGATTCCATAACAATACTTTGAGAATTCAGATTAAAATTATTTATGCTTTATTTTAGCATAAGAGTATAAAAAATTTGATTTTTTACCTGCTTTTGTAGTTTATTAAGAGTCGGATAAAAAAGCCATAAAAAACGGAGACAGAAAAATGAAGCATCTTAAATATATTATTTCAATCTTTTTTCTAATTCCTGCACTTTGTTTTGCAGGGACAACAGACGAACTTATAAAAAAAGTTGAAAAAAGATATTCAAACAAAACCTTTCAGGCAGACTTTTTTCAGCAGTCAGTATTAAAAGCCCTTGATATAAGGCAATCTGCAGGAGGATTTGTAATTTTTTCACATCCAGGCAAAATGTACTGGCAGTATAATTTCCCGGACAAACAGGAAATAATAACAGATGCTCATACAGTATGGATATACAGCCATGAGGACAATCAGGTCACAATAGCCAGTGCAGGCGACTACTTCAAAGAGGGGAGCGGGGGTTCCTTTCTTTCAAACATAGGATCCATTTCCAAAAACTATGAAATAAAATCAAAAGATATTGAAGAACCCGGTAAAAAAATTCTGGTTCTGACTCCTATGGAGAAAGGAGCTATCTCTGAAATTGAGGTTACGGTACTGGCTGAAAACGGAAAAATAATATCAGTGAAAACAATAAATCAGAGCAGTGACGAAACAGTTCTGAATTTTAAAAATGAAGAATTTTTAAATGAAATTGATGAAAATATCTTCAATTTCACTCCCCCTGAAAACGCCAGCATTACAAATTTTTAAATACAGGAAAGATTCAGATGAAGGAAAAAATAAGAAAACTTGCAAAAGAAAAAAATGCAATAATTCTGGCACACAATTATGAGCCTCCTGAAATCCAGGACATTGCAGATCTTTGCGGAGATTCTCTTGAACTGAGCATCAAAGCATCGAAAACTGATGCAGACATAATAATTTTCTGCGGAGTTCATTTTATGGCTGAAACCGCAAAAATTCTTTCGCCCCATAAAAAAGTGCTTCTGCCTAACCCCGATGCAGGATGTCCCATGGCAGACATGGTAACCCCTGAAGCTCTTCTTAAAAGAAAAGAGGAACTCAAGGGAGTCCCTGTTGTCACCTATGTAAACTCATCTGCTGCTGTAAAAGCAATTTCTGACGTATGCTGCACTTCTGCAAATGTAGTTAAAATAGTAAACAGTCTTGATGCAAAAGAAGTTTTAATGACACCTGACAGAAACCTTGCCCAGTATGCAGCTAAACATACAAACAAGAAAATTCATCTCTGGGAAGGATTTTGTCCTTTCCACAATGAAATGAAAAAAGAAGATGCAATAAAAGCCAAAGAAAAATATCCAAATGCAGTTTTAATTGCACATCCCGAATGTCCTCCTGAAACGCTTGAAATTGCTGACGAAATTGCAAGCACATCAGGAATGATAACAATTGCTAAAAATTCTGACAAAAAAGAATTTATAATTGCAACTGAAACAGGCCATATTTATCCCCTGAAAAATGCCTGCCCGGACAAAATATTTCATATTGCTTCAGAAAAGATTTTTTGCCGCGACATGAAAAAGATTACCCCTGAAATGGTTTTGAAATCTCTTGAAACCGGTTTTGGGGAAGTGGACGTACCTGAAGAAATAAGAATAAAGGCTCTTGGAAGCGTTGAAAAGATGCTTGGAGCAAAATAAACTCAAAAAATTTTTTCTCATGGGCTGAAAGGGAAATAAAGCTTCCCTTTCAGCTAAAAAGCAAGAACAGCTTTTTCAGCCTGAACATCATTGTCCGAATAGACAATACTTACTGATTTACTGATTTCACCAATTCCTTCAAATCTGCCGTCATTATTGAGATCTATCCCTGCTTCAATTGTGTAGGTACCAGGAGCCGAGACCTTGAATGTGTATGAAAAAGTCCTGGCAGATGTTTTTTCTGCATTAAAAGAATCAATAATATTATCGGAAGAATTTTTGAACACTGCCTTTACAGATGAATATGATGTAAAATCATTTAAGGCATAAACAGATTTTTCAGCATCAATAAGTCCGTACCCAAAATAATTATCATACCCCGGATCACCAAGATCTTCTGTCATCTTTCCACTTGAAATCATGTTGAAAATATCCTGGGAATCAAGACTGCTGTTAATTGATTTCATCAGTGCAACCACCCCTGAAACATGGGGAGTTGCCATTGAAGTGCCTGCCATTGCATTATATGTGTCCGGTTCTGGACCGCCCAGACTGACAATAAAGTCATAAAAAATGCTGCCGTCTCCCCCCGGAGCTGTCAGGGTAATAAAATTACCGAAATTTGAATATGATGCAATCTGCTTGTTTTTATCAACAGCTGAAACTGAAATAACACTTGAATAACCGGCAGGATAATAAACAATATCTTTACCTTCATTTCCGGCAGAACTTAAAAGAATCACTCCCCGAGCCGCTGCAGCATCACAGGCATTTTTTTCAGTCTGGGAATAACCTTCTCCCCCAAGACTCATATTGATTATATCCGCTTTTTTGGAAGGAATTTTACCGCTTGGATTTGAAAGTCCTGCCGCAAAACGTATCCCATTGGCAATATTATCCGAAGAGACCGATTCTTTTATAATCCTCACAGGCATGATAAAAGCCCTGGGGCTTACCCCTGCAATCCCCCTGTAGTTATCCATAGAGGCTCCGATTATGCCTGCAATATGGGTTCCGTGATAATCGAGGCCGGAAATTTCAACCCCGGCATCTGAGGTATCTTCATCCATGTCAACAAAATCATAGCCTTTTACAAGCCTTGAAGCCGGGAGTTCTTCATGCGCAGTCACACCTGTATCCAGAACCGCGGCAATAACACCGTCACCCCTGGAAATATTCCATGCCTCAGGAGCACTTATCTGATCAAGATTCCAGAGAATATCATAGTAATCATCGTTTGGAATATAGTTCGGCTTTCTTATAAAATTTGGCTCTGCATACTCAACAAGAGGATTTTTCTCAAGTTCTTTAATAAGATTGACTGTTTCCTCCTTGAGAGAAACTCTGGAAGATGAAGCCTGTGCCTTTTTTGAAGATATCGTGTATACCTGAAAAAACTCATGATCTTTTTTAAGCTCAAGATTATCAGGTAAACCGGCTGAAAGACCCTGTGCAGTTTTTGAATCATCTTTGAATTTTACAAGAACTTCTCCTGGCACAAAATCAAGGTCTGCCGACAATACGCTTTTCCCTGTCTCCTCGATTTTTATCAGATAACTGCCTGAACCGCCTCCGGAAAGAACCTGTATATAATACTGGCTGGAACCTGCAAGGTTATACGTTTCAAACATCTGGAGATTAAAAGGATTTGTTCCGACAAAAGCATTTATCCCCTGCTGAGACTCTATGCTTACCTTTACTGCATTTTCTGCATAAAAGACAAACCAGTCCTGCTTGTCGGAAGAGTAATCCACATAGCCCGATATTGTTGAATCTGGAATAACATACTGGGAAACAGTGTATGTATCGTTAATGGACTGTCCGGAATTTTTAAGGTCAAAATCAACAAAGGCATTGCCTGAAATTTCGACAATGCCTTTAATACTTCTTTCTGTTTTGGAATTGTTATCTGTCCCCGAACTTCCAGAGCCTGAACAGGAATAAAGAGACACAACAAAAATTAAAAGAAAACAGATTTTTTTCATAAGCTACTCATAGAAGGAGTCCGGTATGTCAGCATTGGTATAAACATTCTGAACATCATCACAGTCTTCAAGACCGTCAATAAGTTTAACCATTTTTTCAGCATCCTTACCGTCTACACTGGTTTCATTCTGAGGTATCATACTTATTTCAGCCGCTTCATACTTAATACCTGCTTCATCAAGGGCATTTTTTACAGCCTCAAAGTCTGAAGGCTCAGAATAGATTTCAAAGGAATCGTCCTGCTCTTCAATATCTTCAGCACCTGCTTCAAGTGCAACTTCCATTAGTTTTTCTTCGTCTGCACTGTCTTTAGCAATAACTATATAACCTTTTTTCTCAAACATCCAGCCCACACATCCGTTTTCACCGAGATTTCCTCCATGCTTTGCAAAAAGATGTCTCACTTCTGCAACTGCACGGTTTTTATTGTCTGTCAGACACTCAACAAGAACAGCGGCTCCGCCGGGTCCGTAACCTTCATATCTTATATCTTCGTAGCTTACGCCCTCAAGTTCTCCTGTACCTTTTTTTATGCCTCTTTCAATGTTGTCTTTGGGCATATTGGCACCTTTTGCAGCATCAACGGCAGCACGAAGTCTCGGGTTTGAGTCAAGGTCTCCTCCGCCGATTTTTGCGGCTACAGTAATTTCCTTGATAAGTTTTGTGAAAATTTTTCCTCTTTTAGCATCTTCTCTGCTTTTTTTGTGCTTGATATTTGCCCATTTGCTATGGCCTGCCATACTTTCAATCCTTTCAAATAATAATTTTATTTTCTTAAAAAAATATTTTAAAAATTTCTGGTCTCAAAAAAAACGAATTAATTTACCCTTATTATAAATCTTAGTAAAGCCAAAACTGAGCATTTTATATTTTAAAAATAAAAATTTTCATAAATAATTTAAATCCTTAAGTGATTATTTCCTTTCCATTCCAATAATATAAATTTCCTTTGAATTTTTTCTGCAGGACTTCGGCTTGAAAATTTTTCTTTTCACAAACTCTGAAAGAACCTGTTTTGCAAAATTGTCAAAGTCAGGCCCCTGGAAAATTTTTGCAATAAAAACACCGCCTTTTACAAGAAGAGATTCACAAAGATAAAGAGCAGCTTCGCAAAGTGCCGCTGACTTTACGGAATCTGCATATTTTATCCCTGTTGTATCAGGAGCCATATCGCTCATCAGAATATCATAAGGTCCGAATGAGCTTAAAAAATCTATTGTTTCCTTTTCAAAAATGTCTCCCTGAAAGGTTTTTGTATTTTCAGGAAATTCAATTTCAGTTTTTTTAAGATCTATTCCCACAACAAGGCCGTCTTTTCCGGCTTTTTCAGATGCAAATTTAAGCCATGAGCCTGGAGCGCATCCAAGATCCAGAATTTTCTGCCCTTTTTTAAAAATTTTGAACTTTTCATCTATTTCCTTAAGCTTGTAAACCGACCGGGCTGGATAATTTTCCTTTTTTGCAAGCTGAGTATAGTAGTCGTCGTCCCATTTATTTATATTTGTGCTTTTCTTTTTTTTTGCCATAACCTTAATTCCCCTGTCCTGAAGAAAAAATCAGATCCATAGCCTTTGTAAGGTTTGGAGCTGTATACAAGTCTATACCTTCAAAACCGTTCTCTGAAAGACTGTTTTCCGGGATAACAAATTTTTTGAATCCAAGCTTTTTAGCCTCTATAATTCTTTTTTCAAGATTGGTAACGCCTCTAAGCTCTCCTGTAAGCCCTATTTCTCCAAGAACGATCATATCTTCAGGTATTGGAACATCAAAAAAACTTGAAGCAACCGCTGAAGCAACAGCAAGATCAGATGCCGGTTCCGACACCCTTACACCTCCTGCGGCATTTACAAAAACATCATGATCTGAAAAGTGAATACCGACTTTTTTTTCCATAACTGCAATTATCAACGCAAGACGGTTGAGTTCGACCCCTACCACAGTTCTTCTCGGAGGCCCTCCAAATCCTGAATTGGAAACAAGACCCTGAATTTCAATAAGAATAGGCCTTGTGCCTTCCATTGTTGCAGTAACACTTGATCCGGCTGTATTCACCGGACGCTCCGAAAGAAAAACTCCCGAAGGGTTTGAGATTCCAAAAAGACCTCTCTGCTTCATTTCAAAAAGGCCTATTTCATTTGTAGACCCGAATCTGTTTTTTACAGCCCTTAAAATTCTGTAAACTTTTCCTGAATCCCCTTCAAAATATAAAACCGTATCCACCATATGTTCCAGAACCCTTGGGCCTGCAATTGTTCCTTCCTTTGTGACATGGCCCACAAGAAAAGTAGGAATTCCCTCCTTTTTGGCAAACTCCATAAACCTTACGGCAGCTTCCCTTACCTGGGAAACGCTTCCCGGAGCAGAACCGAGTTCCTCTGAATAAAGTGTCTGTACAGAATCTATTATCAGGACATCCGGTTTTATTTCAGAGGCGCAGTCAACAACAACCTCAAGTCCTGTTTCCGTAAGGACAAGAATTTTATCAGACGATTCAAGACGCTCGCTTCTCAGTTTGATCTGGCTTGCCGATTCCTCTCCCGAAACATAAAGAACTTTTTTATCAAGAGATGCAAGTGAAGATGCCATCTGAAGCATCAGAGTCGATTTACCGATTCCCGGATCGCCCCCGATAAGAACAAGGCTTCCCGGAACAACACCTCCTCCAAGCACCCTGTCAAATTCTCCGATCCTTGTTTCAACCCTTGATTCACTGTCAGATTCAACAGAAGAAAGAGAAACAGGCTTTCTTGATTTAAGCCTGTTTTTTACTCCTGACCGCGATTTTTTTTCAACTTCTTCCACAAAGCTGTCCCAGCTTCCGCAGTCCGGGCATTTTCCGAGCCATTTAAGTGATGTACTTCCGCAGTTTGAACAGACATAAAGTATTTTTTCTTTTTTTGGGGCCAAGTTTCACATCCTGATTTATATTTTGCCTGAATCCGATTCAGGTTTTATTTGATAAAAAAAAATGATAAAAGGTCTTCAAAAGATGCTAAAAAAAACAGAAAACAATTTTATCCAAGATTTAAAAAATTGATAAAAACCGATTACCATATACATACAAAATTTTGCAACCACGCAAAAGGAAGTATTGAAGATTTTATCTTAAAATCTATAGAAAAAGGAATGTCAGAAATTCTTTTCCTTGATCATCTGACCCTTTTTGAAAAAGATTTTAAAAGCTCCATGACAATAAAAGAGGTTCCTCTTTATTTTTATACAGTAAAAAGGCTTGCCCAAAAATACAGGGACACAATAATTGTAAAATGCGGTCTTGAGACAGATTTCCATACCGATTCTTTCGCACAGACTCAGGAAATATGCGAAAAATTTGATTTTGACATGATAGGGGCTTCTGTTCATTTTGTTAAAGACTTCAATATTGCAAGCAGAAAAAAAAGACATGAATATGCCCATATAAAAAAAGACGAACTTGCTGAAGAATATTTTAAAAACATTGAAAATATGCTTGAATATGATTTTTTTGATACAGTATGTCACTTTGATCTTATCTGCAAGTTCTGTGAAAATTGTCCGATAGACAGTAAAGCATTTGAAACTGCAGATAAAATTCTTGACAAGATAAAACAAAAAAACATCTCGGTCGAAGTAAACACCTCAGGTTTTGCAAACCCTCTGAAACGTCAGTATCCTTCGGAAAAAATACTTGAAAAATGCCTTGAAAAAAAAATTGACATAACAATAGGTTCGGATGCACATTCTCCTGAACAGGTAGGAAGATATTTCAGCGAAATCCTTGAACTTTTAAAAAGACTCAACTTTAAACATACAGCCGGATATGAAAAGAGAAACAAATATGAAATTTTACTGTAAAACTTTTTTTGCCTTTTTTGTATTTTTCTGTCTTGCACCTTTTACCCTGAAGGCAGATCATTCATATTTTGAATTTATAAAACAAAAACTTTCAAAAGACGGTTTTGACCCCGAATACATAGAAAAAATTTATTCACCGGAATCAATAACCTTTGAGTTTAGCTCAACAAGGCTTTTTTTTACAGTGAGTGAATACAAGCTTGACTATGACAAATTTCTTGAATCTGATTATGTAAAAAAAGGGAAAGACTATTTAAAAAAATATGAAAAGACATTTGCAGAAGTAAAAGAAAAATACAATGTACCACCTGAAATAATAACAGCAATTCTTACTGTGGAAACAAGACTTGGAACCTTTACTGGGAACAGACCCGTCCTTTCGACCCTTTCTTCCATTGCTTCACTTGACAGCTCCCATGTTCAGAAAATGGTTGGAAAGTCTGTTCCTTCCAGAAAAAACAGATATTCAGGACATGAATTTAAAAAAAGGGCAGAAAACAGAGCTGGCTGGGCTTATGAAGAGCTGAAGAAGTTTATTGATTTTGCGGTAAAATTTGACCATGACACCTCAAAAGTTACGGGTTCATATGCAGGGGCAGTGGGAATACCCCAGTTCATGCCCTCAAACATCCCTGTCTACGCAAGCGACGGAGACAATGACGGAAAAATAGACCTCTTAAACCACAGCGATGCAATTGCAAGTGTTGCAAACTACCTTAAAAAGCACGGCTGGGATGAAACGGACGATGAAGAAAAAATTATATCTGTAATTTTAAGATACAATAAAAGCATGCCTTATGCTCAAACAGTTTTAAAACTTTCCAGACTTATAGGAGAAAACAATTAATGGATTTGAAAACTGTAACAATATGGTTTTTTATAGGACTTGTATTTCTGATTTTAACAAATGTTTCATTTGCCCACTGCATCAAAAGGGACTTTAAGACAAAAGGACAGAAAACTTTCTGGAGTATTGTTTCACTTATCCCTTTTATAGGATTTATTTTCTATTTTCTGTTCGGAGTAAGAAAAAGCACTCCGCAGTCATCAGGTAAAACTGATTAGTACCCTGAAAAATCCAGCCCATTTTCAGGGCTGGATTTTCAGTTCATAAAATTCTCAATTTACAAACAAAGCTCTATACCTTTATTTATTTCAATTGATTTTTCGGTGAGAACAGTATCATATGCAATGACATCAACCCCTTTTTCCAAAGCAGCCCTCAAAAGCTTTCCATATTGAGGGTCAATGTGATCTGCAGGAGAAAAACATTCTGCATCCATTCTCTGGATAAGAAAAAAAACCGCTGCGTCAAAACCTTTTGCCTTTAAATCCATAAGCTCATTTAAATGCTTTTGCCCTCTTGTTGTTACAGCATCGGGAAACATTGCTTTACCATTTTCAACAAGGGTGCAGTTTTTTATTTCCACGTAGCATTTATCATCAAATTCATCCAGAAGCATAAGATCAAGCCTTGTATTGTCACTTGTCTTAACTTCTGAAATTACTTTTGAATATTTTTCAAATTCCTTGATTTTTCCCGATTCTATTGCAGATTTTACAAGTTTGTTTGGAATTGAAGTATTTACTCCCACAAGGGAGTCAGGCATTTTTATGAGTTCCCATGTATATTTAAGCTTTCTTTCAGGTTTATTCTGGGGAGAAAGATAAACCTCGGCACCTTCCAGGATACACCCTTTCATGCTCCCTGAATTTGCACAGTGCGCAGTTACAGACTCACCTGAGTCAAGTTCTATGTCTGCAAGAAATCTTTTATATCTTTTTACAAGCTTTCCCTTTAAAAGGCTGCTGAACAAAACCTTACCGTTTTTTATTTCCATATTTTTCTTTCATAAGTTTGAAAATTTATTAAAAACTCTTATATTCATTCTTTTTAAACCAATAAATGTCTGAACAAATGAAAAAATTTACAAAAAAAGAATTAAATACAATTTATAAGAGCTTTAACAAAAAAGAATTTATCTATCCGGATCCGCTCTGGTTTTTATACAGATACACCAGAAAACAGGATATTGAAACAGCAGGACTTATTGCATCCAGCCTTGCCTACGGAAACATAAAAATAATAATGAAATCCGTAGAATCAATCTTAAATCTTCTTGGAGATGAACCGGCCAAAACCCTTGATTTAAAATCTGATTCATGGATCAAAAAAAATACGTGCAATTTTGTCCACAGATTTGCAAAGTGCGAAAATATTACCGGTCTTTTAATAAGCATAAGAGAAATAAGAAAACAATATAACACAATTGAAAACTGCTTTTTATCCGGATACAGCGAAAATGACGAAAATATTCTAAAGGCTTCCTGTAATTTTTCAAAAATCATTCATGAAGCCGCATATCCTTATAAACCAGCCCATCTTATGCCTCTTGCAGAAAAAAAAAGTGCCTGTAAAAGACTTAACCTTTACCTGAGATGGATGGTAAGAAATGATGAAGTTGATCCCGGCTGGTGGAAAATTGACAAATCAAAACTCATAGTTCCCTTAGATACCCATATGCACAAAATCGGGCTTGAACACGGACTTACCGCAAAAAAGTCAGGCTCTATGAATACTGCAATAGAAATCACAAAAGGGTTTATGGAATTTTGTCCTCAGGATCCTGTAAAGTATGATTTCGCCCTTACCCGGCAGGGCATCAGAAAGACTTCAGGTCTTTTTGACTGAAATAACATCACTCCTGTTTTAATTTCTTTTCCCAAAAGCTCAAGCCCGGTGAAAAAAACCAGTTTTTCATGATTCCATATCTGCTATTTTTGAATTAAGAGATTCCATCAATGCACTGTTAAGTTCCATTAACTGACTGCGGAGTGCTTCAATCATTTTTTTTTCTGCCCCGGACTTATTTCCCTCCAGTTTTTTTATCTGCTGCTGAACCATTTTTATCTGCTTTTTAAGTTTTTCAATATGGGCATCAACAAGGGAGGCGCCATCACCAGCCAAACCCTGACCTGATCCGGATTTCTCAGCTTTCTCCTTTTTATTGAAATCAGCATGAATTTTATCCAGTTTTTTTTGCTGCTCCGCTTCCTTGGAAATTTCCACAACATCCTCATTGACCGGATTTGACTGAGAGTTTTTAACAGGAACCGAACCCCTTGCATCTGACATGTAAGAAGAAATATTGGAATTTAAAGCACTTATTTCTATTTTCACAGCTGCACCTGCCAGTACTTTTTAATGAATAAATTTTATAATTCTTAAAAAACGGCCGGATAAGATAAAAACTTTAAAAAAATAACCATAGTCAGCAAAGAACCGGGAAATGAGTTAATACACCTCCATACAATTAAAACCTGTCTTTATTATGAATAAAAAGCAAAAGGTTGACAGTACGATTAATTGAAGGCAACTTTATTCTGAAAGCTTATATGAAAAAAAATTATCTACTCATTACTTAATGACCGGCAATGTATTTTTTAATAAAAATTCCATGAATATGAAAATAAAAAAACTAATTTTCCCAACTGTTATTTTTCTTTTGTTTTCTTCTGAATTCGGGTGCAGATCGTCAGAAACTGTTACTGAAGAAAAAAATCCCGGATATTTACAAACAGAAAATATTTTAAGATCAGATTCCTCAGTTTATGGTGATTTTTTTGACTGGCATGACAAATCCCCGGCCGACTTTTTAAATATGTTAAAAAAACGAACCGCTCAACACCCTTTTTCTGTCTCAGGTGTGCATGTAAACTGGATAAAAGCATCCGATATTCCGGGTTTAATTGAACTTCTTGACTCTTCAGAACCATGTGCTCCGGTTAACAGGGCAGTTTCCTCCTATGCAGAACTTAACGGATCCACAATTGGCGAGGAAGCGGCTTTTTTAATCATCGGTTTCAAAAAGGGTGAATATCCTCCTTCCTTAAACTCAACAAGACCAAGATTAAATCATAGAGTAAAAGATGAACTGAAAAAATGGTGGCAGGAATTTGAATAACTTAAAAAAGCCGGTGCAAAAATTTTTTCATTGAACAGGGAAAATCTAAAAATGGAATGGAACAGAAGTAATTATTCAATCACTGACGACAAGTCTAAAACAGATCCCGATTATGTTTACCGGCTCCTTTCTTCAACATACTGGAGTAAGACCCGGCCAAGACACGTTATAGAAAAAATGATTGAAGGGTCTGTCTGCTTCACTCTTTTCAAGGACTCCGAACAAATAGGGTTTGCTCGTGCTGTAACAGACTGCGCAACTTTTGCCTGGCTTGCAGATATTGTAATTGACAGCAGATACAGAGGCAAAGGTCTTGGACTGTGGATGGTGGAATGCATTGTTTCTCATCATTCCCTGAAAGATACACAGATGGCTTTGCAGACCCGTGATGCTCAGAGTTTATACAAAAAATTCGGGTTTTCTTCAGCCAATGCAATAATGAGCAAAAGAACTTTTACTGTTTCCTGATTTAAATTTTTTACCTCGCCCTAACTGTTTATATTCAGGAGCAGATCTCTGGAACGGGAAAAACAGCCCGATGAAGATTTAAAAACCACAAAAATAAGGATATTCCTTTATGTCAGAAAAAAAAGTTGCAGTTGTTACAGGCGGAGCAAGGGGAATCGGCAAAGCCGTCTGCGAGGAATTTAAAAACCGGGGAGCTTTTGTCTGTACAATTGATATTTTAGATAACGATTATTTTGTCGGTGATATTGCCGATGAAAAAGTGCTCCGGCAGTTTGCCTCAAAAGTTATTTCAGATTGCGGATCTGTTGATTATCTTGTTAACAATGCCTGTCTGTCGAGAGGAGGACTTGATACATGCTCATATGATGATTTTAACTATATCCTCCGTGTTGGAATTACAGCTCCGTTTTTTTTGACAAAACTTTTTAGCAGTCATTTCAGCCCTAAGGCAAGCATAGTAAATATTTCTTCCACAAGACAGCTCATGAGCCAGCCGGATACAGAAAGCTATACAGCCGCCAAAGGCGGAATCAGTTCTTTAACACATGCAATGGCAGTAAGTCTTTCAGGAAAAGTCCGGGTAAATTCAATCTCCCCCGGATGGATAGACACATCTGAAAATGAACCTGAAGGGCCGGATGCAGTTCAGCATCCTGCAGGACGGGTCGGAATCCCTTCAGATGTTGTAAATGCAGTAATGTTTCTCTGCGATCCTGAAAACAGTTTTATCACAGGTCAGGACATCACCATAGACGGAGGAATGACAAAACTCATGATTTATCATAACGACTTTGGATGGACTTACAGTCACAAGTGAAAAAACATGGGCTGCCTCAAAAAAACGGGCAGCCTGAAAACAAGACTCACTGCTTTATGAAATAAAGGGCTTTATCAGCCTCATTAAACATTTTTTTCCTTTGCTGTATTCTTTCGGCAACTGGAGCAAGGTCGCACAGGATTGCTTCTTCGGGGCATTGCTTGAAACAGTTGAAACAGCTTATACAATTGTCTTTGAATACAGGGTACGGATCCATTTCAATGGCTTCTACAGGGCAGAGTTCAGCACAGACTCCACAGGTTGTACAAAGTGATTCACTTACCATTTTCTGCGGCATATTGGCCCTTGCCTTGTAAACATCCCCTTTTTCCATTTCAGCTTTTTTATCTTCCGGCTGGTACTGAATATCTTCGGGCTCAAGACATTTTGAACTGTAGTCATCTGATTCCAGAAAAGATAAAAGCCTGTCAGCAAACTCAGATATTATTTTTTTGTCATCAGTATCAGGATGACCTGCTCCAAGAGGATTTTCAGAGGGGGTTGTCATTGTATGAACTGCCGGAACCTTTAAAGCCCCTGCAATTTCAAAACCGTTTTCCTTCAGACTGATTCCCGCATCATAGAGAGCTATTCCGCTTGTGACACATCCCCATGTGACAAAAGGAGCAGCAGGGATTTTTTTATCTGTCTTCACTTCAGAAATAAGTTCTTTTATTGTAGGAAGAATTTTACTTACATAAACAGGAGAGCCCGGGAAAAAAATAACCCCGTCTTCTTTCAGAGCTTTCCTGACGCCTTCAAAGCTGTTTTTTCTCCCTACCTCAAACATTGAAACTTCAATATTTTTTGAACTTAAAGCATCTTTCAGGACATATGCCGCCTCTTTTGTCGAACCGCCCGGAGAAATATATGCAATCACTGCTTTTTTAAATTTTGACATGATTTCACCTCTGTTATTATTTTTCAAATTATTGTAATAATACATACACAACTTCACCCTTTTTCAAGGAAAAATAAAGATTTTTCTCTAAAAGAATGATTATATCTAAAACCATAAGGTTTATTAAACAATGGACTACCAGACAAGACTTTTTTGCCGGGGCAAAAAAACAATCACTTCTGATATTTTAATGTCAGGGCTTGAAAATGAGCCTCTTACTGAAAATCTGGAGCTGGAAACAGAAAAGACAGACACCCACAATCAGATTGTTGTAAGAAAAAATGGCCTTGAACTGATAATAATCATTGAACTTTTGCCTGAAAAAAAGGAAGAAGATAAGTTAAAGCTTAAAAAAATTATTGAGTACTGTGAAACAAAACTTCCTGCAAAAAATATGAAATGGGTTAAAAAATATATCTCAAAAGCAGATATTGTTTATGAGTTTGTACCTGTCTCAGGTTTTGACACAGAAGACGGCTTTGAAATTTTAACGCTTCTCCAGACCGAAGCCTGGGTTAATTCCAGAGGAATATTCCAGTACAGCGGTGAAGGATTTACAAATGAATCCGGAGATCTTGTCTTATGGGATTATCCATACTCGATAACAGGAAGAAGAATAGCAGCCTTGAAAGATTTTACAGGAAGATGGAAAACATTTGAAATGGATCTTGAAAGCCTCAACCAGAGAAATGAATTTTTTAAAGGCAAAGTACCAAACAATGCCAAACTGATATTTCGGGGATAAATAATGAGCGGTCTTAAAAAAGAACTTGGTCTTTGGGATGTGTGGGTAATATCAACAGGAGCAATAATAAGCTCAGGAATTTTTATTCTTCCCGGGTTTGCATTTGCCCAGAGCGGGCCTGCATCCATATTTGCATATATTCTTGCGGCTTTCCTCGCTCTTACAGGGCTTTTGTCCCAGGCAGAACTCACAACAGCAATGCCAAAGGCAGGAGGAGCATATTTTTATATAAAAAGAACCATGGGTGCTGCAGTTGGAACAGTTTACGGTCTGATAATATTTTTCGCTCTTTCTCTCAAGAGCGCTTTTCAGCTTATAGGCATGGCCGCCTTTACAAACATTTTTGCCTCATATGACATAAGAATTATCGCATTCTGCCTGATTATTTTTTTTACATTTGTCAATATAATGGGAGCAAAAAATGCCGGAAAAATCCAGGGTGTCCTCATAATGACAGTTTTAACAGGGCTTGTCATTTTCGCATATATCTGTTTTCCCAAAATTAAATTCGCAAGATTTGATCCCTTTTTTACATCATCAGGTGCTTCATTTATCGGAACAACAGCCTTTGTCTTCATATCCTTCGGCGGTCTTTTAAAGGTTGCAAGCATTGGAGAAGAGGTAAAAAATCCCTCAAGAAATCTTCCCCTTGGAATGATAATGGGATTGTTCTGTGTTGTTTTTTTCTATATCATCACCCTGATAATCATATTCGGACTTGTTGAAAAGGATGTGCTTGTTTCAAGCCTTACTCCAATAGCTGATGCGGCAGGAAACACAGGGATCAGATATTTCTGCGAATTCATGGCACTGGTTGCAATACTTGGCTTTTCAGCAACAGCAAATACGGGAATAATGGGCGCTTCAAGATTTCCTTTTGCATTAAGCCGGGACAAGCTCATTCCTCCCCTGTTCGGGTTTATCAACCTTAAATTTGGCACTCCTGTAGCAGGAATAATCCTTACAGCAACTCTGATGTCAGGAGCAATTCTGCTTGACATAACTCTTCTTGTTAAAGCGGCATCGTGTATTCTTATTTTAACTTATATTGTCACCTGTTTTGCTGTAATTATCCTGAGGGAATCAAAAATACAAAATTACAGGCCGGACTTCAGGTCACCTCTTTATCCATGGCTTCAGATCATTGGAATAACAGGCCTTTCAGTCCTTCTTTTCAGTCTTGGGGCAATTGCTTTTGCAATTACTCTGGGGCTTATGATTTTAGGATTTTTCATATACTTTTTCTATGGAAGAAAAAATATGGATTCAGACCAGGATCATGCCCTTTTGCATCTTATTGCCAGAATTACCGCCAAGGAATTCTATTCCCGAAACCTTGAAACTGAGCTTAAAGAAATAATTCATCAAAGGGATTCCATAGTAAAGGACAAATTTTACGAACTTGCTGAAGAAGCTGAAATTCTTGATATAGATGCCGAAATTCAATACG
>JBFWJK010000056.1:0-17648 GCA_050253255.1 Desulfobacteraceae bacterium | reverse complement strand
TGGAATAGCGGCTTCTCTTGCTATGAAACTAGCAGAATTTTCAGAGTTTGACAGGTACTTTTCTACAATAGCTTTTTTAAACTCATCTGAGTACTTTGCATATCCTACCATTTTTCTTGCTTTCTGCACCCTGACTTAAATTTTGTTTTTTAACTCATGTGACAACTATCCTGACACAGGGGGTTATTTCAATGATCAATTTGGAGGACTGTAAAGCTTGTCAAAAAGAGCAGTTCTAAAATTTAAAGAACTGCTCTTTAAATTTTGCTAAATTAAGCCTTTCATAATCTGCAGTTGGAGCAGATGCAGTTTCTTCCTGTGTTTTTAGCCTCATACAACGAAATATCGGCACTATGAATAAGCTCTTCAAGGCTTTGTCCGTATTTTCTTTCAGCAATTCCTGCACTTATTGTAATTTGTCTTTTTTCCATTGGAGGTTCAAGTTTAAGAGATTCGACTTTTAGGCGTATTCTTTCAGCCATTGAAAATGGAAGTTCTTTATCAGTTGATGAAATAAAAACAGCAAATTCTTCACCTCCAAGTCTTACCTGAATATCAGTTTCTCTGGTTTCTGTTAAAAGAATACCTGCAACTTTTTTTAAGACTTTATCACCTGCCATGTGTCCGAATGTGTCATTGACAGATTTGAAAAAATCTATATCAAAAACAATGGCAAAAATGTGGCCCGTTTTTTGTCTGTCATGAATAGCAAAAAGTCTTTTTGAAGCCTCATTTAAATAAATCCTTGTATAAAGTCCTGTAAGCGGATCCCTTATTGCCTGCTCATAAAATTTTTGCCTTTCCATTTCCATTGATTTAAGAATAATTTCCCTTTCAACAGCAACACTTAAAGGAGTGCTTATTTCAATAAGTATGTGGGAAAGCTCAGGATCTAAATCAAAATTTGTTTTAAGAGTTAATTCTGCAATTGCATGAATTTTAAAATCTGAAATTGAAAACAAGGGGATAATAATTTTTGTATTTTTCCCTTCAATCTTAAAAAACTGAGCCTTGTATCTGTCAATGAATTCTTCTTTTGAAAGTTTAAAAATTGATTTAAGATTTTTATTTATTGTTGCTTCAATTCCCCGAAACATGGATTTGTCATCAAATTCAAAAACTTTATTTGTTTCAGTAAGAGCGTAAAATGAAAGCTTTGTGACCGGGATTACTTCTTTTATATAATTGAATAAGGAATTTGCAATTTCATGGAATTCTTTATGAATCACCATGGATTCTGTAAATTTTCTTAATACTTTATTTAGGTTTGAAAGTCTTATAATGTCAGAATTTGTATGGGTCATTAAAAACAGTCCGCAGTCAAGGTTTTTGAGCCTGTTGTAAATAAAATTTATAAGTTTTTCAGGAATAATTGAACCGTGCTGGGGAGCAATAAGTTTAACATCAAGTTTTTCAAATTTTGATACAGCATGAAATAAAATTTCCCTTGAGGGCATATAATGCTCATGAAAAGGCCGCATTGATTCAAAGTATGACTCATCCTGGGCAACAAGGCTGAAACCGTCAGTAAAGCCTCCGAAAATATCGCTTGAAAAAAGAATTTTGGATTTTGAATCAAAAGTGCAGAAAGCTCCGGGAAAGTGAAGATAGGGAGTAAAAATAAAATTTAAAATTCTTCCTTTGATATCAATTTGCCATCCCATTTTTTCAACGCATTCAAAAGGTATTTCAAGGCCGTAATGTTTAAGAAGAGCAATTGCCCTCCAATGGCTTAAAATAACAGCATCTTTTCTTGAAATAATTGAGTCAATAAGAGGCATAGCTCCTGTAATGTCCGGATCCTGATGCTGGCATATAAAATATTTGATATTTGAAAAAGAAGTTACAGATTCAATTTTTTTCATTGTGTGTTTAAATGTCAATTTGGAACCAGGATCTATCAGAACAGAATTTTTGCCGTTTTCTATGAGATATACATGACACTGAAATTTATCTCCGGGAAGATAATGCCCCACCCACCAGATATTTTCGGCTATTTCAACAGGTTGATCAAATTCATAATTTTGGGTGTCCAAAATTTTTATTTGTGCCATAAATTAGTCCTGTGTTTTGTTGAAGGAAATTTTAAGATGTTATTATTTGATAATGGTTGAGTTTAAAATATTAATGTTTAAACTGTAAACAGTTTTTAAAATTTAACTCTTAAAACGGAGTCTTTATTATGACAAAATTAAAGATAAACGGTATGAACTGCGAGCATTGCGTTAATACTGTAAAAAATGCAATAAAAAGTGTAAATGGAGTTAAAAATGTAAGGGTAAGCCTTGAAAAAAATGAAGCAGAGTTTGATGCAGATGAAAATCTTGATATTGAAACTGTAAAAAAAGCTGTTTCTGAATCAGGTGCTTTTTCAGCAGAGCAGTAATTTTAATCCAGAAATTAAAAAGGTTTTTTTATGAAAACAAAAATGACAGAATTATTTGACATTAAATACCCGATCCAGTGCGGAGGAATGCTCTGGATCGGAAAGCCGGAACTGGCCGCTGCAATAAGCAATGCAGGGGCAATGGGAAATCTTACTTCGGGAAACTACAACTCCGCCGATGAGTTCAGGCAGGCTGTGGATAAAACCTTTGAGCTCACAGACAAGCCTTTTATAGTAAATATTACCACCATGCCTTCAATCAGGCTCCCTGTTGAGCTTTTGCAGGATTTTTTTAAAATTTCGTGTGAAAAAAAAGTTAAGGCCATTGAAATTGCAGGAGCTCCTGTTGATACTTTTCTTGGCCCCCAGTTTATTCCAATGGCAAAAGAGGCCGGAGTAAAGGTTATTCATAAGGTCGGTACAGTAAAACATGCAGTTCATGCCCAGAAAGTAGGATATGATGCAGTTACAGTTGCAGGTTTTGAAGAGGGCGGCTTTCCGCATAAAGACAATGTTTCCACCATGGTTTTAGTTCCCCGTGTTGTTGAAGAAGTTGATATTCCTGTTATTGCGGCAGGAGGAATGGCTGACGGAAAAAGTCTTGCGGCAGCACTTTGTCTTGGAGCCGACGGAATTATGATGGCCACAAGATTTCTTGCCACAAAAGAAAGCGGAGTACATAAAAATATTTACTCAGTACTTGTGGAAAAAAATGAAAATGATACATCCCTTAATCTTCAGGGCCTTTTAAGCGGTTTCGGGCTTCAGGTAAGAGCATTGAAAAACACCATAATGGAAAAGGTTGAGGAAGTTGAGCAAAGAGGAGGAGATTTTGGTGAACTTCTGCCCCTTATTTCAGGAGAAAGGGCCAAAAAAGTCTGGGAAGAGGGAAATGCTGATGAGGCAATGCTTACAATAGGCCAGTCTGTGGGAAGAATAAAAGATATTCCTTCGGTGGAAGAACTTGTTTTACGTATTGTAAAGGAAGCCGGGCAGGCTCTTGAAACAAGTATTAAAAAAATTGAATCATAATTTTTCAATTGTTTAACCGGCTCAAATATTTATTTTGGCCGGTTAATTTTAAATTCAGCAGATCCAAGGCATTTCAGCGGCAGGTTCTAAAAGTTTTTTTCAAAACAATAACTTCATGTTAAATTTCAATCTTTAAAAACTAACAAAACCTCAGGAACTTTATAATGAATAACAGCACAAATTATTTAAATCAGGCTGTAAAAGGAAGGCTCTTAATTCTTGTTGCAGCCTTTTTATGGGGAACTTCAGGGGTTGCCCAGGTTTATGCACCTATCGAAGCCTCGCCTGCTGTACTTGGTGCTTTCAGGATTTTGATTGCAGGAATTTTTATTACTTCATTTTCATATTTTACAAACAGAATAAAAAATTTTAAGGAATTTTTTACTCCTGTACTCATATTTACAGGTCTTTGTCAGGCTTTGTTTCAGTTCGGATATTTTTCTGCAATAAAACATACAGGAGTTGCAGTGGGTGTAATGGCTGCAATAGGAAGCTCTCCTGTTTTTGCAGGAATCCTTGGAGTTGTTTTTGACAGGGAAAAGCTTGGAATAAGGTGGATTGTTTCAACATGTCTTGCTGTTACAGGACTTTTTCTTTTGACCCAAAGTTCAGATGAGTCTGTTAAGATAGAAACATTTGGAATTTTAATGGCACTTCTTGCAGGTTTTTTTTATGCACTTTTCACCCTTATTGCAAAAAGGCTTATAAAAACCAGAAGTGAAGACAGTGTAATAGGATTTTCTTTTCTTATCGGAACAGTTTTCATGCTTTTTTTCTTTTTTATTCATCCCCTTGGATGGGTTTTAAGTTTCAGGGGGATCGGGGCTGTTTTGTATCTTGGGCTGATTTCTGCAGGTATTTCCTATATGTGTTACGGAAGAGGGCTTAAATACGTCAAGGTTTCAACCGTTGGAACACTGACCCTTGCAGAACCTTTAACGGCAGCTTTTTTAGGTGTTTTTCTTCTTGGAGAACCCCTTACTCCTGTTTCAGGAACAGGTATGCTTCTTATTCTTATATCCCAGGTTATTATTGTTTTTAACAACAAATAGATGGAAAAATTTTTGTCTGAGGAAATTACTGAATAAGATTTTTTAAAAAATGAAATGCTTCAGACAAAGGATTGTAATTAATGAAGACCAAAATAAAAATACCAAGATAAACAAAAGCTGTTGTAAATTTATTTATCCCCTTGAGGGCAAGAGCTGTTCCAAGTGATTTTTTTAAATCGAATTTTTTTTGTTCAACATCATAAACCGAATAAATTTCATCAAGAACAAGATGAAGAAGATATCCTGATAAAAAAGAAAGTCCCATGGCAGAGCCAAAAATTTCGTCAGTTTTAAAATAAGAAATCTGAAAAACAATAAGTGAGAGAAACACAGCCATTGGAACAGAATGATAAATTCCACTGTGCCTTGAAAAATATTTGAAAACTGATGAAAGAATAAATTTTATAAAAAGATAAACCCCGGGAGGTATAATAAAGGCATATTTAAAATTTGAATCTGCCAAAAAAATAATAGCTGTAAAAGCACCTAAGACAGAGAGGATATTGAAAATAATATTTATTGTTCTTCCGCTGTCGCTGTCAATATCCGGGAAAACAGAACCTGAATATGCTGATAGAAAAATAAGGCCGGAAAGGTAAATTGACTTGTCAAGAAAATAAAGGCTTAGTGCTCCTGCTCCGTAGCCTGCAATTACTCCTGCTTCAGAATGGACTTTAAAATCAGGCATTTTTACCGTTTTTTTCCTTTAAAAGTTTTTCAAGCCTGTCTTTTGCCTTGTTGTGAAAGCTTACTATATCTTCTTCAAGAAGCTTCAGCTCACTTATTCTTTCTCTTATTTCAGCAAGCCTTTTTTTCCCGTATTCAAGCGTTTTTTTAATCTGGTCAATTTCATCAAGATCTATATTTGCAAGACCTATTATTTCTGAAATTTCATCAATTGAATATCCGAATTTCCTCCCTTTTAAAATAAGAACTAATCTTGCACGGTCTTTTCTGGTGTAAATCCTCTGATTGCCTTCTGTTCTTCCAGGACAGATAAGTCCTTTTTCTTCATAAAATCTTATGGTTCTTGTGCTGATTTCAAATTCTTCGGCAAGGTTTGATATGGAAAATATCTGCTGCGGGTTTTCTTTCATTGTCGTATTCCAATATTTATAATGAACCGGATTTGATTTTGCTGTTTCAGTCTGAACAGATATCAGAAATTTTTTTTAATTCAAATAAATATTTTTGGTAATAAGCATGCACTTTTAAGCATTGATAAAATATACTGCCCGCACAAAAAATGTGCAGGCAGTAAGAGGCGGGCCTAATTTATATCCAGTTGTTTTTTTGAGCTTCACTGGTGAGTTCTTCCCTGAAGTCTGGGTGGGCTATGCTTATCAGGGCTTTTGCTCTGTCAGAGATGCTTTTGTATCTTAAGTTGACGGCTCCGAACTCGGTGACAATATATTCCACTTCAGTTCTTGGACTTGTAACCGTTGTTCCTGGAGGAAAGTAGGGGACAATTTTGGATTTTAAATTACCTTCTTTGTCTGTAAAGGTTGAGTTTAAGGCCAGAATGCTCTTTCCTCCTCTGGACAGTTATGAGCCGTGGATAAAATTAAGCTGACCGCCTGTTCCGCTGTACTGGAATGTTCCTATAGATTCAGATGCCGCCTGGCCGGTGAGATCTATCATTAGGGCATTGTTGATTGAAACAAGGTTGTCATTTTTTGCAATTATCTGGGGATCGTTAATGTAGCTGATGTCTTTGAATACAAAATCTTCATTGTTGTCGATAAATTCATAAAAGGCCTTTGTTCCTACACAGAATGCCGCTGTAACTTTTCCGGGCATGAATGTTTTTTTAGAGCCGTTTATAACCCCTGCCTTAACAAGTTCCATGACTGAAGGTGTGACAACTTCTGCATGCATGCCAAGGTCTTTTTTGTTTTTAAGGTTGTGGCCTATTGCATTTCCAAGGCCTCCGAAGCCGAGCTGAATTGTTGACCCGTCTTCAATCAGATCGGAAATATGAGCTGCAATTTTTTCTTCTGTTTCTGTAATGATAATTTCAGGTACTTCAAATATATCTGCATCATGCTCAATAATATGGTCTACCTCGGAAACATGAATCATGAAGTCTTCGCTGTTTATTCTCGGAAGCCTGCTGTTAACCTCCACTATTACTACGTCTGCCTTTTCGATATCTTTTTTGTGAAGAAAGGAACCGAAAAGAGATCTGCACATATATCCGTTTTCATCAGGAGGAGTAACAACAGACGTTACAACATTGTATCCTCTTGATTCAACATATCTGGGGCAGTCTCCCAGATGAATGGGAACATACTGGGCCATCCCGAACTGCATGCACATTCTTTCCACAGGTCCGACAAACATGGTTTCAATGTGAAAGCTTTCCTTGTTTTTCGGATCCATGAAATCGTAGAAATCCATTGCAAATCCAAGTCCGAGCAATACATTTTTTAATTCCTGTGCACGGGCGCTCAATGCTCGGCAGAAAGCCGGAGGAATACATGTTCCGCCGCTTAATGCAACTTTATCGTGCGATTTAACTCTTTTTGCCGCATCTTCAGCGCTGCAGAGTTTTTCGTTGTATAAGTCTTCCCATCCTGTTTTTAAAGCTGTCTGATTCATCTTTAATAACTCCTCCCGAATGATGAATTTATTTTTTTGTATAAACTTTACGTTAACGTTAAGTTTCTTGTCAAGAAAAATGTTCTATAAAATCATTAAAAAATATTAATCATGATTAATTTTTAAAAAACAGTATGTTATATGTGGTTAAAAGCTGACGTTACGGCAGGGGTTATGAGTGGTCAGGCGGAATCAAGCACTTTTCTGACAACTTTTGAAAGATCAGCCTGAGTATAAGGTTTGACAATATAATCTCTGACACCCATTCCAAGAGTATCTTTAATCTGACCGTCAGCTGAATATCCGCTTGCTACAATTATCTTTATCCAGGGGTCTGTTTTCAAAAGTTTCTCTATTGCTTTTTTGCCGCCGATTCCAGGCATTCCAATATCTAAAACTACAAGATCGATATTTTCAGCACTCTCCTTGTAGATTTCCACAGCAGCTTCTCCGCTTTCAACTGAGATAACTTTGTAGCCGAGGTTTTCAAGCATTTTTCTGGTAAGCAGAGATACGCTTTTTTCATCATCTGCAATTAATATTGTTTCTTTTCCTCCGGCAATGCTCACGGTTTCTTCAGGGCTGTCTTTTAAGAGCGGTTTTTCATTGGTTGAAGGAAGAAGAATATTAAATCTGGTTCCCTTCCCCTCAGCGCTTTCACATTCAATAAATCCCACATGAGATTCAATTATTCCGTAAATTACCGAAAGACCAAGCCCTGTTCCTTTTCCAATGGATTTGGTGGTGAAAAAAGGGTCGAATATTCTGTCAAGAGTGACTGCATCCATTCCTGTTCCTGTATCTTCCACCCATAGAAGCATATAATTCCCGAAAGGGATATTTTTTTTTGAATTAAAGGGAAGTGATGTTTGGCTGGAAAATTCAATATATTTTGTTCCGATTACAAGTTTTCCTCCATCTGGCATAACGTCCTTTGCATTGAGGCACAGATTTATAAGCACCTGTTCTATCTGGCCCTGGTCAGCCTTGATATATTTTTCTTTTTTTTCAAGAAGAAGCTTTACTTCAATCATTTTGGGAAGGACCCTGTCTATCATTTTTTTTATTCTGATTATTTCCTGGTTAAGAGAAACAGGCTCAAGCCTGCTTTCAGTTTTTCTGCTGAACGCAAGAAGCCTTTTAACAAGATCCGCACCTCTTTCGGTTGCCTGAAGAATATTTGTCACATATTTATGGAGTTTTTTATCTGATTTTAAGGACAACAGTTCGCAGTTGCCGGATATAATATAGAGCAAATTGTTGAAATCATGCGCAATACCACCGGCAAGAGTACCTACTGCTTCAATCTTTTGTGCCTGCCTTAACTGTTTTTCCTTTAAAAGAAGTTCTTTTTCCGATTTCTTTCTTTCTGTTATATCTGTGCTTATGAAAACTATCCCGGCAGGGTTTTTTGACGAATCGTAAATTACCCCTGTTCGTGTATAAAGAAAAATCTGGTTCCCTGAGGAATCGAAGTTGATTGTTTCTCCATGCCATTGCCCCTTTTCAAGAGTTGTTTCAATGATTTTTTCTGCTGCATTATACTCTTCATCCGGCTTGAAAAGTGCAATCCCTGTTCCAGTAATTTTGTTTTTTTCCATGCCTGTTCTTTTTGATTCAGAATGGTTTATATAGGTAATGTTTCCGTAAATATCAGTAACACTTACCATGTCTTCGATCTGATCAAGAATCATTGCCTGGAATTTAAGCTTTTCCTCATGCTGAAGTTTCAGTGTTATATCATTTACAACATTCATTATGACTTTTTTATTGGAAACCGTAACCAGTGCAGATGAGCTTGTAATTGAAATTATTTCTCCATTTTTTTTAACTGCCTTGAGATTCAGGACAACCCGTCCGTATTTTTTGAGGTGGACCGAAGCGGAAGCAAGTTTTTGGTTGTCCTGGGAAAGAATCATATCTGATATGTTGAGTTTTAAAAACTCTCCTTTTCTATATCCCATTATCTTAAGTGCACTGGCGTTTACATCGATGATATTTCCCTTGAAATTCTGAAGAATTATTCCTTCATTTGACTGCTGAAAAATATTTCTGAATTTTTCTTCACTTTCTCTGAGGTTTTTTTCAGCTGATTTTCTTTCATTTATTTCCAGCTGAAGTTTTCTGTTGAAAAAAATAAGCATGAGAAGGCAGAAGAAAAATACAGTGGCCGCTCCTGCAAGTATAAGAAGAGAGAGTTTGAATTTTTTAAGATCAGGAGGTTTAGGAGCAGGATCAAAGATAAACCCGTCGAGGGTGAAGTTTTCGGGAACAAAATTGTATTTTGCAAATAACCTGCCTATATATTCCCAGCGGCCCGGGTTTAAATGGCCTATCTCCACAAGATTGTGCATTATAAGCTCTTTTGTCCTTTGAGCTTCAAACTCAAGGTGTTCTTTTGATTTCTGAGGCTTCAGCTCTTTTAATATATATTCAATAATTTCATCAGGATTGTTAAGAGCATATTCCCAGCCTTCAAGACTTGCCTTTTTAAAGTTTTTTACTCTTTCAAAATTGCTTTTGACTTCATTTTCAGAGGTGAAAAGACTGTCTCCGTAAAAATCGACTCCGTAATTTAGAGGTTTTATAACTTTATACTCTGTATTTGTGCTTTCATAGAAATAAGGTTCATTTGTAATATATCCGCTTACAGCATCGATATTTTCATTAAAATAATCATCTTTTGTGATGGGCCCTTCAATATGTATTATGTCTGAAAGGTTAATCCCTTCATTTGTAAGCATTGCAAGAAGTTCAATATCCCTTGATTTTCTTGTGAATTTTATTCTTTTGCTTATCATATCCTGGGGAGTGGAAATTTTTTTTGTTTTTCTGGAAAGAAAAACCAGGGGAGAGTGCTGAAAAATGGGTGCCAGCAGAACAACCGGTTTCTGATTGAGTCTTTCAAGAAGAATTTCTGAATTTGAAACACCATAGTCGGCTTCTCCTTTTATGACAGAATCTACCGTGGATATATCGTAGCCTCCTTCTCTTATTTCAACTTCAAGACCGTATTTTTCATAAAAACCCTTTATCTGTGCTGCATAGTAACCTGCAAACTGGAACTGATGTCTCCATTTAAGCTGAAGAATAATTTTTTCATTTTCAGCCTGAAGATAAGAGGGGACAGAAAAAAGAAAAAAGAAAAGAGATATAATAAATGAAGGTAGTTTTTTCATTTCTGCTCTCTTGGAAAGTTAGGAAATAAAGACTGTTTGTTATACGACTGAACATTTTTTTAAGGATGCTTTTATGCGGGTGATATTACAGTCCCGCAGGTGTTTTATCCTTTTATATAAAAGCTTTAATTTCATGAGAAAAGTATATTTAAAAATCAGAAACGTTTTCTTCAGGTATTAATTGGATTGACTTTATATATAATTACATAAAAATTTTAAAATGTCATTTAAGGAAATTAAAAAATCAGGTTTAAATTTTAAAAACCGGTGTCGGCTTTTCCTCACATGCGTTAAGAAGTTCTGATTTCAGGTTTTTAAGTGCCTGGGAAACTGTAAAAACAGCTTTATCCGGGCAGTTGTTTTCTCTGCTTAAATGGCCCAGAATAATATTTTTAAGGTTATTTCCTGCTATTTCCCCCAGAAGATCTCTTGCCTCTTCATTTGAAAGGTGGCCGCTGCGCCCCTTTATTCTCTGTTTGAGCGACCACGGGTAAGGCCCTGATTCAAGAAGAAAAGGATCATGGTTTGCTTCAAGGACAAGTCCGGTGCAGTTTTTAAGCCTTGTTTTTACAAGAGCGGTTGCAATGCCAAGATCAGTTGCTATTCCAAGTTTTGATCTGTCTGTCCTGATTGTAAATCCGCATGGATCTGCAGCATCATGAGAAATGGAAAAAGGGTTTATTCTTATTTTATCGATAAAAAAAGGAGTTCCTGATTCAAAAAACCTTGTTTCAAAAGTTTTTTTTATGCTCGGCTCCGATGCCGCCATGGTCCTTTTGTTTCCGTAAACAGGAATTTTATATCGGCGGGATAAAATTCCTGCGCCTTTAATATGGTCTGTATGTTCATGGGAGATTATTATTGCTTTGAGGTCTTTTGCGTCTTCTCCAATAATTGTAAGCCTTTTTTCAAGCTCTTTCCCGGAAAGACCGGAGTCTATAAGGATTGAAGTGTTTTCGCACTTTACAAAAATACTGTTGCCGCTGCTTCCGCTGGCAAGAACAGAAAAATAAATATTGGGGCAATCAGTTGGTTCCGGTGTGACCGAAACCTCCCGAATTTCTGTCTGTATCTTCAAGAGTTTCTACCTGTATAAGTTTTGCCTGTTCAACTTTGGATATTACCATCTGGGCTATTCTGTCACCTTTTTCAACAATGTATTCTTCTGTTGAAAGATTAACAAGCCCTATCTTTATTTCCCCTCTGTAATCAGAATCTATTGTGCCGGGAGAATTGATTACTGTAATCCCCTTTTTTATTGCAAGTCCTGATCTTGGTCTGATCTGGGCTTCAAAGCCCTGAGGAATTGACATTGCAAAACCTGTGGGGATCAGTCTGATTTCCATAGGTTTTAAAATTACAGGTTCCTTTACAAAGGCCCTTATATCCATTCCTGATGATCCCCGGGTCATATATTGGGGAAGATCAGTATCATAAATTTCCGGTTCAAGTATTTTTATTTTTATTTCAGTCATTTTTTAAATCTTTAAAATATCTGCTATCTGCTGTCTGGCTGAAGTATCGGGGCCGATAACCGATGCTGTCACTGTGCTTCTGTCAAAAATTCTGTCGGCCATCTCCCTTATATCATTCCAGGTGATTTTTTCAATTTCAGAAATAGTTTCTTCAAAAGGAATGTATCTTTTATACAAAATTTCATTTTGTGCGAGCTTTACCATGAGGTTTTCAGTACTTTCCATAGATAAAAGAAGGTTCCCTTTGGTAAAAGATCTTGCACTTTCAAGCTCTCCATCGGAAGCTTTTTTGTTTTTAAGTTTTTTTATTTCCTTTAAAACAAGTTTCAGGGAAGGAATGAGGTTTTCTTCAGATACAGCTTCATAAACTCCTATCATTCCCGTATCTGAAAACTGATTGAAGAAAGAGTATATTGAGTATGCAAGGCCTCTTTTTTCCCTTATTTCCTGAAACAGTCTCGAACTCATGTTTCCGCCGAGTATTGTTGTAAAAAGGGAGGCCTTGAATCTGTTCCTGTCTCTTTTTGAAAACCCGTCTGTTCCGATGCAGAGATGGTACTGCTCAATAGGTTTTCTTACAAAAACAAGACCTTTCTGGGCGCCGGGCTTTATTCTTTTTTCTGTTTCATATTTGGCAACTCTAATTTTTTCAAATGATTTTCCTAAAATATCAACAGCTTCATCATGGTCTATATTACCTGCAAGTGCTATTGTAATTTTTTCAGGGGTGTAGTGCTTTTCAAAAAAATGTTTAAGATCATTTGAACCAATAGGTGCTATGGTTTTTCTTGATCCGAGAATATTTCTCCCAATGGCATGGTTTTCCCATCTTTTTTTGTCTACCATTGACATTACAAAGTCTTCAGGATTTTCTTCAAACATTTCTATTTCCTGAAAAACAACGTGTTTCTCATGTTCTATTTCATCCGGATCAAATTTTGAATTAAGAAAAACATCGGCAAGGATTTCTGCCATCTGTGAAAAATTTTCATCCATTACCTGGGCAAAAAGACAGGTTGCTTCGACAGAAGTGAATGCATTTGAATTGCCTCCTATGGCATCAAATGCCTTTGCAAGTTCGAATGCAGATCTTTTGTGGGTTCCTTTAAAGAGCATATGTTCAAGAAAGTGGGCTCTTCCATGTTCTGAAGGTTCTTCATCCCTTGAACCAGCATCAATCCATATTCCCATGGTCACTGACCGAATATAGGGAATTTTGTGTGAAATAATTTTTATTCTGTTTGAGAGGGTTGTTTTGTGAATTTTTTGACCGACATCAATAAAATTGCTTTTTGTTTTTGGATTCAGGTGAATTGTTCTGCACTGACCCGATAATTTCATAAATAATTTTTTTCTCCGGCACCGGTTTTTTAAACCCGGTGCCGTATAGTTATAGGTTATCTGTTGTTATCTGAATTTCTGTCACTTCTGTTTTTTCTGAAGCCGCCTCTTTTTCCGTCTTTCTTTTTTTTGTCGCCTTCCTCGCTTTTTCCTGCCTGATCAGGGTCTGCTTCCTTAAGGCTAAGCTGAATCTTGCCGTCTCTTGTGACATCGAGAACTTTAACGTTTATGACATCTCCGGGGTTTACAATATCGGTTACCTTGGCAACTCTGTAATTTGCAAGTTCTGAAATGTGCAAAAGACCTGTTGTGTTTGGGCTCAAGTCAACAAAAGCTCCGAAATCGGTTGTTCTTGCAACTTTTCCCGGATAAATCTTTCCGATTTCAGGGTCAAGGCAGATTTCGTTTATTCTTGCAACAGCTGCATCAGAGGCTTCCTTGGAGTTTGCAGAAATTTTGACTGTACCGTCATCTGTGACTTCAAGATTTGTGTTTGTTGAAGCCTGAATTTCCCTGATCACTTTCCCTGCAGGACCTATAAGAGCGGCAATTTTATCCTGTTTGATCTTCATTGTAACAATTTTTGGCGCATACTCTGATATATCGGTTCTTGGAACGGAAATGGCTGAAAGCATTTTATCAAGAATGTGAAGACGTCCTTCTTTTGCCTGGTGAAGTGCCTTTTCAAGAATATTTCTTGGAAGCTCCTTGATTTTTATATCCATCTGAATAGAGGTTATTCCGTCTTTTGTTCCGGCTACTTTAAAATCCATGTCACCTGTGTGGTCTTCGTCACCGAGGATGTCTGAAAGTACTGCAATTTCATCGCCTTCACTTACAAGACCCATTGCAATTCCTGAAACAGGAGCCTTAATCGGAACACCTCCGTCCATAAGGGCAAGGGTTCCTGCACAAACTGTTCCCATTGAGGAAGAACCGTTTGACTCCATTACTTCAGAAACAATTCTTATTGTATATTCAAAGTCTTCTTTATTTGGAAGAACTTTTTCAAGTGCTCTGTATGCAAGGGCTCCGTGGCCGAATTCCCTTCTGCTGGGACCTCCAAGCCTTTTAACTTCGCCTACACAAAAAGGAGGGAAGTTGTAGTGGAGCATGAACGGATTTGATTCATCACCATTTAATGTTTCAACTCTTTGGGCGTCCTGTCCCGAACCAAGGGTCAGAACTCCGAGAACCTGGGTTTCTCCTCTTGTGAAAAGACCGCTTCCGTGAACTCTTGGAAGTATTTTTGTGTCGCAGGCAATATGCCTTACCTCGTCAAAAGCTCTTCCGTCTATTCGTTTTTTCTCTTTCAGAACTATTTCCCTGCTTGCCTGCTTTGTGATTTTTTCAAAGTAAGGAGTAATAAGGTGCTGATCTTCTTCATACTTTTCAAGAAGAGCTTCCTTAACTTTTTCCTTAACTTTTTTTACAGCATTTTTTCTTCCGAATTTGCCTTCGGTTTTAAGAGCTGATTTTATATCCTCTTTGGCAAGAGATTCTATTTCATTGTAAAGATCCTGATTTACTCTTTTTTCAGGAAGCTGCATTTTGGGCTTTCCGGCAAGTTTTACAAGTTCTTCCTGAATTGCAATTATGGGCTGCATTGCCTCATGACCTGCAAAAATTGCATCCATTACATCAGATTCGCTTACAATGTTTCCACCGCCTTCAACCATTGTTATCCCTGTTTTTGAACCAGTAAGAACAATATTTATATCGCACTGAGGATCATTGAGCTGTGCTATTGTGGGGTTTATTATAATCTGGTTGTTTATTCTTCCGACTCTCACTGCGCCTATTGGGCCGTCAAAGGGAATTTCAGAAACTGCAAGTGATGCTGATGCTCCTATCATTGCAAGAATATCAGGATCATTTTCCTTGTCCATGGAAAGAACTGTTGCAATAATCTGGGTTTCGTTTGTGTAATTGTCAGGGAAAAGAGGGCGGATTGGCCTGTCAATCAGCCTGCATGTCAGGGTTGCCTTTTCACTGGGCCGGCCCATTTCCCTTCTGAAATAATTTCCGGGTATTTTGCCGGCAGCATAAATTTTTTCCATATATTCAACAGTAAGGGGAAGAAAGTCAATATCGTCTCTTCCCTCTCCGCTTGCAGCGGCAGTGACAAGAACCATTGATTCACCATACTGCACTATTACTGATCCGGATGCCTGTTTTGCTATTTTTCCTGTTGAAATTGTAAGTTCGCGGCCGCCGATTTCTGTTTTTACTATTTGTTCCATTATTACTCCGTTTTGTTGCGAAATCCCAACTTCCTTCAGACTTACGCAAAAACAGCTTTCCGGTTTGAAAAAATATTAAAACCGAAAAATTATTTGCGCGGAAGTCATGTAAGGATTTTGTTGAAATTTCATTGATTTTTTCTGGAAAAGGGCAGAAATTTTTTCTGCCCTTTCAGTTTTTTTTAACGCTTAAGACCCAGTTCACCAAGTATTGCTCTGTATCTGGAAATATCTTTTTTCTTAAGATAGTTAAGAAGTCTTCTTCTTCTTCCTACAAGTGTCAAAAGTCCTCTTCTGGAATGATGATCCTTGCTGTGGATCTTAACATGATCTGTAAGGTAGATAATTCTTTTTGTCAGGATTGCAATCTGAACTTCAGGAGAACCTGTATCTCCCTCGTGTCTCTTAAAACCGTCAATTACTTCTTTTTTCTGCTCTTTTGCAAGTACCACTTTAAACTCCTTATATTTTGGAATAAATTAATTAATTATGTCTGCAGTTATCGATCCGATATTCCATTCAGACCGCAGGACTTGTTCCTGAATTTTTTGCAGACTCATAAACTAATATAATAACTTGATAATATTTTCAATTAAAGACCGCATCATATTTTAAAAAATCAGAATTATTTTCCATTCTCATAAAAGCTTTCAGCCTGTTTTCTTCTGTTACAAGCCGGAATGGAGTGTCTGGTTCTATTGATATGTCCTTAAAAAGTTCGTTTACTGAAATTTTTTTGCCGTGCGTTATTTTTTCTTCTGCAGATTTGTCGATTTTTATTGTTGTCAGAAAATCTGTTGCGTCTTCCAGGCTTATAAGAGCTTCCTCAAAACTTTTTTCGTCTTTAATCTGTCTGAGTTCTTCGAGTGTATAAGATTTTGCAAGATCGAAATTTCCGCTTTTTGTTCTTTCAAGCTCTGTAAGATGACCAAGAGTTCCAAGCTCTTTTGCAATATCAGATGCAAGGGTTCTTATATAGGTGCCTTTTGAACATTTTACCCTTATTTTTAAAATATCATTTTGAAAAAAAAGAGATTCAAGCTCAAAAATATTAATCTCTCTTGGTTCTTTTTCAATCATTTCACCTTTTCTTGCATATTTGTACAATGGAATTCCATTGTGTTTTAATGCAGAAAAAGCAGGAGGAATCTGCTTAATTTTACCTTTGAATCTGTTGAGTGCGTTTTCAATATCAGCCGTATTCAGCTGAGGAACTGCTGAGGTTGCAGTAACACGTCCTGTTTTGTCAAGTGTGTCTGTCTCTGCTCCCAGCTTGATTGTGCCGGTATATTCCTTGTTTTTTTCCATAAGATATCTTACAAGTCTTGTCCCCTTGTTTATGCATACAGGCAGTAGTCCGCGGGCAAAGGGGTCAAGGGTTCCTGTGTGGCCGGCTTTTCTGGCTGAAAAAATTTTTTTTACCAGGTTTACAGCTGTATTGGAACTCAGTTCTTCAGGTTTGTTTAAAAGGATGATTCCGCTCAATTCATTCATTTGGGTATATTCAGATCCGCTCGGCTATTGACATTATTTCCTTTTTAAGCTCTGGAAATGGTCTGGTTGTTGAAAATCCGGCGGCTGTTTCATGGCCTCCGCCCCCATATGAGAAAGCTATTTTGGAAACATCTATGGTTCCGTCAGATCTGAGGCTCACATGGTAGCACTGGTCCTTGTTTTCTTCTTTTTCTCCCTCCTTTATGAGGGCTGCAACTTTTACATCTTCTATGTGTTCAGCATAGTTTATCAGTTCCGAGACATCTTCGCGTTTTGTATCTGTCTGTTTAAGCATGTGCTGGGTAAGAACCATGAGAGACATTTTTCTGTTTTCTGATATCTCAATTGAATCAAGCACCAGATTTATAAGCTTTATTCTTCCAAGAGAATAACTCCCGTAAATCTGCTGCGCGACCTTATGCGGGCATACTCCGTAATCCAGCATTTCTCTGCATATGGAAAAAGCTTCGGCATTTGTGTTCGAAAACCGGAAAGATCCTGTGTCAGTAAAAATTCCTGTGTATATCGAATATGCAATCTCAGAGCAGATTTCCACTCCGAGGTCTTTAATGATTCTGTATACAATCTCTGCTGTTGCACTGGCTTTGGGATCAATTATTCTGAAAGTTCCGAAGTTGCTGTTTGTTCTGTGATGATCGATATTTATAATCTCAGGTATGCTTTTGAGGATTTTTTTGCATTTTCCTGTTCTTCCTGTCTCACTACAGTCAAGAATAACTGCAGTGTCGAATTTTGAATAATCAGGAACGCTTCTGTTGATTTTTTCTATTCCCGGAAGAAAGGAAAAAATTTTAGGTATACAGCTTTCATTGTAGAGGTATATG
>JBFWJK010000055.1:0-17737 GCA_050253255.1 Desulfobacteraceae bacterium | reverse complement strand
ACCAAAAGTATTCTGATCGACTCAAGGCCGGCTTTGAAAAAAGAATTTGAATTTAAAGACCAGGAACTTGTAATTTATCCAGAAAAAAATAATTTTACAATTGAGACTATTTGTGAAATCCATCCTGAAAAAAACACTTCCCTGGAGGGTATTTATAAATCAGAAGGTTTTTTCTGCAGTCAGTGTGAGGCTGAAGGTTTCAGAAAAATAACCTGGCATCCTGACAGACCGGATGTATTGTCCGAGTATACCTGCATTGTTACAGCCGATTTGGAAAAATATCCTGTTCTGCTGTCAAACGGCAATCCTGTGGAAAAAGGAATTTTTTCCGATGGAAGGCATTTTGTTAAATGGCATGATCCTTTCTTAAAGCCGTCTTATCTTTTTGCCGTTGTTGCAGGAGATCTTTATTGTGTTGAAGACAATTTTAATACAATGTCAGGCAGAAATGTGGTTTTAAGGCTTTTTACCGAACCTGAAAACAAGAGTAAATGCTATCATGCGCTAAACTCTTTGAAAAAGGCTATGAAGTGGGACGAGGAGGTTTTTTCAAGGGAATATGATCTTGATATTTATATGATTGTAGCTGTAAGAGCCTTTAATATGGGAGCTATGGAAAATAAGGGCTTGAATATTTTTAATTCAAATTATGTTCTGGCCGATCAGTCTACAGGAACAGATGATGATTTTTTTAATATTGAATCTGTTGTGGCACACGAATATTTTCATAACTGGACAGGAAACAGAATTACCCTTGCAAACTGGTTTCAGCTAAGCCTCAAAGAAGGACTCACTGTTTTCAGGGATCAGCTTTTTTCATCAGAACAGGGATATGGCCCGGTTTCAAGGATTAAGGATGTAAGAATGCTTAAATCAAGGCAGTTCCCTGAAGATTCAGGCCCTTTTTCCCATCCTGTAAGGCCTGAATCCTATATTGAGATGAATAATTTTTACACTGCAACTGTTTATGAAAAGGGTGCGGAAATAATCAGGATGATTTACAACTGGCTTGGAAGAGAAGAATTTTTAAAGGGAATGAATCTTTATTTTGAGACAAATGATCTACAGGCTGTTACCTGTGAAGATTTTATCGAGGCAATGTCCAAATCTTCAGGAAAAGATCTTTTCAAATTTATGAGATGGTACGAACAAAGCGGAACCCCTTTTGTAAAATTTGATCTTGATTATGATGAAGCATCCGGACATTTAAAAATAAGTGCATCACAGGAAACAAGGGAAACACCGGGGCAAAAAGAAAAAATGCCTGTACCGATTCCTGTGAAAACAGCTTTTTTCGATGAATTTGGCCGTCAGATGGAATTTTATCCTGAAGGAGAAAATGAACCGAGAAAAGAAACAGTTTTTCTTTTAACAGAAAAAAACAACGAATTTAAAGTAGAAAAAATTTCAAAAAAACCTGTTGTTTCCCTGTTAAGGGATTTTTCAGCTCCTGTAAGATTTGATGCAGGATACAGCCTGTTGGATGATATTTTTCTTATGTCTTATGACACAGATTCCTTTAACAGATGGGAAGCCTCCCAAAGGGCTGTTTTCAAGTCTTTTCAAAAAATTTATTCTTCCTTAGAAAAAAATGAATCTCCGGTTTTAGATGAAAAAATACTCGATGGATTTTCATTTATAATCAATGATAAAGTTTCTGATAAATCGGTAATAGGAGAAATTTTAACCCTTCCTTCTGAATCAGATATATGCGAAGAGCTTGTTAATCAGGGGCTTACAATTAATCCTGAACTTATTTCAAAATCTTTTCTCTTTTTTTCAAAAACCATAGCAAAAACATTTGAAAAAGATTTTGTAAGGCTTGTTAATGAAAATATCAATTCTGATTATGTTCTTTCAAACGAGGAAATGTCTAAAAGAAAACTAAAGAATTCTGCTCTTTTTTTTCTTTCAAAGCTTGATTACAGTGACTTTATTTATGAGCTTTACAAAAAGGGAAACAACATGACAGATCTTACAGCCTGCCTGAAAGCTCTTGTTCCCTTTGAGGATAATAATTCAGAATCTGCTCTGGCCGATTTTTACAGAAAATGGAAAAATGATGCAGTTGTAATGGATAAGTGGTTTTTGGTTCAGTCTGCAGGTTCAGGTGAAAATACATATGAAAGTGTTCTGGCTCTTACAAAGCATCCTCTGTTTTCAATAAAAAATCCAAACAGGCTGAGATCTGTTATAGGGGCGTTTGCAAATAATTTTTCCAGGTTTCACAGAAAAGACGGTAAAGGCTATGAATTTCTTTCTGATTATATAATAAAACTTTCCTGCATAAATCCGCAGATTGGTGCAAGACTTGTGGCCTATTTGAGCAGTTTCAAAAAATTTGAGCCGGATACTATGGAAATGATGAAAAAGAATCTTCAGAAAATATATAACACTAAAAATCTTTCCAAAGATGTTTTTGAAATGGTTTCAAGGGCTTTGAATTGAAATTTAAAAAAAGCCCGAACTTAAAATATATGGGATTGAAAAAATAAAGATATTGCCTGTTATATGAATTATGCAGGGAACAATAATGTTTTTTGTAAATTCATAGGAACAGGCAAAAAATATCCCGCCTGCAAACTGAACAGCAGGTACTAAGCTCTGATTCAAATGGAATGCTGAAAAAATAACTGAGCTTAAAATAACAGAGCCTATTATTTTATAATGCTGTCTTAGATAAGTATATAAAATCCCTCTGAATAAAAGTTCTTCTGCAACCGGGCCTATGATCCCTCCGGCGGCAGTTAAAAAAAGAAAGTCTTTTACGTTTAAAGTTCTGCCTGATGAAAAGAAAAATAAAATATTAGTTTTAAGTAAAAAGTAAAAAATAAAGAAAACTAAAAAAAACAAAAGTCCTGTAAAAAAAGAAATTAACAGGCCTTTTTCTATCCCTTCTGAAATATAGTTTTTATTGAACCTGTCTTCTGAGTTTTTCTTGTAAAGTAAAAACAGGCTGATGATAAATATGTCGATACTTCTTATTATAAGAACAGAAGTCAGTTTATCCTGGTTTTTCAATATTCCTGTCATGAAAAATTCTGTTGAGAAAAGCAGAACGAAAATCAGAAGGATTTCACTTGTTTTTATCTTAGAAGTATTTGCTTTGCGTAATTGAATGCATACCATTGAACGTACCAGTCTTTTATTTTTTGGTAATCTGATTTTAAAAACTCAGATGCTTTTTTGTAAAGTTTATAATTTCGAGCAGGTATTGTACCAAGTCTTTGATAGGCTTTGCATCTTACATTGATATTTTTATCATTTGTTTTTTCTATTATTTTATCGATATCTTCCGGGGTTCTGATAATAAAAGTCAGTACTGCCCAGTATCTTTCAGCATCATATTCTGAATTAAGATTTTTGCCCGAAATATTCATTATTATGTCATTTTGGTAAATATATTTCAAAGTATCGATCCTTGTGAATCTGTCTGCAGATTTTAAATTTTGTTCAATTGTAAGGTTTTTATTAAAGGAGGTATTGAACACAGGTAAAAAAATCGTGTAAATCAAAACTGCAGTCAATACCGAAGAAAGAGATTTTGAAATATATTTTTTGAAAAAGAATGTGAAAAAAAAGTTAAATAAGCTTATCAGAGAAAAAACAATAATTGCTGGTAAAAAAACTACAAACCCTGTAATTGTTGTTTTTTTTAAAAATGAATTTTGTTTTTCAAAAATTTTAGAAATTGTTTTATCAAAATCTGAAATAAAGTTTTTGAAGTTAAAATTTAATTCTTTTTTATTTGTTTTAACAATAATGTTTTTCTGTTTTTTTTTAATTTCAACATCTTTTTTTATGTTTTTATTTTCCAGTGGAAAATAATTATATTTTTTAAGGATTGATTCAATCTGTGTTTTTTCTTTGCTGTCAAATCCTTCAATTTTTGCGGTTTTGAGCTGTTTTTTTAATGGAGACTTAATAATTTCAGCAGGATAAAGAGTGTATTTATAATAAAAACTGTTCAAAGCCTTTCCAAAAGAGTTTGTGAGAAGAACTTTATCCCTGAAATCTGAAAAAAAGCTGTTTCCATTGTATAAAAAGGGAATAAGCAAAATTAAAACAAATGGTAAAATATAAATTTTAGCCAGATTAAAAAAAGGTTTTAATCTTAAAGTAATGAAAAAAGATGCAGCAGTGACAAAAATATTTGCAAAATATTCCCCAAGAAGATATCCGGCAGAAATCAGCATTAAAACATATGAAATTGAGGTTATGGATTTGAGTTTCCCTTTAAATTTCATATAGCAAAATGCTGCAATTATTCCCGAAGAGGCAAAAAAGACTCCTGTGGTAAATGTAAAAAAAACAGCTGAATAAAATGCTGTGGAAATTTTTTCAAGTTCATTTATAACCTGACAGCAGGGACTTATGAAAAAAAAGTTTTCATTTGTCAGAGCCTTTGCTTTTTCAGCCAGTTCAGCATTAGATAGAAAAATATAAAGCGTCCAGATAACATGGGCACTTAAAAGGGATGAGGCTAAAATCCAGAAAAGCTTAGCTGAGTTTTTATTTCTGGAGTTCAAGATATTTGTCCTTGAGTATGGAATAATGATCAGCTGATTTTTTGATTAATTCGATTGTATTTTTATCAAGTATTTTTTTGACTTTTGCAGGGGTTCCGGCTGCAAGAGAAAATTCTTCTATGATGCTGTTCTCAAGAATAACTGCGCCTGCTGCAATGATGGAGCCTTTTTTTATTACTGCATTGTTCATTATTGTAGCTCCCATTCCTATTAAAACATTATCTTCTATTGTGCATCCGTGTACTACTGCATTGTGACCTATGGTTACATTGTCTCCTATGTTAAGAGGGATTCCTTCATCGCAGTGGAGAACAGAATTGTCCTGAATATTTGTGTTTTCGCCTATGGATATTTTATCCATGTCCGCCCTTATTACGGTATTGAACCATACGGATGAGTTTTTTCCAACTGAAACATTTCCGATCAGTACGGAACCTCTTGCCAGAAAAACATTTTCTTTTATTTCAGGAGTTTTATGATTAAAAGTCAAAATATTCAAATTGAGTTCTCCTTATAATTTGTTTGACGAACAATGTTTATAACTATAAAATAAGCTTATTCTATCAAATTCCTCTGTTTTCATATCATAAAACAGAAATCATGATAATTTAAAATTTAAATGATTCCCCGGGAAATGAGGGAATCTTGAGATAACCGAAAGTTTTTATTAAAATTTTAATTCAAGGGGTAATCAGATTATGGCAGGTAAACCTGATGCAAGGATTCAGTTAAGGGAATTCAAGGCAATCAGCTATGCGATTTCAACCTACGAAGATTTAAGTGTTCTTCAGCGGCATCTTGTCGAAGGAGTGTGCAGTGCTTTCAGGATCAAGGCATGCTCAATCAAGCTTTATGATGACCGCGAAAAAGAGCTGTTTCGGGTTGCAAGCTGCGGGCTGAGCCGGAATTATCTGAAAAATGAACCAATAATTGTCCAGGGAGAAAATCAGGAGTGTCTGAACGGTGAAGTTATTTTTTATGAGGACATAAGAAAAGAAAAAAGAGTTATCAATCCTGAGGCCGCTGAGAAGGAAGGGATTGTATCCATGCTTTCCGTACCTATCAAATACGGCCGGGCTGTACTTGGCGTGCTTAAGATGTATCATGATGCTCCATGGATTCTGCATGAAGATGATCTTGATGCCTTTACTGTGTTTGCAAGACATCTGGGACTTAGAATTGAATATACAGGGCTGAGGAATTTTTTTGAAACTGTAAAGGCAGCTGCAGGGAGTCTTCCTTTAAGGATGATTGAGGATCTTGTTTTATGACAAAAGTTAATCTGGTGCATGATACCAGTGATTTTTTTGCCATAGAAACAGGAGATGTAATAGTTTTGGATGGCAGAGAATTTGAAGTTACCGGCAATGAAAAAGAAAGAAGGTTTGGGGTAGAGGATCCTAAATTCTGGGTTAAAAGGGTCATTGAAAAAGAGACTGGAGAGAGAAAGCTTGCAAAACTTACTTATTTTGAAAGCTTTATAACTTCAATCGGGGGTGCAAAGATAAAGTGTTTCAGAAGTCCGGAAAAGGAAGGCAAGATTCTCGAGCTTATAAAAGGACATCCTGACTTTATGCAGGGAGAGGTTTTCTGGGATACTCAAAATAACAATATAAGAGTGCTTGACATTGTAAGAGGATCAAATTTTTTTGTTTATATGGAACAGTATCAGAGAATGCCCCATGAAAAATATTTCAATGAAATTCTGCCGCAGATTCTTGAAAAACTTTTAAAGGCATTTGAAGCAATAAGAGTTCTTCATATCAACGGATTCAAGCATGGAGATATAAGAAATGATCATATTATAGTTGAAAGGAAAACAGGAAATTATGTCTGGATAGATTTTGATTATGATTATGACTCTCCCGAAAACCCCTACAGCCTTGATCTGTTCGGTATGGGAAATATTATCCTGTATGCCGTAGGCAAAGGGTTTCATAATCTTTACATGATTAAAAACGATACATATACGTATGGAGATTTTTTTGAGAAAGTTGAGGAAAGCGATTTTTCTCTTCTGGACAGAAGCAGGTTTGTAAATCTAAGAAAACTGTTTCCCTATATTCCGAGAATGTTAAATGACATATTGCTTCATTTTTCCAAAGGAACTCCAATTTATTATGAATTTATTGACGAAATACTTGAATCCCTCAGGGGGTATTTAAGATCCCTGTAAATTTAGGAGGAAGTTTTGAAAAATAAAATTCTTGTGCCTGTGAACAATTATGAAACTTCCAAGGCAGTTTTGAATTATCTTATCGGACTGAGTATATGTCCCGATAAAGCAGAGGTGACGCTTCTCCATATATTACGTATTCCCTCAGGAGGTGAAGAGCTTATGGGTAAAAGATATATGCAGAAGGAACCGGAAAAAATCAAAGCTCTCATGGTTGATGCAAGACAGGAACTTATTGAAGCAGGTTTTATTGATACGGCAATTAAGACTGAAGTTGTTCAGGGCCAGTTTGCAACTGTTGCAGACGGAATAATTGATTATTTCAAGAAAAATCATCATACAATGGTTGTTATAGGCAGAAAAAAACTGTCAAAGGCTGAAGAGTTTGTTTTAGGTGATGTCAGTATCAAACTGGTTCGGGCCCTGGAAAACACTGCTGTTGTTGTTGTAAAAACAATTTAGCTGTTTGAAGATTTTAAATTATTATAAAAGACCTGGCTGACATTAAAGTACCAAATCTTCAATAAAGTCGAACAGCTGATTGAGGTTCTGGCAGGGTCTTACCTCATTTACATGGGCTTTGTAAGTATACATTTCACTGTCTCCTGTATCCCAGGTATTAAGTGGCTCAGGATTGAGCCATATAATTCTCTTGCATTTTGCTCTCATTTCTTCAAGTATTTCTGCGTGGGGGTTCATGTAGTTTGATCTTGCATCCCCTATAATAATAAGGGTTGTTTTCGAATTCAGTTCGTGCATATGTTTGGTTTTAAATTCAGAAAAAGTTGCACCGTAATCTGTGGGGACGTCATATTCTATATCAGCCTCAGACATTATTTTGTCTATTGCCTTGTTGATTTCATTTTTGTCAAAAATATCAGTGACATCACATACTCCGGAAACAAAGACATAGCTCCTTACCCTTGAAAAACAGTCCTGAAGGGAAAAAAGAATATTGAGCATGAATCTTGCCGCAGACCATACTGAACCTGAAATATCGCATAGTGTTACAATTTTGCCTTTTCTCAAGGGTTTGTTCTTGTAGTGGATGTTGACAGGAACACCCTGGAATTTATTTGCATCCTTTAATGTTCTTTTTATATCAAGGGCACCTTTGTTTTTGGACATGAATCTTCTTGAGGCAATATCTTTAAGCTTTTTAACAAGCTGATCAATCACTTCTCTGGTAAGTGCGATTTCATCAGGTGTAAGATTCGAAAAAGGCTTTTCACCAATGTTTTTATATTTTTTATCTGTATTTTTAATGTCTTTAAGGCCTACGTTGTCTGGCCTTGGTTCTTTGGTAAGAATTTCATATGCTTTATCAAGGAGATGTGCAAAATGCTGCTCCACATTTTCTCTTGATTCAGAGGCAGCGTTTTCTCCAAAACCTTTTACAAGCTCTAAAACCCTGCTTCTTAATTTGTTTATTTTGAGCATTACATCAAGTCTCAGAGCCAGCTGTCCCATGTTTGACTTAAGTGCGGCCTGATGTTTTTCAAGTCTGTTGTGAATGTCTGTTATTTCGCCCAGATAATCGTGGGGATCTCCTGACAGAAACTCCATTAAAACATCGAAAATAGGGTCGTTGTGTTCCAGAGCAAACTCTTTGAGAGAGTTGAGAACATTGTCTTTTATCTGTCTGTCCTCATTTATTTCTGTCTGGATATCTATCTCCATGTCATGGAAATATAGTCTGTATAATGCTTCAAATCTAGGGTTGTCCCTCTGGGTTTTTACAAAATTGGTTTTAAGTACAGTTTTAAAGGCTGCTTCATCAGTGGGATCAATGAGCTTGAGGTGTTCAACGCAGTCAAGAGTCTGAGCTGTTGAAATATAAAAGTTGGCAGCCCTGCAGCATGCAGTGAATTTTAAAATTGTTTCAAGCATTTTTTATACCAGGCTTTCAATATTTTTTCTTACCAGATCTTCATCAGTTTTATATTTGCATATTACATTAAGTGTGTCCTTTAAAACTTCTGGTGTAATTTCATTTGCACCCAGTGCAAGAAGAGACTTTGCCCAGTCAAGTGTTTCTGAAATACAGGGTTTTTTCTTAAGATCGAGTTTCCTTAAATTACCTATAGTATTTACCAGTTTGTCCAGAAGATCGTCTTTTATTCCCGGTATTTTCATCTGGACAATCTGGCGTTCGGTATGAAGCTCAGGATAGTCAATATAAAGGTGCACGCATCTTCTTTTGAGGGCGTCGCTCATATCTCTGTAATTGTTTGATGTAAGAAATACAAAAGGCATTGATTTTGCCGCCATGGTACCTATTTCAGGTATTGTAACCTGGAAGTCACTTAAAAGTTCAAGAAGAAAAGCTTCAAATTCAGGATCGGATTTGTCGACCTCATCTATAAGAAGAACCACTGGTTTGTCTGAAGTGATCGCTTTTAAAAGAGGACGGGGCTGGATAAATTTTTCGGAAAAAAAGGCATCCTCCTGGCTTGAAATTTTTTCCACGGCTTCACTTATTGTGGTCACATCAGTCAAAAGATGGTCTATTTTGTCCTTTACCATCTGGGTATATAAAAGCTGTTTAGCATATTCCCATTCATAGAGTGCTTTTGTCTCATCCAGTCCTTCATAGCACTGCATTCTTATAAGATCTCTTTCCATGCACCGTGAGACCGCTTTTGCAAGTTCGGTTTTTCCAACACCTGCGGGGCCTTCAACAAGAACAGGTTTTTTTGTTGCCTGTGCAAGAAAAATTACAGTTGAGATTTCCCTTGACGGTATATAATTTGAAGATTCCAATCTTGTCTGAACATCTTCGACACTTTTAAAATCCATTTTAACTCCGGCTTTTAATGATTTTTAATAATTAAAACCTTTCTTATCAGTCAAAAAAACAAAGGTAAAGCAATAACTAACCAAGATATTAAAACAATCTTTATATTAAAATTTATAATGTGCTTGGAAACCGATTTGATGAATCGGGGATGTTTTTTAAGTTATGGTGTAGCGGGGCTTAACAGGGTGGATATTAAATATTTATGCGCTAAGGAGTAATCCAAAAAAAAGCTGCACCCGTTGAGGGAACAGCTTTTTATCTTGTGAAATTAATTTTCGGCTACATTGCTGGAGAAATAAATAATGAACCTACTGGAATCTGTTTTTCAGATTCTATTATCAAAACTGCTGAAGTCTTTTCTTTGGAATCAACAACAACAAAAGAGCCTATGGGAACAAGTTCGGTAAATTTATTTTTTTTGTCGAGATTTACAATCTGCTCTTCAACTATAGAGTAAATCTGTCCTCTTTCAACACCGTCTGATGTACCGGCATTGATAAAACCGACAAAGTGCTCTCCAAGGTACAGCGCGCCTTCCTTTTCCTTGATGATTTTGCCTTTAAGCCCTGCTACACTTGGTTTAAGAAAAATATCAGGGGATATTTCATTGAATTCAGTGATAAGGTCGCCGTTTGCAATCGGTCTGTATGTGTTGGTTATAACTGCACGGAGGAATTTACCTTCTTTTTTGAGAATTTCAATTATTCCGGCAAGATTGTACTGATAACCAATAAATAATTTTTTGTTGTCAGGGTCGAAAACCTTAACAGGTTTTTTATAGATTGCATATTTTTCTCCGATAAGGAATTTTTCGGAGCTGTTTTCTGCAATTATATAAATTTCATCGGTTGTCGAATACATATCAACAGGTGTGACACCCCTTTGAATAGTTGCATCTGGTTTTATTTCCTTGATTGAAATATAGGGGAGCTTGTTGATTTTTCTGAAAACGAAATTCGGCTTTTTTTCTTCTTTCTTAATTTCCTGGACAATCTCTGGAACGGTTTTTTTCTTTTTTTCCTTTATTTCAGCGATTGCATTTTTATTGTAAAGCGTTATCTGCTGTCCGGGGTATATCCAATGAGGATTAGCTATATCTGTATTCTCAGCCCAAAGTCCTGGCCAGTACCAGGCAGAATCAAAAAACTTCTGGGAAAGCCCCCATAAAGTGTCTCCTTTTTGGACGGTATAAGTTATTGTTGTCTTTTGTTCAATTTCTTCTGCATTCAAGCCTGTGAACGAAGTAAAAATAATCGCTGCAAGAGCTGAAAGGAAAATTATTTTTTTTGTTATTAAGCGGTTCATAAAAAATTCCTGTAATTTTTTGTTTTCGGCAGGTTTTTTCTTGAAAAATCAAAGAAATTAAACCATTCTGCCTGAAAAAAGTCAACCTAAATTGAGTGTTTTTAAAGTTTGGCGAACGTTTAGACTTATTTTCTGCCAGTCAATGACGATTTGGCTTAATCTGCTGAATATGCCAGGCTTCATTAAGAGGCAGGTATGGCAGATCTGTGTAAAAACCGCAGACTGATTTCAGCCTGAGAGTTAATTTGATTATATATTAAAGATTGGACAATAGATGGATAAAATTGCAGGATTGATTTTTGAAGCAAGAATTTTGAAAAATCTTCCCAGATCTGGTTACTCATTTCTGGGGAATGGTGAGGAAAATGTTGCAGAACACTCCTTCATTATAAGTATAGTTTCTTATATACTTGCAAAAATGTGCCCTGAAGCGGACGAGAAAAAAGTTGTTTTCATGTCTCTTTTTCATGATCTGCCGGAAGCAAGAACCGGCGATATCAATTATGTCCAGAAAAAATATGTAGTAAAAGATGAAAGAAAAGCTGTTGAAGATATGGTTTCAGGCCTTTTTTTCGGCGATGAGATAAAAAACATGCTTGAAGAGTTCAATGCAGGAGAAACTCTTGAAGCCAGGCTTGCAAACGATGCAGATCAGATTGCTTTTCTTGCGGACTTGAAAGTTTTGCGGGATAAGGGGGCAAAAACGTCAGCAAAATGGATAGATACAGTCCTTAAAAGGATTAAGACGGAGCAGGGCAAAAAAATTGCAGATTCCCTTATAAACTGTGATTCTGATTCCTGGTGGCTGGAAAATTATGTTGACTGATATGAAAAAATAAACAAAAATTATCAGGCATAAAATTATTTTAAGAGCTTAATCATTTATGCTTAATACATTCATTTTTTAACTTGTTTGGATTGAAATGTCCGGCCTTTTAATTGATAAATCTGAATATTTTCTGCTCAAGGATTCCAGGAAAAAGCTTGATGAAGCTATGAACCAGGTGGGGAGTCTTGTCGCTGAGAGGAAAAAATATGCAGATATTGCCGAGAACCTTAAAAAAAGACTGAAATCTGATAATTCAGCGGCTGTTGAAACTCTTGAGCTGCTGTCATCAAGTATTGTGAAAAACGACAGCTTTTACAGCAGGAAGGTTGCATCTCTTGCGAAATCGGCAGGAGAAGAGCTCAGGCTTGAGCCTTCCAGGATAAAAACCATTGAAGTTCTTTCACGACTGCATCTTGCAGGTCTTTTATTTGTTACAAACAAAAAAGATCAGCTGCTTTTTTATCCGGATAAAGCGGTTTTTATTCTTGAAAAGTTTTCAGAACTGAAAAAAATATCTACAGTTTTTAAGGATCTTGACGAAAGTTTTGACGGGAGCGGACCAAACTCTAAAACAGGAAGAAACGTCACAATTGAAGTAAGAGTTGTGAGGGCGGCAGCTTTTTATTACAGTTTTTATTTTAAAAATTTTACAATAAATCAGATAATAGAAAGGCTTGATTCATTTTCAGGCAAAGAACTTGATCCTGGTTGTGTATCGGCTGTTTTCAGGCTGCTTGAGAGAAAAGACTTATTTTCTGAGCTCAATATAAAAGCTGTAAACGTAGAAAAGCTTGAGCCGGGAATGATTTTGAAATCAGCTCTTTTCTCAAAAAGAGGTGCAATGCTTCTGCCTTCGGGAACAAAACTTGATAAAAAAACTATAGATAAAATTGTTTCTTTTGATTTAACTGAGGCAGTTGCTGATACAATATTAATAAATAATTAATTTCCGGGAGTATTTTATGGATATTACCTCCATAATTGGAATTGTTGCAGGTTTTTCAGCGATTATCGGAACAATAATGCTTGGAAGCGGCATTGGGCTTTTCATTAATATTCCTTCAGTGATAATAGTATTCGGAGGGACAATTTCTGCAGCAATGGTCGGGTATCCTCTGCCCGATTTTATGAAGCTTATAAAGGCAACAACAAGAATATTCATGTTCAAGATTGAAGACCCTCAGGTTTTGATTGAAAGACTTATAGAAATTTCAAACAAGGCAAGAAAGGGAGGTCTTTTATCAATTGAGGGTGATATCGGTTCAATTGAAGACCCTTATTTCTCCAGTGCTCTTCAGATGACAGTCGACGGAGTAAAAACAGGTGACATTGCACAGGTCATGCAGAAAAAAATGGCAATGGTGCAGCAGGAGAACAAGATCGGAATCAATATTTTTTCTTCTCTTGGAGCCTATGCCCCGGCTTTTGGAATGGTTGGAACATTGATAGGTCTGATACAGATGCTTGCAAACCTTGATGACCCTTCAACCATTGGACCCAAAATGGCTGTTGCCATGATAACGACATTTTACGGTGCTATAATGGCAAACCTGATGTTTCTGCCGATGGCTGACAAGCTAAAGCTTAGAAACGATCAGGAAATAACAAATATGAACCTTTTGTTTGAAGGTGTTATTTCCATCCGTGAAGGGGAACATCCAAGACTCATGGAAGAAAAGCTTAAAGTATATCTTATGAATAAAAAGAAAAGTGCTGATGCTGCTGCACAGGCAGGTTAAAAATGGCTGAAAATGATTCCAACCAAGAAGAAGAAAAAAGTTTCGGTCTTTCAGAGGGAGATTCCGGACAAAACGAGGAATGTTCTCCGGGCGCACCAGCCTGGATGGCTACTTTTGCAGATCTTGTAACTCTTTTAATGTGCTTTTTCGTTCTTCTTTTTGCTATGAGTACAATCCAGGAAGAAACCTTTAAAGAACTGGTGCAGTCTTTAAGGAGCGCCCTTGGAGTCCAGACCATACCAGAGGCAGGTACAAGGGAAGGCCTTGTCATGCAGAACGCCAGACCCGATGAATCAAAGCCTGAAAAGCAGTCTGTGGATGAAATGGGCACAATGATCCAGAAGGAAATAAAAGACATTGTATCTGATGTAAAAGAACTTGTAATGTTCAATAAACTTGCCGGGATGGTTGATGTAAAAGAAACAGAGGAAGGTGCAGTAATAACAATCTCTGATCTTATTTTATTCAGAACCGGACAGGCTCAGATCACAGAAGAAGGACTTGATGTCCTCGAAAAAATTGTCGGTGTGCTCAAGCAGTTCAGATATCCAATAGAAGTTGCAGGCCATACAGATAATGTACCGATTGAAACAAGTGATTTCCCCTCAAACTGGGAATTGTCTTCAAGACGAGCAACTGAGGTTGTAAGGTTTTTTGTTCAAAAAGGTCTTGATCCGGGTTTTCTTTCCGCTGCAGGATACGCAAGCTTCCGTCCTGTGGATACAAATGATACTCTGCAGGGGAGAGCAAAAAACAGAAGAGTTGAAATAGTCTACAGAAGGCAGGCCATAGAAAATTCTCTTTACAGGTAGATGTCTGAAAATCCCTGTCTCAACCGCCTGTATTAAAACTGATTTTATCCCTTGATTTTCAAAATATGAGAATATAACATTATTGAGTTGATTTTAATGTGCTGATCGGGTTATTTATACCCCTTTGCAAACAGAAATAAACGGAAAGAAAAATGAAGCTCCATATTAACGACGCTGCATCACTTTTAAATCTTCCGGTAAATACCCTCAAGAGATGGATCAGGCAGGGAAGAGTTCCTATTAACAGAACTGAAGATATCTGTATTTTTAAAAAAGAAAAACTTAATGAATGGGCAAAACGGAACAATCTTTCTATTTCGGATAAAAAAAGCTGTGATGAAAAGTGCATTGAAGCAAACAGCCATATTTTGTCTTCTGCTCTTTCACATGGGAAAGTTCTGTATGAAGTAACCGGACAGACAAAAGAGGAGCTTTTTTCATCAGTAATAAAAAAACTTGATATTGAAAATAATGAACTTGAAAAAGAGTTCCTGAAACGTCTTCTTGAACGGGAAGAGCTTTCTTCAACAGGAATAGGGAAAGGAGTTGCTATCCCTCATCCAAGGGAGCCTATAGCGAGTCTTTTTTCTTCTCCTGTCATTGCTGTTGTTTTCCCGGAAGCTCCGCTGGATTTCGGTTCAATAGACAGCAAAAAAGTTTTTGTGCTGTTTTTTATAATATCAGGAAATGTCAAGGAGCATTTAAAACTCCTTTCAAACCTTTCATTTTGCCTTCGGCATGAAAATTTTATTGCCTTTTTAAAGAACCAGCCTTCAATGAAAGAGATAATTGAAAAAATTGAAACATTTGAAAATCAGCTTTTGAACCAATAGGAGAGATTTGTTTTGAGAAGGGTTTTTTTTAAAAGGCATGCACAATCAATTATTTTCAGTTTTGATGAAAATTTTCTTCTGCTCATTATGGCAGTCATTGTCGGAATTCTTGGAGGACTTGCTGCCGTTTTTCTCAATTATTCTCTTGAATTCTGTTACGAGCATCTTCATGTTCTTCGTGAGTACTGGTGGGCGTTTTTTGTCCCTGGAGCCGGAGCGGTTCTGTCTTCGGTCTTTTTAAAGAAAATAATAAGGGATGACAAAGGGCATGGTGTTCCTGATGTTATTTATTCGGTTTCCAAAAAAGGAGGTCTTTTAAAGGTAAGGTCTATTTTTTCAAGGCTGATATCAAGTATTCTTACCATTGGAAGCGGAGGTTCAGCCGGGCCTGAAGCTCCTATTTTATACAGCGGTGCTTCCATCGGCTCAAATATAGCAAGACTTTTTTCACTTAATGAGAGACAGAGAATTACTCTTTTAGGCTGCGGTACTGCTTCAGCAATTTCTGCAATATTCAATGCGCCTGTTTCAGGGATTATTTTCACACTCGAGGTTATACTTGCAGAATGGAATGCGATTTATCTTGTCCCTGTAGCAATAGCTTCAGTAGCAGGAACTGAGCTGAGCAGATTTTTGCGAGGGAATCAGATTCCGTTCAGCAACAGCGGTTTCAATATCGGCTTTGATGACCTTATAGCCGCTGTTTTTCTTGCAGTGCTCACGGCTTTTGTTTCTGTTTGTTTTACAAGGATAATGGAAAAAAACAGTAAGCTTGCTCTTTCCTTTGAAAAGAAATTCAGGCTCCCTTTTTTTGTCAAGGCTGGTATCGGGGGATGTGTAGTCGGTCTGATAGGCTTTTTTATCCCAGATGCAATGGGAGAAGGATATCATTCCATAAGAGAGCTGATTTCAGGGACATATCAAACAGGGATTGCAATTGCAGGTATTGCTCTTTTTGCCAAGATTATTGCAACATCAATCACTCTTGGCTGGGGAGGTTCAGGCGGTGTTTTTGCTCCTTCTCTTGTTATCGGAAGCTTTACAGGTGTTGTTTTTTACAGGATTTTTACCATGATTTTTCCTGAAGCAAACCTTGTAAGCGAGGGCGGGTTTGCACTTCTTGGGATGTCCGGTGTCATGGCCGGAGTGCTGCAGGCGCCGCTTACAGGAGTCTTTCTGATTGTAGAAATTACAGGCGGATATGAAGTCATTGTTCCCCTTATCATAGTTTCTGCATTGTCTTCGGTTATATGCAGATATCTTGAACCTGCATCAATTTATCTTAAGGAACTTGTAGAAAAGGGAACTCTTTTAAGGCCCGGAACCGATGCAAAAGTGCTTTCGGATCTCAAGGTGGAAGAGATTCTGGAAAAGGACTGCCTTGAAGTATACAATGATATGAGACTGAAAGAGCTTATTTATAAGCTCAAGGTTTCAAAAAGAAATTTTTTCCCTGTCCTGGACAGAAAAACCAATGATTTTCTTGGAGTTGTTCATCTGGATCATATAAGGCCTTATCTTTTAGACTCGCTCATGTATGAAACTGTTTTTGTATATCAGATAATGGATTCTGAAATTCCGGTTATTTCACCTGAAGTTGAACTGAAGGAAGCTCTGGATATAATGGATGAATATTCCATGTTCAGTATTCCGGTTCTTGAAGGAAGAAAATTTTTGGGGATAATATCAAAGGCCACTCTCCTTGATCAGTACAGAAGGGAGCTTATGGTTCAGACTTCGGAGATTTGAAGCAGAAAGCTTACTCTTTGATTATTTCTTAAATTATAAAGGCTGACTGAGATCAGCCTTTTTTTATTCCTTTTGATGCAGTCTGGGGTTTTAAAGTTCCCTGTGAATAAGATTGACAGGTGACTTAAGGATATTTTTTGCAAGATTTCCAAACTGAGGTGTTATATCTGAAACATAAAAATCCCTTTTCCCGCCTGATCCTGTCAGGATATTCCCGTTTGGGTCTCTGTTGACGAAGTCTACTACACTTTCTGCTATGGCAGTTGAAGAATCAATTATTTTTACTCTTTTGCCTGCTTTGGCTGCAATCAGTTTTTTTAAGATAGGGTAGTGGGTGCATCCAAGTATAAGGGTGTCAATCTGTCTTGTTCTTAATGGCATAAGATATTTTTTTAAAATTCTTTTTGTTTCAGGCGTATCAAGGAATCCTTCTTCAATAAGTGGAACAAGAAGGGGCGATGCATTGGAATGAACTTTAATTTCAGAATCAATTGCTTTTATGTTTTTTTCATAAATCCCGCTGGATACTGTAGCTCTTGTACCAATCACGCCTATTTTTTTGTTTGATGTTGTTTTTACTGCAAGCTCAACGGCAGGGGTAATAACTTCAAAAACAGGGATATCATACCTCTGTCTCAGTAAGTCTGTGGCTGCACTTGAGGCTGTATTGCAGGCAATAATAATTATTTTAGCCCCTTTTTTTATCAGGAAATCACCGTTTTCAGCTGAATAACCTCTTATTGTGTCAGGGCTCTTGGACCCGTAAGGAGTCCTTGCTGTATCTCCGAAGTATAGAATATCAGCATGGGGGAGTCTGTCAGTTATTGCTTTTACTGTAGTAAGTCCGCCGATTCCAGAATCAAAATTTCCTATCATTCAAAACCTTTTATTTTGCAATTTTCTCAAGTTCTGCCAGTTCATCAAATGATCTGGTTTTTTTCAGAGATTCAAGTGTAAATTTTTTT
>JBFWJK010000054.1:0-17836 GCA_050253255.1 Desulfobacteraceae bacterium | reverse complement strand
CGATCTTGTTTTCCCATAGTTCTTTTGTAAGCTGCAGCGAACTTCCTCTTTCATCTGCTGACCCTCTTATTCCGATTACCTGAATAAAAAACCTTGAAATACCCAGATCTTTCACAAGATCATACATATTTTCAAGCTCATGGATATTATCGGCACTTACAGTATAAATCAGGCTTGAAGTGAATCCTTTTTCAACAGCTTTTTTTATACCCTTTGTACAGGTATCAAAAACACCTTTTCCCCTTATGGGATCATTTGTTTCAGGAGATGCTCCGTCAAGACTGAAGCTTATGAAATCAACCTCAGAGGGTTTTATTTTGTTCAAAATATCATTGAAAAGATAACCGTTGGTATCAATTGTTATTGATGAATATCCAAGGTCTTTGGCTTTTTTTACACCATAGGCAAGATTTGGGTTTAAAGTCGGCTCGCCTCCAAGAAAAATTACATTTGCCTCTTTGTTTTTATCGGAAAAGAATTTAAGCCATTCATAAATTTCAGATTCAGAAAGAATTTTTGTGCCGTGCTGCTCTGGATTAATATAGCAATGCCTGCATTTCAGATTGCACTGGGTAAGAATATGAAAAAAAATATTTGTTGCGTTTTTTTTAAAGTTTACTGTTCGTTTCATTTTATATTTAATTTTGATTTGTAATATTCAATGTCTTCTTTTGCCTTTATAAGCTCGTCATTTGCAAGCCTCAGTCTCGCAGAAAGATATTCGGCAAAGATTCTGTATAAAAGCAGTAAAAAATCGAGCCTTTCTTCACGATTGTCTTCCAGCATGATACGGTCGCCTGCACCGGTATTTACAGCCAGGCACATAGACTCATCAACAGAAACAACTGATGCCGACCTGTCCTGCTTGTCAATCAGTCTCATTTCACCGAAAATTTCTCCCATTCTTTTTATTCTGGAGATCTCATGCTCGTTTTTTACAATCTTTACTTCTCCGTCAAGAAGAAAATAAAGCCAGGGATCTGTATCTCCCTCTTTGATAATAACTTCACCGTCTTTATATTTTCTTATTTTACTGAGCCTTAGAAGGTTGGACAGATTATCGAGCTCAAAATTTCTGAGAGCCGGTATTCTCATTAATTTCTGAATATTTTCAATATTGTCTTTTAAATATTTTGTCTCTTTCATGACAAATCCCTTTGTACAGATTTTAAAGAAAATATCTTTAAAATCAAAAAAACTGAAAAGTTAAAACCAGTGTCAGGTGTTATAAAAATATAATCAAAAATCAATTATAGTATAAACTACACCGATTTTTTTCTTCTGTCCAACAAAGACTATGACTTAAATTGACCCTTTTTAAAATACGGGCTTCATTGTTAAAGGATTTTTCACCCAAGACACATTTTTGAAACGCTCATATCAAAAGGAACAGGATATTCACCGTCAAAACACGCCTTGCAGAAACCTTCCTGCGGACCGGAAATTCCTGTTGATTCAAGAAGTCCTTCTATGCTGAGATAATGAAGTGTATCAAGCCCCAGATAAACCCTCAGCTCCTCAACAGTTTTCTGTGCTGCAATAAGCTCTCCCTTGCTGGAAAAATCAATTCCGTAGACACATGGAAATTTATGCGGCGGGCAGCTTATACGCATGTGAACCTTTTTTACCCCGAGCTCTCTCAGGGCCTTTATTCTGGTTTTTGCTGTTGTCCCCCTGATTATGGAATCTTCAATTATTATTATTTCCTTGTTTCTGAGGGCTTCCTTTACAGGATTGAGCTTTACTCTGACACCGAATTCTCTCATTTCCTGGGTTGGCTGAATAAATGTTCTTCCCACATAATGATTTCTTATCATTCCCATTTCAAAGGGGATTTTCGATTCCTGGGAATAGCCGATTGCAGCATAGACTCCTGAATCAGGAAAAGGCATTACTATATCTGCATCAACAGGAGCTTCCCTGGCAAGCTGGATTCCGTGGGCCTTTCTCATTTCATAGACATTTTTACCAAAAAAAGTAGAGTCAGGTCTTGCAAAATAAATATATTCAAAAATGCAGAAAGCTCTTTCAGGTTTTTGAACCGTTTTTATACTTTTTATACCGTCTTTGCTTATTATTACAATTTCTCCGGGATCAAGCTCCCGAACAAATTCAGCCTGAACAAGATCAAGAGCGCAGGTTTCCGATGAAAGCACATACTTTCCGTTGAGCTTTCCAAGACATAAAGGTCTGAAACTGTGGGGATCTTTTATTCCTATAAGTTCGCCGTGGCTTGTCATTGCAATAAAAGAATATGCTCCTTCAAGTTTTTCAACTGTCTTTACAAGCGCAGTTTCAAGATTATTCCCTTTAAGATTTTTGATGAACACATGGATTGCAATTTCACTGTCCATTGTTGTCTGAAAAATAGAACCGTCATCTTCAAGCTCTTTTTTCAGAATATGGGCATTGGTAAGATTCCCGTTGTGCGCAAGGGCAAAGGACATGTTTTTGTGCTGAACCAGAAAAGGCTGGGCATTCTCGAGCATCGAAGCCCCTGTTGTGGAATATCTTACATGTCCTATGGCAAGATTACCTTTCAGTGAATTAAGATCTTCCTTTGAAAAAATATCGGGAACAAGGCCCATGCCTTTTTTACACTGGATTTTTTTTTCATTGGAAAGAACGCATATTCCGGCACTTTCCTGGCCCCTGTGCTGCAGGGCATAGAGCCCGAAATATGTAAGCTGTGCCGCATCACTGTGGTCCGATACTCCAAATATTCCGCATGCCTCTTTTGGTCTGTTTTCTGAACAAAACATTTTATTTAATAATACTCCTGTATTGGTTTCACTTTTATTTCATTCTTTTTAAGAGCCTTCACAGCAAGACAATATGCTGCCGCACCTTCTATAGTTGTGGTATAGGGCACTCCAAAGCTAAGCGCCGCCCTTCTTATCTGATACCCGTCTTTTTCAGTTCTGGAATTTCCGCTGGGTGTATTGAAAATAAGAGAAATCGCATTGTTTTTTATTTCATCTATTACATGGGGCCTTCCCACAGATACTTTTCTTACCATTCTGTTTTTTATACCCTGCTCTTCAAAATAAGCGGAAGTTCCCCTTGTTGCCATAATCTCGAATCCCAGATCAATAAAATCCCTTGCAATTACAGCGGCTTTTTCCTTATCTTCATCCCTTACACTTATAAAGACCGTACCGGACTCAGGAAGTTTCTGACCTGCTGCATAAATGGATTTTGCCATGGCATTCCCAAGTTCTTTGTCAATACCCATCACTTCGCCGGTAGACTTCATTTCAGGCCCTAAAATAAGGTCAACTTCAGGAAATTTGTTAAAGGGCAGAACAACTTCCTTCACTGCATAATGGGGCAGATCATGATAGTCTTTGAGACCAAGCTCATCAATTGTCTTTCCAAGCATTATTTTTGTTGCCATTTTTGCAAGAGGTATCCCTGTTGCCTTGCTTACAAAAGGAACTGTTCTTGAAGCCCGCGGGTTTACCTCAATTACATAAAGCTCATTGTTTTTTACAGCATACTGAACATTCATAAGACCGATAACATCGAGCTCCTTTGCCATGGCTTTTGTTGCAGATCTTATTTCCTCAACTATCTCTTCTGTAAGACTGTACGGAGGAATTACACAGGCACTGTCTCCCGAATGAACTCCGGCTTCTTCAATATGCTGCATTATACCGCCGATTATTGTTTTTCTTCCGTCTGAAAGTGCATCGACGTCAATTTCAACTGCTCCCTGAAGAAATTTATCAATCAATACAGGATGTCCTTCCGAAACAGCAAAACCGTATTTGGCAAATTCTTTGAGTTCCTGCCTGTCATACACTATTTTCATGGCACGTCCGCCAAGGACGTATGAAGGCCTTACAAGAACAGGATATCCAAGTTCTTCTGCAACTTTTATCGCTTCAATCTCAGAAAAGGCAATTCCGCTTTCAGGCTGTCTTAAGCCGAGTTTGTTGAGCATAGACTGAAATTCTTCCCTGTCTTCTGCTCTGTTTATGCTTGAAGGACTTGTTCCTATTATTTTAACTCCTGCCTTTTCAAGTGCAAGGGCAAGGTTGAGAGGGGTCTGACCTCCGAACTGGACAATTACTCCGTCAGGCTTTTCGGTCTGAACAATATGCAAGACATCTTCCTTGGTCAGGGGCTCAAAATAAAGCTTGTCTGAGGTGTCATAGTCTGTACTTACAGTTTCAGGGTTTGAATTAACCATAATTGATTCAACCCCTTCCTCTTTAAGCGCAAACGACGCATGAACGCAGCAGTAATCAAACTCTATGCCCTGTCCTATTCTGTTGGGTCCTCCTCCAAGGATCATAACTTTTTTACAGCTGTTTACCCTTGATTCATCAATCTGCTCGTAGGTTGAATAAAAGTAGGGAGTGGAAGCACGGAACTCTCCGGCACATGTATCTACAAGCTTGTAAACAGGATAAATACCCTGTTTTTTTCTGAAATCTTCAATTTCCTCAATTTTTTTCCTGAGAAGATTTGAAAGCTGAATATCTGAAAAGCCCATTTTTTTGGCTTCATAGAAAAGCTCCCTGTCAATATTTGAACCGGCTTTTTCAAGGACTTCTTCAAAATCAACAATCTGCTTTATCTGATTTATAAACCACGGATCAATTGAGGTAGCCTTGAAGATCTCTTCAATTGTCATTCCTTTTTTAAGGGCATACCTTATATAAAAAAGCCTTTGTGAGTTCGGAGTCACAAGCTTGTGCATCAGCTCTTCGGCTTCGGGAGGATCTATATCCTTTCCGTCACATCCAAGCCCTGCTCTTCCTGTTTCAAGGGATCTCAGGGCTTTCTGGAAGGATTCCTTAAAAGTTCTTCCTATGGCCATTGTCTCGCCCACAGACTTCATCGTGGTTGTCAGGACATCCTTTGTTTCAGGAAATTTCTCAAAAGTCCATCTTGGAATCTTCAAAACAACATAATCTATGGTCGGCTCAAAAGCTGCCATTGTCTCACCGGTTATGTCGTTTTTCAGTTCATCCATTGTATACCCTACGGCAAGCTTGGCAGCAATTTTTGCTATTGGATAACCTGTTGCCTTTGAGGCAAGAGCTGAACTCCTTGAAACTCTGGGGTTCATTTCAACAACTATCATATCACCGTTTACAGGGTTTATGGCGAACTGAACATTTGAACCGCCGGTATCAACACCGATTTCTCTTATGATTGCAATGGCCGCATCCCTTAAGTTCTGATATTCTTTATCCGTAAGAGTCTGAGCCGGAGCAACAGTTATACTGTCTCCCGTGTGAACTCCCATGGGATCTATATTTTCAATGGAACAGATTATTACAACATTGTCCTTTTTATCCCTTACCACCTCGAGCTCGTATTCCTTCCATCCAAGAACAGACTCTTCAATCATCACCTGACGTATCATACTTGCATCAAGGCCGGATTTTGCCACAACCTCGAGTTCTTCAGGGTTGTATGCGACTCCGCCGCCTGTGCCTCCAAGTGTATAACTTGGCCTTATGATCACAGGGAAACCTATTCTTTCCGCTGTCTGTCTTGCTTCGTCCATGGAGTGTGCAAAACCGCTTTCAGGAACCCGAAGTCCGATTTTATTCATGGCTTCCCTGAAATTTTCCCTGTCTTCTGCTTTTTCAATTGCTTCAACAGATGCACCGATAAGCTCTACATTGTATTTTTCAAAAACACCTTTTTTAGCCGCCTCGATTGCAGTGTTAAGACCAGTCTGCCCTCCTATTGTGGGAAGAACCGCATCAGGTCTTTCCTTTTCAATAATTTTTTCCAGAATATCTGCATTGACAGGCTCGATATAGGTTTTATCCGCCATTTCCGGATCTGTCATGATTGTTGCCGGATTGCTGTTTACAAGAATGACTTCATATCCTTCTTCCCGCAGCGCCTTGCAGGCCTGGGTTCCGGAATAGTCAAATTCGCATGCCTGTCCTATGACAATGGGACCGGCCCCTATTATCAAAATTTTTTTAATATCAGTTCTTTTGGGCATAACCCTTAACTTTTCCTTTTATTGTTCTTTTTTTTTAAAATCATCTATCATTTTTTTGAAATCTGAAAAAAGACCCGAAGCGTCATGGGGTCCGGGAGATGCTTCAGGATGATGCTGAACGCAGAAGAGCGGAATTTCCCTGTGCCTGAAACCTTCCAGGGTATTGTCATTTACATTTATGTGAGTTATCTCGAGCTTATCCTTGTCAAGACTGTCAAGATCAACTGCAAATCCATGGTTCTGGGATGTTACTTCAACCCGTCCGTCTTCCCTTTTCACTGCCTGGTTTGCACCTCTGTGACCAAACTTCAGTTTGTAGGTACGTCCTCCCATTGCAAGGCCGAGAAGCTGATTTCCAAGACAGATCCCAAAAATCGGCTTAAAACCTATGAGATTTTTTATTGTTTCTACTGCATAAGTCACAGGTTCTGGATCTCCCGGGCCGTTTGAAAGAAAAATTCCGTCCGGATTGAGACTTTTTATTTCATCCGAAGTTGTAAAAGCAGGAACAGCAAGCACTTCAAAACCTTGTGCTTCAAGCAGCCTTAAAATATTGAATTTTACACCAAAATCAAAGGCACATATTCTGTATTTATCCTTTGACCTCCATATTTTTTCCCCGCCTTCAAGTGAATCTAAAAATATCTTTCTGTTATTTTCCCAGAAGTAAGGTTTTTTTGTTGTAACATTTTTTACCAGATCACTTCCTGCCATTGAAGGAAGCTTTTTTGCCTTTTCAACGGCTTTCCCCGGAGACTCTGTATCGGAAGTGGAAATAAAAGCCCTCATAGACCCGTTTTCCCTCAAATGCAGAGTAAGTCCCCTTGTATCGAGATCGTGAATTCCCATAATATTTTGAGACTGAAGATAATCCGAAAGGCTTTGTCTTGATCTGTAGTTGCTTGGATAGTCCTGATATTCCCTGACTATAAATGATGAAACCTGAATTTTGTCTGACTCCACATCCTCATCGTTGACTCCGTAATTCCCAATAAGAGGATATGTCATTACCACCATCTGACCGTTATAGGAAGGATCTGTCAAAACCTCCTGATAACCGGTCATGCTTGTATTGAAAACAAGCTCCCCGCCCGACTCTCCGGGACCGGTAAAACTCTTGCACGGAAATATTGTTCCGTCTTCCAGGGCAAGAACTGCCTTCATAAAAAGCCCCCTTTGAAGTTATTTAAAAAAATCAGCTAAATATAGCATAATAATTTTTGTTGACAACTTCTAAAATTAAATATTTCAAAAGTGTAATTTTTAATTTTTTTCGGACAATCCATAAAAAATTTTTAAAGTTTATGCTATATTGACTATGGTATTAATTTATAAATAAACAAGAATCAGAAAAAAACATGAAGATTTACGAAGTAGGTGGAAAAATCAGAGATTATCTTCTCGGAATAAAGAATTTCGACTCAGATTATATTGTTTTTGATGCCGATGAAAAAAAACTGTTAGAAAAATTTCCTGATATGAAAAAGGTGGGGAAAAAAAAACCTGTCTATATTTCAAACGGAAACGAATATACAATTTCTGATTTTGACTGTATAGAAAAAGATCTTGAATCAAGAGATCTGACAATCAATGCTGTGGCAAGATCACATAAAAACGATATCATTTACCATCCAAAGGCACTTGAGGATATAGAAAAAAAAATTTTAAGGCCTGTCAGTGTAAAAAATTTTCTAGATGATCCATTAAGAGTTTTCAGAGCTGCAAGATTTTCTGCCGTATTTCCTGATTTTAAAATTTCTGAAGATCTTTTTCATGCAATGAAAATTACTGCGGAAAAAGGACTTACTGAAAATATTTCTCCGGAAAGAGTGGGCAATGAACTGAGAAAGGCTTTTGCCGCTAAAAGCCCTGAAAATTTCATCCGTCTGCTCAGGGAAACAAAAAACCTTTCCCCATGGCTTAAAGAATTTGAAAATGCAGATAAAATCCCTGCCGGCCCTGAAAAATTCCATGGAAAGAATACAGTTTTTGATCACACCGAAATTTGCATGAAAAAAGTTTACGGGTCTTCTCTTCTTGTCTGGATGGCCTTTTGCCACGACCTCGGCAAAACAAAAACACCTGAAAAAATCCTGCCTTCCCACCACGGACATGAAAAAGCCGGAGCTGAGCTTGCAGAAAAAATAGGAAAAAGATTAAGGCTTCCTTCAAAATTCATCAGAGCAGGAATAACCGCAGCCAAATATCATATGAAAACCGGAAGATACAATGAGCTCAAGCCATCAACAAGAGTAAGGCTTCTCACCGAACTTTACACCAGAGGCTTTTTCAGGGAAGTTTTCATTATAACAAAGGCTGACAAGGGTAAAAACTATCTTGCCATGGCTGAAGAGGATCTTGAAAGAATTTTGAGCATCAGCCTGCCTGAAGAAAAAAAAGGACTTGATAAGAAATCGGGCGATATTCTTTTCCAGATGAGATGCGAAGCTTTGAAAAAAAATTTCCTGTACTCAAATGACATTAGCCTGTAAGTTAAAAAAAATAATTTATTTCTAAAGATTTTAATTATGAGAGGAGAAATTATGAGAAAAATCGTTATCTGTTTTTTTATTGCAGCAGCTCTTTTTATAACTTACGGCTCTGCAAGCGCTGCTCAGGTTAATGTTAAAAGACCTGCAAATCTTAAATGTCATGCTGATGAAATGAGGAATGCACTGCTTCACATGAACAAGGGCCAGAATATAACAATAAACCTTGAACTTTTCTGCCAGGCAGGAGCCGTTAAATATATTTCAATCGGGCCGACAGGCAGCACTGCGCAGTTTGTCCCTCCCAACCATGTAATATATCAGATCTGCGGCAACCCCTGCAGAAAGTAATGTGAAAGTAAAACCGGAAAATTCCTGTCAATTTCCGGTTTTTCGCCTTCAGTTAAAAAAATCATTAAAACCTCATAAAATAAGTCACAAAACATTTTATAAAAAACCAGCCTGGAAGTGTGCATTAAGTGTTCTGTATCTTTTTCAGCTCCATCACTGCACAGATCCTCAAGAATTTTTATATTTTAATTAAAGCTGTTATATTCTAGAATATAAAATCTTTAAAATTTCCAGTTTCTGCAGGAACATACGTTTAAAACCTTAAAACGATCCGGCTTAGGTAAAAACAGTATAAGTGAGAGGATGAAATGGAGTTTAATCTTAACCTCAATTTCCAGGGAACACAAAAGGAGCATAAGGCAGTACCTGCCAGGGAGTCTGAAATATACGATTCCGCAGTCATCGGCGGAGGACCTGCAGCGGTTACAGCGGCAGTATATCTGATGAGAAAAGGAATCAGAACTGTTCTAATAACAAAAGGCTTTGGAGGACAGGTAGCCGACACAAAGGAAATAGAAAACTATCTTGGTTTCAGCTATATTGAAGGAAGCGAACTTGTAACCAGATTCACTGACCAGGTGAAGCAGTTTGAAATCGCAGTTGCAGAAGATACAGAAGTTGAAAGCCTCAGCCTTTTTTCAGGAATAAAACAAGCAGTTTTATCAGACGGCAGAAAAATATCTGCCAGAACAATAATAATCTGTGCCGGAAGCACATGGAAAAAACTTGGCGTGAAGGGAGAAGACCAGTTCCGCGGAAGGGGAGTTGCCTACTGCAGTACATGTGATGCTCCTTTTTTCAGGGACAGGAACGTATTTGTAATAGGCGGAGGCAATTCAGGCGCGGAAGCAGCTCTTGATCTTTTAAAAGTAGCTGAGAAAATAACAATTGTTGAAATTGAAAAAAACTTAAAAGCCGACAAAGTTTTAACAGATAAAATCAGACAGTATAAAAATTATGAAATTCTGACTTTAAACCGTGTTGCAGAAATTAAGGGAAATGAAAAGGTTGAATCTGTAGTACTTGAGAATTCAGAAACCGGAGAAAAAAAAGAGTATAAAACTGACGGGGTTTTTGTAGAAATCGGAATGACTCCAAACAGCAGTTTCATAGGACCGGGACTTGATCTTAACCAGTACGGCGAAATTATTGTAGACTCAGCATGCAGAACAAATATTCCGGGAGTTTTCGCAGCAGGAGACATTACTTCGGTCCCCTTCAAACAGATAGTAATAGCTGCAGGCGAAGGTGCAAAGGCAGCTCTTTCGGCATCTGACTTTTTAATGAAAACAGACTAAAGGGAGGTTTTAATGGCAATACTCGATGAGCAGTCAAAAAATCAGCTTAAAACGGCACTATCAAACATGGACAAGCCTGTGAAAATAGTCATGTTTACCCAGGAGCTGGCATGTCCTTCATGCAGAGATACAAAAGCATTTATTGAAGAAATAGCGTCTTTATCAGATAAAATCTATTTTGAGGAAAAGGGTTTTGTCAAAGACAGCCAACTTGCCAAAAAGCTTGGAGTAGACAAGGTCCCCGGGATAGTACTTCTGGATCACAATGAAACAGACCACGGAATAAGATTTTTCGGGCCTCCCGCAGGATATGAAATAAACTCCTTTATCAAGGGAATTATTGAGGTTTCAGGTACTGAAGAAGCTCTTCCTGATTCAATAGAAAAAAGAATCAAGGCAGTAAACAAAGATGTTCATATTCAGGTTTTTGTCAGCACCGGCTGTCCTCACTGTCCGGGAGCGGTTTCAAAAGCACATAAGATCGCACTTAAAAACCCGAAAATAAAGGCAGACATGGTTGAAGGTTCTGTTTTTCCTCATATTATAAACAGGTACAATGTATCAAGCGTTCCAAAAATTGTAATAAACGATTCAAGAGAAATTCTTGGAGATGTACCTCTTGAAACCATTTTAAAAGAAATTGAAGCATTATAAACCCAATCTGAAAAGTTTCCGGAGATTTTATGAATAACCAGCCGCTTGCGGAAATTAAAAACCTTGAAAAAAGCTACACAGAAGGCGAAGACAAAAGACTTGTTCTTGAAAACGCGGATATGGATATTTTTAAAGGAGACATAACACTTCTTCTTGGAAAAAGCGGTTCCGGAAAATCGACTCTTTTAAATCTTTTAAGCGGAATTGACAGGCCTGATAAAGGTGAAATAAATATTCTTGGAAAAGATATTTCAAAGTTTTCAGAAAAAGAGCTTACAGATTTCAGAAGAAAAAATATTGGGATAGTATTTCAGTTTTTCAATCTTATTCCCACCTTAAATGTTGAAGAAAACTTAAATCTTGTTTTAAAGCTCAACAATATAAAAAACACAGGACAAACCGACTGGTATCTTAATGAAACAGGTCTTTCTGACAGAAAAAAAACCTATCCTGACCGGCTTTCAGGAGGAGAACAGCAAAGGGTTTCCATTGCAAGGGCACTGATTCATGAACCTGAAATTATTCTTGCAGATGAACCGACAGGAAACCTGGATGAAAAATCGGGCTCAAAAATAATTGCCCTGTTTGAAAAACTTGTAAGACAAAAAAACAAGACCCTTGTAATGGTTACGCACAACCGTGATCTGATAAAAATTGCAGACAAGGTATATTCAATAAAAAACAGAAAATTTGCCTTGGAAAAAGGTGAGCCTTGAATATTTTACTTATAAAATCAAGTATAAGATATTTTGTTTCCCATCCTCTGCAGACGCTTCTTTCAATCCTTGGGATTGCAATAGGTATTGCTGTATCAACAGGAATTGATACTGTAAACAAAAGCACTTTAAACGGATTTAAATATTCAATGAATGCCGTAACAGGAAGTTCTGTTTCCCATATTGTAAGCAATTCTTCAAACATTGATTCCGGTTTTTATTTCAATCTGAGAAATCATGGCTTCAGGAATATCATTCCTGTTGTTGAACTGCCTGTAAAAGTTAAGAATAATACATTTATTTTATACGGAACAGATCCTTTTGCCTCAAAAAATTTTGAAGAAAGATTTTCAGATATAAACTTTTCAGATGAAAGCGATATTTCATCTCTATTATCAGTAAAAAACAGCGTAATAATAAGCCGGAAAACATCTGAACTTTTAAAATTAAAAAACGGTGAATTTTTTTTACTCGATACTTTCCCGGAAAAAACAGAAGTAAAAGTCACAGGAATTATAAAAAGCAATAACAGAGCTTCAAGCTACGACCACATAATAATAACTGATATTTCAACTGCACAGGAAATAAGCAGACACAGTGACAGAATTTCGAGAATAGATATTTTTGACAGAAAAGACGAAGAAAATATCAGAAATCACCTTGAAAACGGACTTGCATTAATTAAATCAAAATCAAGATCAGAAACCACAGAGCAGATGGTGGAATCATTTCAGATCAATCTTTCTGCATTAAGCCTGCTTGCCCTTGTTGTAGGTTCGTATCTCATTTACAATACAATCAGTTTTTCAGTAGTAAGAAGAAAAAGAACAATAGGAATTTACAAGGCACTTGGAGTTTCCTCAGTTGAAATATTTTCTTTAATCACTGCAGAGTCTCTTATGCTCGGTCTGATAGGAACAGCAGCAGGAATAATGATGGGTTTTTTTCTGGCAAAGGGCCTGGTTTTTTTTGTATCTCAGACACTTAATGACCTTTATTTTGCAATAACCGTTAATTCTGTTGAAACAGATATTTATTCCATAATAAAAGGACTTTTCCTTGGAATCGGAGCATCTGTCCTTGCAGGAGTAAAACCTTCTCTTGATGCACTGAAACTCCCCTGCGCCTTTTCAATTAAAAGATCTTTTCAGGAAGAAATCGTTCGAAAAAAAATATTTTTTTACACCGCTGCAGGATTATTTTTTCTGATTGCGGCTGCTGTAAGCGCCTCAATAGAGACTAAAAACATAATTGCAGGTTATTTTACATTTGTCCCTCTTATTGCAGGCTTTACTTTTTTATCTCCCCTTGCAGTAATTTATCTGATAAAGTTTTTTTCTTTTCCAAAAACTCCGCTGATCTATAAAATGGGGCTGAAATCAATAACAGAAAGCCTTTCAAGAACAGTAACTCCAATAACGGCACTTGCTCTTGCAGTTGCGGCAACAATTGGAATAGGAATCACTGTTGAAAGCTTCAGAAATACTGTTTCCGACTGGCTGGACCAAAGGCTCAAAGCAGATGTTTTCATAAGTGCTCCCGGCCTTATTTCTCTTAAAAACGACACTCCTCTTGAACCTTATTTACTTGAAAAAGCAAAAAAGATTAAAGGAGTAAGAAAAATAAGCTTTTACCGTGAAAAGGAAATTTTTTTAAACAATAAAAAAATAAATGTAACAGGTTTTGGCCTTGATAAGGAAGATCTTTCAAGATTCAAGTTCATAAAAAAAGCCAAAGAAAACATAGTTGATGACTTTTTAGAAGGTAAGGGAATTTTTATTACCGAACCATTTGCTTTAAGACACAGCCTTGAGGTGGGAGACCACATAAACTTTCCTTTTAAAAACAAGGATAAAGCCTATAAAATTCTTGGAATATATACAGATTATTCTTCAGACCAGGGAAGGGTTTCATTTGTTTTTGACGAATTTTCAAAGCTTTTAAATATAAATAATTTTTCAGGAATTTCACTTTATCTTGATAAGAATTATGATTTTGAAAAAATAAAACAAAAGATCACAGACATATCAAGGGGTGAAGAACTTATCATCAGTTCAAACTCAGTGTTAAAGAAAAACTCCATGGATATATTTGACAAGACATTTGCCATTGCAGACATTCTTCAGGTTCTTTCAATTATTGTGGCATTTACCGGAATTGTTTCAGCACTCATGTCGATCATGCTTGAAAAGGAAAAGGAAACAGGAATTTTAAGGGCAATTGGTTTTCATACCCATGAAATAAGGCAGAAAGTATACATCCAGACATTTTTCATGGGTATTTTGTCTGCAGCTCTGGCACTTCCCCTTGGTCATATATTTTCCTGGCTTTTAATAAATGTAATAAACAAAAGAGCTTTTGGATGGAGCATAGATTTTTCAATTTCACCTGATACAATTCTGATTTCATGCCTGGTTTCCGTTGCAGGAGCTGTTGCTGCAGGAATTTATCCGGGCTTTAAAATGTCTAAAACACTTCCTTCAGCTGCACTTAGAGAGGAATAAAATATTGAAAAAAGTACTTGCAGCAATTTTGATGATTATTTTTATCTGTGCAGTTTTTATTATAAGACAAGACAGCAAAACAACAGACAGTACAGATTATTTTGAAGATTTCATGAAAAAAGAAACAGATACAGCAGGTTTTTTAAAGGCTGTTGACAAAATAAAGTTTCAATTTCCAAGAGATCACGGAATCCATGAAGGTTTTCAGACCGAATGGTGGTATTTTACCGGAAATTTAAAAACAGATGACAATAAAAAATTTGGATATCAGTTTACAATTTTTCGATCCCAGCTAAAACCTAAACAGGAAAAAAGAAATGCTTCATTTGCTGCAAATGCAGTTTACATGGCTCACCTTGCCCTTACAGACGCTGAAAATAAAAAATTTTATTATTTTGATAAATTTTCCCGTGAAAATGAAAAAAATACATTTGTAAAGCTTAACCCCTTCAGAGCAGAAATTGACGGATGGAAGGTTTTTGAAAATGACAATGATTTTCAAAAACTTGAAAATTTAAAAATTATGGCAAAAGAGCAAAACATTGAACTTGAACTTGATTTAAAAATTGTAAAACCCTTTGTATTTCAGGGAGATGAGGGTTTAAGCCAGAAAGGAAAAGGCACTGGAAATGCATCTTATTATTATTCAGCAACAAGAATATCTACAAAAGGCACAATAAAAATAAACAAAAATGAGTACATTGTAAGCGGAAATTCATGGCTTGACAGGGAATGGAGCACAAGCGCCCTTTCGGAAAATCAGGAAGGCTGGGACTGGTTTTCAATCCAGCTCGATGATTTTTCAGAAATAATGTTTTACAATTTAAGGCTCAAATCAGGACAAAAAGACCCTTTAAGCAAGGGAGTAATTGTTTTTGAAAACGGAAACTACAAAAAACTTGATGCAGATGATTTTATTATTGAAATAAAAGACAGATGGGAAAGTCCGCGTGGTGGAGTTTATCCTTCAAAATGGAAGGTAAAAATCCCAAAGTACAAAATTGAACTTGAACTGAAACCATTGATTAAAGATCAGGAGCTTAATTTTTTTATAAGATACTTTGAGGGAGCTGTTTCAGTTGAGGGATTAAAAAACGGTAACAAAATTTCCGGGGCCGGATATGTTGAACTTACCGGTTATGCAAAGGATTTATAAATTTTAAATGTTCTTTGCATTCCAAAGCAGGAGCTTTGGAACGAGTAAAATCAAACTACTTACTCCTAAATATTACCTTTCTTAGTACTTGCTCCCAAGGTCTCCTTGGGAGCGCTTTTTATTTATTTACAAAATCCTTTTTTTACAATTTTATTATTTTACAATATCTATTTAACACTTTAATTTTATTATTAATATACTACAATCCAGAGCCGGAATTTTGGAACAAACAAAATTATGTGCTTAAATGCTTCAAAAAATCATTCATAATTTTCAATAATATAATCTAAAAATTTATGTACAGTTTCAAGTTCAGTTTCATCAAAAACATCAGTTACCTTTTTATTATACCTTGAAATAAGAGGTTTTGCTTTTTTGCTTATCTGCCTGCCCTTTTCTGTAAGAAAAATATGAATTGCTCTTTTGTCTGATTCAGAACTTTTTTTTATTATAAGTTCATTTTTAATCATCCGCTCAACTAAAGTAGTTGTTGCCGATTTATTTTGAAAAAGCACCCTGCTCAAATCCTTGAAAAGGCATCCGTCATTTTTGGAAATATAAAAAAGAGCTGCAATCTGATTAACAGAAACTCCAAGTTCTTCAACTGTTTCCCTGTCAATGTGCTTCATTAAAAGACGCTGGGATATGGTTAATTTATAAAAAATTCTTTTATCAATTATAGTTTTTTTTGACATTTTAAACTGCCTTTAAAAATTTTCCTTAAATATAGTACAGATATAAACAATACCTGTACTATACATAAAAAGGCAATTATTTTTTTGGACTTACATTCATTGTTATTTCAGCTGAAAATACTATTTTTCCATTTTCATCATAGGTTGTTACAGGAACTTTAATTTCACCTGTTTTATTCCAGTCAATTTTTGTGCCGTCTGCAATTGTTTTTAAATCTGTTTTTGCCTTTGCATGGTATTTTACTGACATCTCAACAGGAATCCATCTGTTTGTTTCGGGTATTGAAGCCTCTGTCATTGTTCCTGCGGCAAGCTCTGCTGCATTACACATTGCAATGGCATGAACAGTTCCAAGATGATTGTGAACTTTTTTGGAATTTGGAAGCAAAACCTCTGCATATCCAGGTTTTAACTCAACAAACATAGGGTCTATTGTACCAAAATAAGGTGCAAATTCAGTAAGCATTTTTGTAAAGGCTTCATTTCCTGAAGTTTTGAAAAGTTCTAAAGTTGCATTCATTTTTTCTCCTGATTTTTTTAATTTAAAATAGTACACATGTTTACTACTTAGTTTATATATGTACTATTTGTCAAATAAATTTTCCCCTGATATACAAATTATAAAAATAATTCGTTTGTGGACTCACTATCAATAAAATCACATTATAATTTCGAAACGACCATAAAAAATCTTGCCCCTCAAAATATTTCAGGTTAATTTTATTTAATTCAATTTAATCAACAAAAAAAACAAATCAGGAAACCCAATGGAAAAGAACAAAACCACAAATTTTGATTCTCCGTGGAAAGATATTATTGAAGCATTTTTTCCTCAATTTATGGAATTTTTTGTGCCACAGTCTTTAAAGGACATTGATTTTACAAAGGAGGTAAAATTTTTAGACAAGGAGCTAGAAAAATTAATTTTGGATTCAGAAACAACAAAAAGATATGCTGACAAGCTTGTTGAAGTAACTTTAAACGATGAAAGTAAAAAATGGATTTTAATTCACATTGAAATTCAGTCTCAGAAAGATAAGGACTTATCAAAAAGAATGTTTGTGTACAATTACAGAATTTTTGACAAATATGACATTCCTGTTACAAGCATTGCAATTCTTGCAGATGAAAATAAAAACTGGAATCCCAAAGCTTTTAAATACGGTATGTGGGGTTCAAACATGGGACTTGACTATCTAAAATCAAAACTACTTGATTATAAAGACAAATGGTCTTATCTTGAAACCATAAAAAATCCGTTTGCCATGGTTGTAATGGCACATTTAAAAGCTCTTGAAACAAAAAAAGACAGCTCTTTAAGAAAACAGTGGAAGCTTGAACTTACAAAACTTTTGTATGAAAAAGGATACTCAAGAAAAGAAGTTTTTAATCTTTTCAGATTTATTGACTGGATTTTAATGCTTCCACAAAAACTTAATAAAATATATTATGAAGAAGTAAAAGATTTGGGAGGGAATAAAAAAATGCCATATATTACAGATTTAGAAAAATATGCCATGGAAAAAGGCTTTATGAGCGGAGAAATAAAAAAAAGTCAGAATGTTTTGATAAAACTTATGAACAAAAAATTCAAACTCACCAAAAAGGAAGAAGAAATTATTTCAAATGAATTTAATCCACAAATTCTTGACAAAGCTCTTGATGAGTTTGTTTTTGCTGATTCAAAGGATGCTGTTTTAAACTTTTTTAAATAAAAACATATTTTTACTTATCACGAGTCTTTTCAGACTCCTGGTCTGCTCGCTCCCAAGGTCACCTTGGGAGCGTTTTTATTTATTTTTAAAGTCCTTATTTGATAACTTTATCAGTTTGAAATATTTACTTTAACATATTAATTTTATTATAAATATTAAAGTGGACCCCATGTCAAGACCGATTTGAATAAAAATTAAGTTACATATAAATAAATGCGTCTCCTGTATTTTTTTAAAAAAGTTGAAATAAAAAAAATCCCTGCTACCATAAAAAAATCAGT
>JBFWJK010000053.1:0-17842 GCA_050253255.1 Desulfobacteraceae bacterium | reverse complement strand
ACTAAATTTATTTTTCAGGCTTTAATTCATTTTTTATTTTTTCTGCAAGATCATCAGCTTATTTTTCACAGGACAGCTTTTTCCCTATTTCCAAAATACCTGAATAAATTGTTTCAAGACTGTCCATATTTACCCTTAAAACCTCTATTCCGTATTTTTTTGAAAATTTTTCAAAAGATTCAAATTCGCCCTGTACAATTACAAGGTCAGGCGAAAGCTTCAGAATCTTTTCAAAGGATGGATTCAGAAACCCTCCGACAACAGGTTTTGCAAGCGCATCGTCGGGATAAACTGTAAACATGGGGACAGCACACACCAGATTTCCTTTTCCCAGAGAATAGACGGTTTCAACAAGATTCGGTGCCATCGGAATAATTCTTTCAAAAGAAAAAACAGGACAGGCAACTGATATTATTAATAAAAAAAACAAACTTTTTTTCATTGCATCTCCAAATAAAAAACCCCGGATCAAAATATTGATCCGGGGTACCGTTTTTTACCCGCAAAAATATTTTATCCTGTTCTGGTCCGCGAGAACAAAAATTATAAGCTGTATGAAAATGAATTTTTAAATATTCATCTCTGAATATAAAAAAGTTTCATATTCCAGTTATGGGCAGGTCTTCTGACTTCCGGATCAAACAAGATTGTGCGCCTTCCCGATTCTTCAGTGGCATAGTGCAGATCTCTTTCCGGTTACAGCGGCGGGCCCGTCCCTGACTTCCACAGGAGTTCCCTTTTAAGTGCGTGAAGCACACCCTGAACTTATTTTTCTAATCACCAGATAAATAAAATCTTTTTTTCAGATATTTATTCATCAGATTCAAGCTGAATAATTAAACACAATTTCAGCCTGTTTATAATTTAAACTTTAAAATGTCAAACAAATGAAACAGCAAATCCGCATAAAACAGGAACATAGAGATTGTCATTTATTTCAAAATCAAATATTTTTACTGAATAAAATTCAAGCATCGCAATAATAAAAGAAATCTGAATACTTGTTTTTACTGAAAAAGAACCTCCGAAATTCTCCATTAAAAACGGAAATTCAGGATAAAGAAAATATAAAAGAATAAATGCCGTAAAAAAACAGGCAAGGCTTCCTTCAATTGATTTTCCCCTTATCTTAATTCTTCCTATTTCAATACCTACAAGTGCTGCCGCAGCATCTGCAAGAATAAAGGAAAAAAGAGAAATAAATGCAATTTCAGGCCGGTTCACGAAAAACACAGCACACAAAAAACCTGAGCAGATAATATATGTTGATCCTGTGACTGAAAACTTTTCTTTTTTCCTCATCATGGAGCCGAAAAACTTTAAAAAATACTTCTGCACAAAAAGAAACTTAAATCTCAGCAGTTCCGTTGCAAATGATAAAAAAAAGATTATCCCAAGTACAGCTGCCGGGAACCATTTTGAGAGGTTAAAGGTCTGCGGTAAATAAAAAATACCGGCCGGCATTGAAAGAGCGATTAAATGAAGCAGTTTTCTTAATATTTCTTCTTTTTTAAGTTTCATGATCTTCCTGAAAGTCACGTTTTTTATTTTATGAACACTTTTTTACAATAAAGGATAAAAAAATTACATCAAAAAATTAATTCTGGACAAATCACCGACAGGAAGGTATAAAATCTAAGTTTGAATTTTGGTAACTTTATATTAAAGATTATATAGAAAAAACTCTTTCAGGAGGTGATAGTTTGGGTAGCGTAATCAAAAAAAGACGCAAAAAAATGCGCAAGCACAAGCACAGAAAACTACTTGCACGTACACGCCATCAGCGTAAGAAATAAGAAGGCTGTATAAAAAGTTTAAAAAGCTTTGTTTTGTGCAAAGCTTTTTTTCTTTTTGCATCTCGATAAGTAAAAAACAATTCAGATAAAAAAAGCCGGCTGTTTTAAAAACAGCCGGCTTTTATGTTTCGGGATATTACTATTTATTTACACCTTTAAGATATTTGAGGAAGTCTGAATTTGTGGAAAATACAAATTTTGTATCTCCTGAGGCAAGTTTTTCCTTATATATGTCAAGGCTTTCTGTAAAAGAGTAGAATTCTGGATCAACTCCGTATGCTTCAGCAAATATTTTTGTTACTTCTGCATCAGCCTTACCTTTTAATGCCTGTGCCTTTTCATAGGCTTCAGATCTGATTTTTTCAAGTTCCTTTTCTTTCTGACCTCTTATTTCAGCAGCTTTTCCTCTACCCTCTGATCTGAATTTTTCAGCTATCTGGTTTCTTTCTGCAATCATTCTTTTATAAACAGAATCTCTTACATCACTTACATAATTTATTCTCTTGAACTGAACTTCCACAAGTTCTATGCCGAACTGATCAAGTTTTGGCTGAGCACTTAAAAGAATAGATTTTTCTATTTTCTTTCTGCCTGTATTTATATCGGCTTTGTCCTCTCTTTCAACAAGCTTATCCAGCTCCCTGTTGGTCCATCTTACTGTTTCAACAAGAGGATTTGATGTAACAGCGTTTCTTACAGCTGCATCAAGAATGTCGTCAAGTCTTGAGATTGCAGCACCTCTGGTTCCCACACTCTGATAATATTTTATCGGGTCATTAATTTTCCAGAAAGCGAAAGTGTCAACCCAGAGATATGTTTTATCTTCTGTAGGGATCTGACCTTTGTCTCCGTCCCAGTGCTGAAGATTCTTTTTGAAAAAAAGAGCTTTCTGTATAAAGGGAAGCTTGAATTTAAGCCCCGGTTCATAGATTGTTTCACCCACAACCCGGCCAAACTGCGTTATTACAACCTGCTCAGTCTCATCAACGACATAGGCGGAATTATACCCGAGAAATCCTGCCACAAAAATTATAATTAATATTGCTGCTGCAATGGAATTTTTCTTCATCTGTTTATACTCCGTATATTATTTATTTGCATTTCCAAGATTCAAAAGCGGAAGAATGCTTTTCTGGTCCTCATCTATAATGTATTTTTCCTGCATCTTAGGAATAAGTTCATTAAGCATTTCAAGGTAAAGTCTTCTTTTTGTTATATCCTTTGCATTTCTGTACTCTTCGTAAACGGCACTAAATCTCTGTGCGTCACCTTTTGCTCTGTTTATCCGGTTAAGAGCGTACCCTTCAGCCTGTCTGATTTCCCTTTCAGCCTCACCCATTGCAGCAGGGATAGCCTTGTTGTAATCTTCCTTGGCATTGTATATCATTTCCTCTTTTTCCTGAGTCGCCTGGTTAACCTGATTAAATGATGGCTGAACAGGACCGGGAACGTTTGTTCTTTTCATTTCTATGGTTACTATATCAATTCCTGAATCTGCACTGTCCAGAGCCTGCTGAAGATTGTCCATTGCCTGGAGAGCTATTTCCTCACGCTTTGTAATGACTTCATTTATACTTCTGTCTCCAACGACAAGACGCATTGTACTTTCCGAAAGATCTCTCAGTACCTGTCTTGCATCATGAATTTTAAAGAGATATTTATAAGGGTCTTTAACCCTGAACTGGACAATCCAGGGGACAAGAGCCACATTGAGATCGCCTGTAAGCATCAGTGAAACATTTTCCACATCATTGCTGTCCTGGTTTGAAATTATGCTTCTTGTCTGGCCTGTGCTTAAAGTTGTAAACCCGAATTCTTCCTTGAAAACCCTTTTAATTTTCACCTTGGTAACTTTTTCAATCCCGGCAGGGAACTTGAAGTTAAGACCGGGATAAACAGTTCTTTCGTATTTCCCGAATCTTTGAACGATACCTACTTCAGAGGTATCAATTGTGAAAAACATACTTTTCCCGAAAACAAGGAGAAAAATCACAACTGCTGCCAGAATGATTCCTCCGGGCAGTTTCTTTCCCTTAAAAAAATTTACAAAATCGTCCATCGGGGGAAGTCCGTTTCCTCCGCCGCCCGGACCCTGATTAAAATTCTGCTGTTTTTTCTGCTGTTCTCTCAGCTTGTCCCAATCCCAGTTCATGTTTATAACCGCCTTTTTTAAAAAATTAATTTTCAATGATATATACAGACTTGAACCTTTAGCCTGAAAAAGATATGTAAACAATTAAAATAAATTATCGGCTGATGTTAAGTCAAGAATAAAAGGTTTTACCAATATGAACAATTTCAAAAAAAGAGCACGTAACAAAAGATTCTCCCACATACGACCATTGATTCAGGAAATTGTAAAACCGATTGCTTTTGACGAAGATGCTTTAAAGGAAATTTCTTCTGTATGGGCATCTTTTGATGAGTGGATCAGCTCCGGTTCCTTTCCTGTTTCCTTGAAAAACGGTCTTTTAACTGTCAAAGTGCCCGGCTCTGCTTTTATTCAGGAAATACAGTTTTCAAAAGATCAGATAATAAAGCATTTAAACACCCATCTCGGAGAAAAAATGATAAAAGACATAAAGTTCATGCAGTAGTCATGGAAAATCTAACAAACACACCTTTTTTCGACGGCTCAGTATCCATGTATCAGAATAAAAACGGATACAGATTTTCAATTGATCCCATTCTTCTTGCATCACATATATGTATAAAGGAGAATGACAGGATTCTCGATATCGGCACAGGGTCCGGAATCATCCCTGTATCAATTGCCTGCAAAAATAAAGATACAGAATTTAAAGTTTATGGAATAGAAATTCAGAAGTCATTATATGAAATTGCCCAAAAAAACGTTAAGCAGAATAATCTTGATGAAAAAATTAAAGTAATCAACAAGGACATAAACGAAATCTCCCAGAAAGACTTAGGCGGTCCGTGCGATATTGCTGTTTCAAACCCGCCCTACCAGAAGCCCGGAGCCGGAAGAATAAATCCTTTATCCGAAAAAGCAGCCGCAAGACATGAACTGCATCTCAATTTGAAAACACTCCTTGAAAAAACAAAATCTCTTTTAAAAAACAGGGGAAAATTTTTTATAATCTACCCTGCCAGAAGAGCTTCCGAACTTATTTATGAAATGGAAAAAATTAAAATTACCCCAAAAAAAATCAGGTTTATTCATTCTTTTGAGAAAACAGATGCTGTAATGGTTATCTGCTGCGGAGTTTCAAACGCCAGTTCAGGGGTTGAAATCATGCCTCCTCTATATATTTATGAAGACGTTGGGGTATATACAAAAGAAACCATGGATATGCTGACATAGCCTTTAATTTACAGGCTGAACCGGATTTGCCCCTGAGGGAGGCAAAAAACAGAGAACAATCTTATTTCAAAAAAATATTCAAGTTTAAACCAAATAAATCTCTTTTATATTCACAAATCTGTTAAAAAAACTTATACAATTTTAATTAATAAACCCGAAGAGAAACACTTATAATAATCTTCTGGTTTACCACACGTCCTGGTCTCATATAAAGTTAACTGATTTAACTGGTATTTTTTATTCCCAAAGGAGAGGTTTATGAAAAAATTATTTTATTTCGTCTTTCTAGTCTTTTTTTTATCATCAGCCGTTCATGCAGCTGAAATTTTTGAGCAGTACCACTACATGGAGAATGAAGGGGACTTAGCAACAGAAGCACTCAATATAAAAGCCGCCGACAAAACAACTCCTGATCTTATTGGTACATCAGACAGCGTCACCTTCAGAGATGCGGCAGGCAAGGAAGATCTCCCAGACCAGCAGACGGTTGCCATAGGTGCTGAGGCCGCAGTTACAAAAAATGTCAAAACATACAATATCCCGCTTTCATACGGCATGCCCCTGAATTTAAGCGGAGCTGCAAAGGAATATGTCAACTTCACACTTAAAATCCCCTACACAAAGCGTGAAATTGGAAATGTTGATGACAGCGGACTTGGAGATATCAGGCTGAGTGCAGACTATCTCGCAAAATTCGACAATCTTCTTGTCAACAGTGTTTTTCTCGTAAAATTCGCATCCGGGGATTATGACGATGCTGATGTTCCTCTGGGAACAGGTTCAACAGACTTTGGTCTTTCATTCAATGCAAAAATGTATTTTGAAAAATTTGCAGTCAAGGGAGGAATAGGTTATGTGCTCACCGGAGACTATTCAGACAGCGGATCTGAAGTGAAATACGGTGACGAGTATGTTTTATCTGCAGGTGGTGAATACAATGTAACAGATTCAATGTTTGCAGGCGGTGAATTCATCTACAATGCCCATATGGAAGATGACCTTTCAGGTACAAAATATGCGGGACTCAATACATTTGACTTTGTCCCTTCTTTCACTTATCTCTTAAGAAAATATAATTTTGAAGTTACAGCAAAACTTGTAATCCCGGTGGCAGATTCCTGGAACGGAGGCGACGGCCCCGACCCTGAAGATCCTGACAGAGACGTTGAATTCAAATTCCAGCTTTCCAGACCTTTCTGATAAAAAATGCCGGGGTAAATGTCCCCGGCCATTTTTTCCTTTAAAATTTTGCTCAAATCTGATTATAACTCCTGAAAATAAAAAAATTCTCAAAAGCCAGCAGGTAATATTTATTTAATCTGACCCGGAGAAGATCGGTTTGAAAATTGTTACAATTACAAGCGGCAAAGGCGGAGTAGGCAAAACAAATATTGCTGTCAACCTTGCAATTTCACTTGCTCAGAAAGGCTATAAAACATGTCTTTTTGATGCTGACATTGGTCTTGCCAATGTAAACATTCTAATGGGAATTGTCGGTAAATATACCCTTGAAGATGTAATTTCAGGCTCAAAAATCTTAAAGGAAGTAATAATAAAAAACTGGAACAATATTGACATTATTCCGGGAAGCTCAGGAGTTGAGCAGTTTGAAACCCTTGAGAAAAAAGAGCTTGAAAATATTATTTCTCAGTTTTCAAAACTTGATGAATACGACTACATAATAGTTGATACCGGAGCAGGCATTTCAAAGGCCGTTTTATCCTTTTGCCTTGCATCTTCAATACTTATCGTAGCTGTTGTCCCTGAACCGACATCTCTTACAGATGCCTATTCTCTTTTAAAAGTGCTTAAGTTCAATGGGTTTAAAAACCAGGTTCATATTATTGCAAACAGAGTGAAATCAGAAAACATAGGAAAAAAGGTATTTGAAAAATTCAGATCCACAGTAAATAAATATATCAGCCTTGATCTGAACTATTTCGGAAGCATTCCTGAAGACGAAAGTGTACTTGAGGCGGTTTCAATGCAATCTCCTTTTATTATTCTTTTCCCCGACTCTCCTGCATCTAAAAAAATATTTCAGATAAGCAGAAATCTGTCTCAGTCAGAAGAACAAAAAGGTGAAGAGGAAGACACCTCATTTGATTCTTTTATAAAATCATGTTCAAATTTTTTCCAGAGCAGCCTGAAACTTATAAAAACCAAAGATGAAAAAAGCTTTGGCCCTGCAAAAAACAGGAACCAATCCATTGACGGATTAAAAAAGGAAGCTATACTGAAAAAAATAAACTCCCTGATTGAAAAAAACAGCCTGATTATAAAAGAGCTTGAAGAACTTAAAAAAATGCTCCCCAGGGACTGAGAAAAGACAAGGCTCCAGTTTTTGATGCATTATCATCTGTATTCAATTAAATTTCAGGTTTAAAAATGCAAATATCACAAACGTCCAGAACCAGCCGCCCCCAAGCAGCTCCTGACATGAGAGTCTGTATCAACTGTGATCTTTTGCAGAGTATACCAGCGCTTAAACCAGGTTTTAATGCAAGATGCACAAGGTGCGGATCAATTCTCCTGTCAAAAAAAAGCGGTGCTGTGAACAAGTCGCTGGCTCTTACAACTGCTTCTCTTATCCTTTTTTTCCCTGCTGTTTTATCACCCCTTATAAGACTGAAGCTTTTTGGTGAATCAAAATCAGGAAGTATTTTGAGCGGAATATTTGAACTCTACAATTACGGCTATTATTTCATTTCAGCCCTTGTCCTTCTTTTTGCTGTTTTAGTGCCGCTTTTAAAATTTTCTTCACTTTTTTATACTCTATTATCACTCTTTTTAAGAAAAAAGCTTCCCATGTCTTTTCAATTTTTTAAAATCTATTGCAGGGTCAAAGCTTTTTCAATGGAGGAAGTTTTTCTTATGGCAGCACTTACTGCATTGACAAAACTCGATTCCATAGCTGATTATGCAGTCGAGCCCGGGTTTTATTTTTTTACATCCCTTATAATTATTTCCGTATCTGCCCAGTCTTTTATTACTGATTCAGAGATATGGGAAAGGCTTGAAAACATATGAAAAAACACGAATCTGCATTACAAAGACAGATAGTTGTCTGCCCTGTGTGTCAAAAACCAAACAGTTATATAAATGAAAATAATTCTAAATTAAAATGCAGCAGGTGCTCATCAAAAATTCAACCAAGAAAACCTGAATCATTTCAAAGAACCTGGGCATTTCTGACAGCTGCTCTTATTTTCTATATTCCTGCAAACATCTATCCGATAATGACTTTTTCAGCATTTGGGAATTCACGCCAGGATACCATTATTTCCGGGGTAAATGCGTTTATCAAGTCAGGAATGTGGCCGCTTGCATTTATTGTATTCACAGCAAGCATTTTTGTTCCCCTTGCAAAAATTTTAGGGCTTATTTTTATTCTCTGCTCTGTTAAATATGACTGGAAAATTTTTTACACAGAAAGAACAAAGCTTTTTTTTATAGTTGAATTCATAGGGAAATGGTCAATGCTTGACGTTTTTCTAATATCTCTGCTGACCTCAGTGGTTAAGCTCGGGAATATTGCAGCAGTAAATCCCGGCCCGGGAATAACATATTTTGCTCTTGTAGTATTATTTACTCTTTTTGCCGCAATGACCTTTGATCCAAGGCTTATCTGGGACAACAATATCCAAAAGGAAAAACAAAAACTATGATGCCGGAAGCTGAAATAAAAAAAACAAGATTTTCACTTATATGGCTTATTCCTGTCACAGCTCTTTTAACCGGAATATGGATGATCTATGACTATTATTCAGACAAAGGGATAAATATCACAATTGAATTTAAAAACGGAGAAGGAATAACAGCAGGTAAAACAGCCCTTAAATATGCAGGAATCAAAATAGGAACTGTAGAAAAAATATATCTTATCGATGATTTTTCTTCTGTTGCAGTAAAAGCTGTCATAGAAAAACAATACTCACACTTTGCAAAAAAAGACTCTTTATTCTGGCTCGTAAAACCAAGACTGGAAGTCGGTGCCATTTCAGGAGTTGAAACAATCTTTACCGGCCAGTACATAGCCGTAAGACCAGGAAGCGGCTCCAGAAGCTATTCTTTTAAAGCTCTCGACTCTCCCCCTCCAAGTGCTGAAAATGCTCCCGGACTCCACCTGATCCTTAAGTCCAAAAACGTTTCAGGCCTTGTTGCAGGCTCCCCTGTACTCTACAAAAAAATAAGGGTGGGAAAAGTTGAGTCACGATATCTTTCCAAAAAAGGAGATGAAGTTCTCATAAAAATACTTATAAGCCCTGAGTACGCAAAGCTTGTGAAAAAAAATACAAGGTTCTGGAATGTAAGCGGCATAGAAGTTTCAGGAGATCTTTCAGGAATAAAGATAAAAGCAGATTCATTTGCCTCGGTTCTTGACGGAGGAATTGCCTTTGAAACACCGGAAACAGATCCGGACGGCAATGACCCTGTACAGAACAAGGATGAATTTATTTTATATGAAACAAGGGAAAGTGCGCTTGAAAGGGGCTTCCCTATAACAATCGAATTTGAAACAGGAGAGGGCCTTGTCAAAAATTCCACACCTTTAAAATACAAAGGAATAACAATAGGGAAAGTAATCGACATTAATGTAAATAAAAAAAACGGAAAAATAACAGCCACAGTTCTTCTCCATGAAAATGCAAAAACAGCGGCAACTGAAAATTCAAAGTTCTGGATGGTAAGACCAAGACTTGACCTTAAAGGCATTTCCGGACTAAGCACAATAATTTCAGGTCAGTACATCGAAGTGCAGCCTGCAGCCGGCAGCCCGAAGACAGAATTCAAGGCCCTGAGCGAACCGCCTTTTTCCGATCCTGCAGCACCCGGTCTTCACATAATACTCAAGTCAAAATCGAGAAAAGGTTTTTCAGAAGGCTCCCCTGTATACACAAGAGGAATCGAAGCTGGAAGAGTTGAAGGTTTTGAACTATCACCCGATGGGGTAAACATAAGCATACATATTTATGAAAAATACTGCAGTCTCATTTATTCAGACACAAGGTTCTGGAATGACTCAGGAATAAAAGTTACCGGGGGGCTTACCGGAATAGACATACAGACAGGAAATATTCAGTCGCTTGTTTCCGGGGCCATTGCATTTGAAACTCCGGCTGTCAAAAAAAGCAAAGCCTGTACAGGGGATGTATTCAGGCTTTATTCAGACAAGAAAAGCGCTCTTTCAGCAGACTCACATATAAATATAATTTTTGAAAATGCAGACCACCTAAAAAAAGGGATAACACCTCTTAAATACAAAGGGATTGAAATAGGCAAAGTAACTGACCTTGAATATACGGAAAACATGGAAAAAATCATTGCATCAGTAACTCTTTTTTCAAATGCTCCGGATATCGCAAAAAAAGGAAGCGCTTTCTTCATTGTCAGCCCAAGAATTGATATCCAGGGGATAAAGGGAGCCGAAACAATTCTTTCAGGATCATACATAAATACACTGGCTGGTGATGGAGAATATGAAGATGAATTTGAAGCCTTAAAAACACCTCCTGTCTGCCACCCCGATATGAAGGGAAAAACAGTAATCCTTCAGACAACAAAAAACAATTACTTAAAGCCCGGAACGCCCTTGTTTTATTCAAGCATCGAGGCAGGCATAATAAAGAGCACAAAGATTTCAGAAGATCATGAAAAAATAAACCTTGAGGTTTTGATTTATGATGATTTTAAAAAACTTGTCTCATCAAGAACAAAATTTTTCAATATCTCCGGAATTAATTTTAAAGGTGATATTTTCGGATTTGAAATGCAGTCAAAAACTATTTCTTCAATCATTACAGGCGGAATCGGTTTTGAAAATACAGATGACAGCCTTGAAAAGACTGAAAAAACAGTTTTTAAACTCTATGACTCAAGACAAAAAGCCCTTGAAAAAGGCTTTTCAATAAATCTTGTTCTTGAAGATGCTCTTACAATAAAAGAAAACACAACTAAAATAGTCTACAAAGGCCTTACAGTCGGCAGAATAGAAAAGATAAGCTTTAACCCTGAGTCAGATAATTTCAAAGCAGTTGCCTTTATTGATGAAGATGCCAGAAACCTGGTAAGGGAGACATCAAAATTTCATCTGAAAAGCGCAGAATTTTCCATTGAAGGAATCAAAAATCCTCAGACAGTTCTCACAGGAAGCTTCATTGAACTGGAAAAAGGAGAAGGCAGCTTTAAAAACAGCTTTTTTGTTTTTAAAAGCAGGCCTCTTAATGGACTGGAAATAATTCTAGAAGCTGAAAAACCCGGATCTCTTTCACCAGGCAAACCTGTATTGTACAGACAGATAAAAATAGGTGAAATAACAAAGGTTGAGTTGAGCAAAACATTTGACAAAGTAATGATTCATGCAGTTATTGAAGATAAATACACTCAGATAGTAAGGGAAAATACAAAATTCTGGTATTCTGGTGCAATCGCTGCAAAAATAAATCTTCTCGGGGTAAAAATTAAAACAGGAACCCTGGAATCAATACTTAAGGGCGGTATTGGGCTTGCGACTCCTGATAATGAAAAAATGGGAAAACCGGCAAAGAACAATTCAGTTTTCAGGCTCCATGAAAACCCTGAAGAGAAATGGCTTGAATGGAAGCCTGTGATTGAAAAAGCTGAGGCGGAAAAATAGCTCCCCCGCCTCAGAAAATCTTTTTATACCAAAAAATTTAAGTTTACTTATATGTTCCCATAACAGCCTGTGCAATGTTAAAGATATTGTCTCCGGCCTTTTCAAGCTTATTTACGAGATCAACATAGAGGATTCCGTGCTCGGCTGTGCAGATTCCCTGATTAAGCCTTCCCAGATGATTGTTCTTAAGATTGATTTTAAGTTCGTCAATAAGATCCTCATCTGCAGTGCTCAGTTCTTCAGGGTCCTTGTCGTTGTTGTAAACATCGAGAACATGTTTTGCAAAACGTATTGCCACGTCAAAAAGATATTGTGCCTCGTCATTTGCATCTTCTGAAAATGAAATCTTCTCTCTTATCATTTTATCTGCATACTTTGTTATGCTTTCTGCATAATCACCGACCTTTTCAAGGTCATGAATCACATGGATCATTGTATTTATTCTGAAGGAGTTGGATTCACTGATAGGCTTGTGAAAAAGTTTTGTGAGATATTCGCTTATATTCTTTTCCATGAGATCGACAGACTGTTCCAGCTCAAAGACCCTTCTGATAGATTTAAGATCCTGCTCAAAAAAAGCTTTTTTGGAAAGCTCAAGCATTTCAATGACCTGATCAGACATTCTTGAAACTTCTTTTCTTGCATTGGAAATGGCCATTTCAGGAGTGTTGAGAAGATTATCATCCAGAATAATTTCCTTCCGGCCTTTTTCCTTTCCAGGGATAAGAAAAACACAAAGATCTGCAAGCCTGTTTATAAAGGGAAGAAAAAGAATTGTGTTGATAATATTGAAAAGAGTATGAAAGTTTGCAATATGCCTCGAGATGTTTGGTCTGGTTCCGTCAGGATTTATCAGATCCGCGCTACCCGGTGTGAAGGCATCGACTGCGGCCATCATATACTTTAAAAGGATAAGCATATAAATAACGCCAAAAACATTAAAGAGAAAATGCCCCAGAGCAGCTCTTCTTGCCGCCCTGCTGGTTCCTATGGCCGCAATATTTGCTGTAACTGTGGTTCCTATGTTTTCCCCAAGAACAAAAGCTGCTGCAGTATAAAAGTCAATTATCCCGTTAAATGCAAGAACCATTGTGATTCCAAGGGTGGCAGAGCTGCTCTGAATAATCATTGTAAGAACAGCACCGGCAAGAACAGCCATTACAGGATTTTTTGAAAAGGAGACAAAAAGGTCTTTAAAACCTTCGCTTCCCTTAAGAGGACCAAAGCAGTCTTTCATAATATCCAGACCAAGAAAAAGCATTCCAAAGCCTATAAGAACCTCTCCGTAATAATGAACTCTTGGATGCTTAAGGAAAATACGCATGAAAACGCCTATTCCTATTGCAGGAAGTGCGAAATCTGTAATTTTAAAAGCAATAATCTGACCTGTGATGGTAGTACCGATGTTGGCACCGAGAACAACTGACAACGCCTGAGTAAGCTTTAAAAGACCGGCGTTTACAAACCCCACAACCATAACTGTTGTAGCAGAACTGCTCTGGATAATTGAAGTGATTACAATACCTACAAAAGCACCTATGAATCTGTTGCTTGTAAGTTTTTCAAGAATTTTTCTAAGACCGTCTCCCGCAGATTTCTGAAGCCCGTCCGACATGAGCTTCATCCCATACAAGAAAAGCCCAAGGCCGCCTACAATTCCGTAGAGGAAAGGCAAAACTTCAAAGTTTTCCATTGTTTTTCCCTGTAAAATTTAGATTTTAACATAATCAAAACATTTTTTTCACTTTGGCAATAAACAATTAATAATCAAATGTCAATTAAGAGATATTAATGCTAAAATTTAATTATTGACTGTTCCGGCTCTGTCCAGATCGATAAAAAATCCGTTTTTTTGATAAATTATAAAATTTATATTGAATAAATAGGGTTTAAATATATTATTGTTCCGGTTTTAAATTTGATTAAAGGAGATCCAATGAAAATATTAACCAAATCTTATCCTTTTGAAAAATTAATTTTTCAGGATAAACTTTTAAAGGAATTTACAGTAAGCTTTCAGCAGGCAATAGAATGCATAATTGAAGGCAAAACTGAACTTGCAATAAATTTCAGGGAAGAAATGGCCAAAAGCAAAACAGAGATAGACAATTATTCCATGTCTGTCTGTTTTCAGAACTCAGCAAAAGGATCAGGCTCCTCCCTGTACTATCTTTACCTTCAGTATAAAATTCAGATCACTGAAAAAATGACATCTGTTCTCGACTGGATTCTTGCGCGGAAAACTCCTATAAACTCAGACTCAGTGGAAACAGAACTTTTTGTTCTTGCAGACTCAGCAGCCGAAACAATAGAAAGGCTAACCTTTCTTTCAAAGGAACTGTCCAGGGCATCAAAAAAAATAAAAAATAAAAAAGGGAAAGATTCCGCTTCAAAAATAATTGATGAAATAATTGAAAAAAGCAAAAAAACCTACAGCCTGTCTCTCAGAATGAAAAGAAAGATACTTGAGAATGAAGAAAATCCTGCTTCATTGACCCACCTTGTCTTTCTTGCAGACATGATAGGCTCCATCGGCGAAAAAACCAGAGACTGCGCCTGGGTTGCAAGCTCTCTTATATGCCTTTGATCAGTGAGGAAAATCAGCACTTTTACCTCTTAAAGTGACAATATTTCTTTTCCCTCTGTATTATCCTTTTTCCAGGCCTGGTTTTAAATTCCTGAATCAGGCTTAACTCTCAGGTTCAGATTCACAGAAATGCTCTGCCCTGTAAACAAAAACATCCGGTTTAAGCTTTATCCAGTCATCTGGACTGACTCCTGCTTTCATTGAGAGATGAGCCATGAACATTTCAAACCCGGGAAGTTCATCCCATACAGATGGAAGAAAAGTACTCTGCCTTGGACCGAAGCTTAAAATAACACCATGCACAAAAGGAACAATTTTACTTTTAAGATCTGCTGCATCTTTATAATCAATTCTTTCAGGAACAGTTAATACGCTTATTTCAATATCCACCTCATCCAGCTCATCTTCTGAAAGCGGACTGAAACGGGGATCATGAAATGCAGAATTCAATGCATTTTCAACAACGCCTCTGTAAAGTTCCCTGTCAGGTAAAATATTTCCAATGCACCCCCTTAAGTTCCCCTTTTTTTTCAGTGTGACAAAAACCCCGCGCTTTTCTGAAAACTGCTTCAGATCTTCTGAAAAAGAATAATTTTCATTGGAAAATTTTTTCATAACGGCTTCTCTTGCAGCTTTTAACAGCGCCTTTTTTGCTCCTTCATCAAAAGTTTTATTCACTTTATCCTCCATAAAAATAAAATAGAGCAAGCCCCTTAAGAACCTGCTCTATCAATTAATTATGATATTGCTTATTTAATCCTGCACTTTAATCAGCCTTCAAATTTATCTGAAATTGTTATTTCAGAATTCTTTTTGCAGTCTTCCATCCATTTTGAAAAGAACTCGTTCCTTTTTCTTTCAAGCATTTTTTCCTTCAAATCTTTTTTTTCAGATTCAAAGGCTTTTTTATCAGGAAGCTTTGTGGATAAGACTGAAAAAACAAAATAACCTTCTGAAGTTTTCACAACCGATTCACAAACAGAACTCCCCTTTGAAGCTGTTTCAAATATTTTTTTCTGAAGTTCCGGCAGAGATCCAAGATCCTTTATTACGCCCTGTCTTTGAATTCCTTTTATTTCCCTGATATCCGCAGGTACGGCGTTTCTGCCGCTGTCAAGTGAGTTTGCTTCAACAGCTTTTGCAAGAAAAGCTTCAGCATCAGATCTGGCTTTATCTTCCTTTTTATTTTTCAGAATTATATCTTTTATCTGGGACTTAACCTGATCCAGAGGAAGAACTTCAGGAAGTTTTCTGTCCTCGACCTGAAGAATATACATGGTTTCTCCAAGTTCAATAATTGCAGATGTCTCTCCGGTCTCATAGGAAAAAGCCTCTCTTGCAAACTCTTTGGCGTCTGCAATTCCTGTTTCAGGCCCCTCTTTTGTAAAATAGCCGGTTTCTTCAAGCTTCAGCCCCCTTGCATCAGCTTCTTCCCTTAAAGACGAACCTGCCAGACTGGAGGCATAAACAGCATCTGCACTGTCATACGCCGCCATTTTAGCTTTTCTTGTCAAAAGAAAATTTCTAATTGAATCTTCAACATCCTTCAGTTCTTTCAGGGACTTTTCTGTTTTTTTATCAACCTTTATCAAATGCCACCCGAACTGAGTTTTTACAGGTTCACTCATTTCGCCCTCATCCAGGGCAAATGCGGCATCAGAAAAAGGCTTCACCATGTCTTCCCTCTGGAATTCTCCAAGATATCCGCCTTCAGGAGCTGAAGGGCCTTCTGAATATTTTTTTGCCATATCTTCAAAGGAGCTCCCTTCAACAATTTTACTGCGTATCTCTTCAATCTGCTTTTTCTTTTCTTCTGCTTCTTTTTCACCGGCACCTTCACCTACTCTGACAAGAATATGCCTTGCCTTTACTTTTTCGGGAGAAGAATAGCTTTTTATATTTTCCTGATAATATGATTCAATCTCCCTTTCAGAGACAGAAATGTCCTTTTTAAAATCACCGGCATCAAATCTTAAAAAATTTACCTTGATTTTTTCCTGAGATTTGAAATTTTCCTTGTTTTCATCATAATAATTATTAATTTCTTCATCACTGACAGTTATTTCGCTGTCTTTATACTGCGAAGGTGAAAAAGATGCATATCTGATATCAGCTTTTTTGTTCACATAATTATAAAATACTTCAAGCTCCTTTTCAGTCACCTTGACCGCACCGGTAATAAGGGAGGTCATCCTCTGCATCAAAAGATCTTTTCTTGCACTGATTTCAAATTCTTCCACAGACATTCTGTTGGCATTGAGAATCTGCCTGTATTTTTTTTCATCAAATTTACCTTCAGTCTTAAAATAGGGAAGATTAAAAATATAATCAGCAAGCTCCATATCAGAAACCATGAGGTTATGCTCTCTGGCATTCTGAATGATGATTTTTTCTTCAATAAGACGGTTTAAAGCCTGTCTTTCAATCTGAAACATCTCGACAAGCTCAGGCGAAAGATTGCCTCCGAAACGTTCCTTGATGCTCTGAAGAACAAAATTATATGCGGTTCTGTATTCACCCGGGGTAATAACTTCTCCGTTAACACTTGCTATTTTGTTCATCTGCCCTGACTTGTACGTTCCCCATCCGAAAAATATAAAAACAATAATGATCAGTGAGAGAATAAATTTTACAATCCAGCTGGAAGCCCTGTTTCTGATAAACTGAAGCATATTTTCCCCTTAAAAATTTTAAAATGAATAAATTAATTGTCAACCTTCGTAAAATAAATGATTTTCATTTTTTTTCAAACCCTTTTTTAATACGCATCAAGAATATACAGCAGATTTTCGTTTAAAAATTTTTATTGACTTTATACCGATAATTGAATAAACATGGCTTGTTTCTTTCGGGGCCATAGCTCAGCTGGGAGAGCGCATGGCTGGCAGCCATGAGGTCAGGGGTTCGATCCCCCTTGGCTCCACCAAACCTAAAATTTTTTCAATTTCATTTTCTTCTATAAATCAAATGTACTTTGAGCGATATTTTTGCCCAAAGTAAAACCGAGATATAATATTTCTAAGATAACTTTTAAAATGCCCCAAAGACTATTCTTTTTTACAGCACAACCCCAAAGCCTAAAAATAAAGAATACAAAGAAACATTGATTGGAAACACGTCCTCACTCATTTTACCATTTCTGTCCAACGCCCCTATCAGAGCAGGTCTGAAATAAAAAAAATTTAATATTGATAAAGCCAACAGCTATCTGATCTGAAAAATCAAAGCCCGAAAAGATCAGTTTTATTTACTTATAAAAACCAGATGCTTTCAGATCCTGCAACTCTCTAAAGATTATTCAAGCTTCAGATCTAAACCACTCAAGCCTTTTCACCTGTTACAAGAAAATGATTACGCAGGTCATTAAAGACTGACACATTCATAAATCCGGCTTTTACGATCTGATCTGCAGCATCTTCTGCCATAAACCTTATATTTTGGGGAGGCCCGTCTGACATTTCCTCTTTTTTCCAGTCTACAGCAAAAAATCTGCCTCC
>JBFWJK010000052.1:0-17992 GCA_050253255.1 Desulfobacteraceae bacterium | reverse complement strand
ATAATGAAAAATATGAAAAATTATTAAAAGAAGCTGATGCAGTATTGAATTCAGCAGCACTTACAAGACATTACGGAGCCTGGGAAGAATTTGAAGAGGCAAATATTGAAAGTGTGAAAAATATTGTTTTGTTTTCAAAAAAGGGAAGAAAAAAAACAATTCACCATGTTTCCACAACTTCAATAGGTGCAGGAAATATTGAAGGAAGAACAAAAATTCTTTTTACAGAATCAGACCTTGATAAAAACCAGCATACTGAAAACTTTTATGTACGATCAAAACTTATTTCAGAAAAGCTTCTTTATGAAGAAAGAAAAAACGGCCTTGATATAAATATTTACAGAGCAGGAAATATTACCTGTGATTCAAAAACCGGAGCATTGCAGAAAAATGTTGAAGACAACGCATTTTATCAGCAGTTAAGAGCTTATGTAAATCTTGGAGCAGCACCTGAAATAATGGACGCCAGAAACATGACCTTTGTTGACCAGGCTGCCGAGGCAATAGTCTGCCTGATTGGTAGGCCGGATCTTTTAAACAGGGTTTTTCATATCCAGAATCCAAATCTTTTAAAGCTTTCAAAAGGTCTTGAAGAGAAAGGTCTTGGCTTAAGGTTTGATTCAAAAAAGTTTGATGATTTTGTGGCATATGTAGCAAAGCATGCAAATTATCCGGGTTTTTCTGAATATATTGAACGTCTTTTAATGCATTCAGGATGGCAGGACTGGCTTCAGAAGCCTGACCAGACAATTGCAGATATAAGAGCTGATAAAACTGCAGAAATTTTAAAAAAGCTTGGTTTTGAATGGAAAATACCAGGGGGCACAGACCTTTTACAGTTTGTCCGCCACGCACTTTCAGACAGAATAAGACTTTTAAAGGAACTTCCTTATTTTGCAGAGTTTGATGAAGATCGTCTTTACTCAGTTGCGGCAAAAATGGTTCCAAAATACTTTGGGTCTGAAGACCGTTTACAGACTGAGGGACTTGAAATTAAAGACCTTAATTTTGTAATGGAAGGGATAGTTGAAACCTACAGACACAACAGAACCGGCTGGATTGGAACAGTAAGGGTAGGAGCAAAAGGCGCCTGCACAGGAGAAGAAGTTCTTGGAATCGGAAGAATGAAAAGTGCAGGAAGTACTGTTGAGGCAGTTGACCCTGTTTTTGCATTTAATATTCTGGCTGAAGACATGAAGCAGATAATTTTAAGGGAGCCTGAATTTGCATTTGCTCTTATGGGAATTATTTCTGCAAAGGCAGAGCAGGCTGAAAAGCTTTTTGTTGCTGTTTAGTGTTTTTTAAAAAAGAACCTGAATTGAGCGATTTTCAAGTTTGCTGCATATAACGGCAAATTGTATCAGGCTTTTGCTTTGCTATGCGTGATGCAATTTAACGCAGTAGATGCAGCAAAATTGGAAAGCCCGCAGGGTTTTATATTTTTAAATACAATAAGCTTAATTCATTGAAAATTTATTAATTTAAAAATATGAAACGTTCAATTCAGGAAGAAGTTTTGAAATAAAGCAGCTGTTTTAATTTAAGCTGAATAATCAGTGATTGGGCGAAAACAAAAGTTTTTTGTTCAGCAACTAAATACAGGAAAAACAAAATGAAAAATCTTTCCATCGAAAAAATAAGAAAGTCAGTTGAAGAAGCAGAGCATTTTTCAGATGACAAAAGAAAGTCTCTTCAAGACCAAAGGCTTGAAAGCCTTGTTTTATATGCAGCAAAAAATTCAAAATTTTTTGCAGACCTTTACAAGGATATTCCAAAAAATTTTAAACTTGAGGATTTACCGGTCACTTCAAAAAAACAGCTCATGCCCCATTTTGAAGACTGGGTTACAGATAGGGATATAACAATAAAAAGTCTTGAAAATTATTTTTCAGATATGGAAAATATTGGAAATCCCTTTCTTGAAAAATACAGTGTTCTTACTACATCTGGCACTACAGGCCAGCCTTTGTGGATGGTAAGGGACAAATTCCATGCAGATGTTCACGGTTCTTTAATGGCTGAACGGCTTTTTAAGAGATTTGGGATTGCAGATTTACTTGATATCTCAAAAAACAGGTGTGCCTCGGTTCTTGGAACCGGAGGGTTTCATTCGGCAGTATGTTCTTTTGAAAGAATGAGAAAAAATTCTAAAAATCCTGATAATCTTCTTTTATGTTCAATTCTTGAACCTGTTCCTGAAATTGTAAAAAAACTCAATAATTTTAATCCTGTGGTATTAACAGGTTATCCTTCTGTTCTTGCAGTTCTTGCCAGGGAAAAAATTGAAGGAAGGCTTGAAATTTCTCCAAAGGCAATAGCATGCTCTGCAGAACAGCTTACAGACTATGCCTTTGACATGATGAAAAAAGCTTTTGATGCTGAAATTACAAATTCATTCTGCAGCACAGAAGGCGGAGAAATTGCATTTAACTGTAAAAAGGGAAATATGCACTTAAATGACGACTGGATAATAGTTGAACCTGTTGATGAAAACAACAATCCTGTAAAAGACGGGAAAATGTCTGCTGCTGTTCTTGTAACAAATCTTTCCTCATATCTTCAGCCGATAATAAGATATAAAATTGAGGACAGTATTATTATTGAAAATGAAAAATGCAGCTGTAAAAGTATGCTTCCTGTAATAAAAATCATGGGAAGAAGCGGTGACAATCTTACTTTTGTTTCCAGCGGAAAATCAAGAGCAATTGCACCTGTAATGCTTAATTTCATTATTACAAAAACAAACGGAATTCTGCAGTTCCAGTTTGTTCAAAAATCTGAAAAAAACCTTGAATTAAGAGCTTTGTATTCCCCTGAATATGATAAAAATCAGGTTAAAAGGGAAATTTCAAAATATGTGCTTGAGCTTTTAAAAGATAATGACCTTGATGAAGTAAAATTTGAAATATCAGACAAAGCCCCGGCTGCTTCAAAAGGCGGGAAAATAAAGAGTGTATGTGTTGAAATCTAATATGGCTTATAGATAAAAACTGCGGGGATTTTTAATTGGAAAAGCAATCTGAAAATATAATTGAAAAAACTTTTACAAGATCAGGCACTCTTTTACAAAAAAAATTTTATTCATATCTTGTTCCCACTGTAATCATGAATCTTGCTCTTTCACTTGGAGTTGTGGTGGATGGGATTATTGTCGGAAATATTCTTGGAACTGATGCTTTTTCAGCTGTAAATATCTGTGCACCTGTTCTTTATTTTTTAAGCGCTCTATATGCTCTTTTCGGAGTTGGCGGTTCAACAATTGCCGCGCGTTTAAAAGGTGCTATGGATAATGACCTCGCAGATAAGATTTTTACACTTTCAATAGCAGGTTTAATTGTTATTTCATGCTTGACGGGGTTTTTCTGCTTTATTTTTTCAGATTTAATTTCAGGGCTTTTAAGCGGCGGGAGCAGACTTAATGAGCTTGTAAAAACATATTTTACTGTTTTAAGCCTTGGAATTCCTTTTCTTATTACAGTCCCAGGTGCGCTGTATTTTATAAGAACAGATTCAAATCCAAAGCTTGCCGCAAATATTTTAATCCTTGCAAATGCACTAAACCTTGGTTTTGATCTTGTTTTTATGGGTGTATTTAAAATGGGAATAGGAGGAGCCGGCCTTGCAACAGTTCTTGGATATGTATTAGGCGGTTTTCTTGGAATAAAATATTTTAAGTCCAAAACAAGAACCTTTAAGTTTGTAAAAATAAAAAAATCTGATTTAAAATTTTATTCATCAGTTATTTCAACCGGAATTCCTTCAGCACTTGCAGGAGCAACAGTATTTGTAAAAAACTTTGCAATAAACATAATTTTGTTAAAAACCCTTGGCCCCGGGGGAGTTGCAATGTTTGCAGTATGTCTGAACACTCTTGCAGTTTCTGGAATAATTATAGGCGGAACAGCCCAGACCCTTGTTCCTCTTTTAGGGTGTACATTTGGAGAAAAAGACTATTCAGGGATAAGGCTTATAATGAAAACAGCCGCACTTACAGTAAGCGGACTTTGCATATTTATGGTCTTAATTTTTACTGCTTTTCCTGAATATATTGCAATGATATTTGGAATTAAAAGTGCTGGTCTGATGGAACCCCTGAAATCAGCCATAAGGATTTTTTCCCTTTCCCTTCCTTTTTTCGGTCTTAATTTTGTTATGATCTGCTATTTTCAGACAATTAACAGGAAACTTCTTTCAAGTGTTTCTATAATCCTTGAGAATATAGTTTTCATTCTTCCCCTGGTTATTTTAATGGAGAAATTTACTGGCGAAAAGGGTATCTGGGTTTCATTTATTCTGGCTGAAATTTTAACCCTTGGAACTGTTTTTATTGTGTCTTTTATAATAAGAAAAAAAAGCAGTAAAAATCTTTCACCTTTTCTTCTTTTAGAAGATATTGATGCAAAAATTTTCGATGTTACAATAGATTCCTCCATTGAAAATGCAGCAGGAATTTCAGATGAAATTATAAAATTCTGCATAAAAAATAAAATATCTCCAAAGCGTGCAAATTATGCAGGCCTTATTGCAGAAGAACTTACAGCAAATATTGTAAGATTTGGAAAAGAAAAAAAGACAAAAAGCTTTATTGATGTAAGGCTTTCTATAAGTAAAAATGAAATTGTTTTAAGAATAAGAGATGACGGAGTACCGTTTAATCCGGTTTTATATATAAAAAAACAAGGATCAATAGATTCCATTGGGCTTAATCTTGTAAATAAAATGGCCAAAAAATTTGATTATACCTATGCTCTGAATTTTAATAATACTGCTGTAGTGCTGTAGTTTTTATTTTTTTAAAAAAAGCCTTTTAAAATTTAATATCATTTTAAAAGGCTTTTTTGATTTTAACCTAAGTTGAGCGATTTTCAATTCAGGTTTAATCTAAAACTGCGAATCACTCATTTCAATGCAATGATTTTTCATTTTTCTGATTGATTCCATTTTCCCGTTTGTAACAGGAATAACACTTGAAATATAAAAGTTTGCAGAATTAATCTGACCGGTGTAAAAATCTTTGTTCTTTTTTGCAGATTCAATTTTTTCACTTGAAACAACAGCTCTTTTTAAAAGCATCCATGCATTAACAATGTCACCAAATGCTTCCATAAAAGGGTGTGCAAAGGCAAAAGCAGTTTTTACGTTCTTACTCATTGCAGCCTTTCCAATTGACATTGCAGTTTCACCAAGTTTGTTTAATGAGTTTTCAAGGATAAGGCATGATTCTTTTAAAGACTCAAACTCCTTTGCCTTGTTTATGGTCTCCATTACAAGACCCATAAGATCCATCAAAGGTTTTCCCTTTTTCATTCCAAGTTTTCTTCCAAGAAGATCCATTGCCTGGATTCCGTTTGTTCCTTCATAAATCTGGGTTATTCTGCAGTCTCTTAAATTCTGAGCCTGGGGATATTCCTCGATAAATCCATATCCTCCAAATACCTGAACTCCGTGGGAGCATACTTCAAAAGCCTTGTCAGTGACATACCCCTTGGCAATTGGAATGAGAAGTTCCACAAGGCCTTCAAGTTTTTCCTTTTCTTCCTGATTTTTGGATTGTTCTGCAAGGTCTATAAGATGATAAACATAGTATACAATGCTTCTTATTCCTTCTGAATTTGCTTTCATAAGACCAAGCATTCTTCTTACATCAGGATGATTTATTATAGGAACTCCTGACATATCGCCTTTTATCATGTTTTCAATGTCTGCTCCCTGAACTCTTTTTTTTGCATAGTCAAGGGCGTTGGCATATGATGCTCCTGCAAGTCCAACAGACTGAAGTCCGCAGAAAAGCCTTGCCTCATTCATCATATTAAACATAAGTTTCATTCCCTTGTTTTCTTCTCCGAGAAGGGTCCCTGTGCATTCTCCTTTGCTTCCAAGGGAAAGGGAACAGGTGCAGTTTCCCCTTATTCCCATTTTATGTTCAATTCCTGTACATACTACATCATTTGGCTTAGCAAGGCTCTTGTCTGGATTGACTCTTATTTTTGGAACAAGGAAAAGTGAAATTCCCTTTGTACCCTCAGGTGCTCCTTCAATTCTTGCAAGAACAGGATGAATTATATTTTCAGCCATGTCATGGTCGCCGCCTGAAATAAATATTTTTTCACCTGTAATTGAATATGTTCCGTCGGGGTTTTTTACTGCCTTTGTTTTTAGTGCTCCAACATCAGAACCGGCTTCTGGTTCTGTAAGAAGCATTGTTCCTGTCCATTTTCCAGTATACATATTTTCAACATACAGGTTTTTCTGCTCATCTGTTCCAAATTTTTCAATAAGGTTTGCTGCTCCGTGGGTTAAGGCAACATACATAAACATGGCTGTATTTGCACTTGTGAGATATTCTGTTGCAGCGGCCCCAAGGGCTTTTGGCATTCCCTGGCCGCCCCATTCAGGAGACTCTGTCATTGCAACCCACTGTCCTGCTCTGAATAAATCCCATATTTTTTTTAATTCTTCGGGGATACGAACTGTTCCGTTTTCAAAAGTGCACCCTTTTTCATCTGCTGAGGTGTTTGTCGGTACAACTTCTTTCATGGCAAGATTTCTTGCTTCCTTCAGTATCATGTCGATTGTTTTTTTATTGTAGTCCCTGAACTCTTCGTGTCCGGACAATGCGGGGACTTCAAGTATTTCATGGATAAAAAAATCAATATCTTTTTTGTCAGAAATAAGCTGGGCCATTATTCCTCCGGTCGGTTTTAGTTAAAGTTTACTTGAATGTTAGTAATACTATTCAGTCTGCCCGGTCAATAAAAAATTAAACTTTACTTTAACGTTATCAAAAATAAGAGGTTTATTTTTTTCAGGGAATTAATTACAAGTAAAATAAATTCGTGAAGACTATTTTCTGAGGAGAAAAAATTGCTTAAAAAAACAACCAGACAAATTTCCGTCTTTTTTTGGCTGATATCAGTAATTCTTGCTTGCAGTCCAGATTCAGCCTTTTCCAAAAGACTGATTATCGAACTTGACGAGCCCTCTCTTGCAGTGCACGGATATGGTAACTCAAAAATTATTTCAAACGGGAAACTTGATTTTAAATCAGAAGAATCAAAAAAATATATTTCATCTGTTACCTCATCTCAGAACAAGGCTTTGAACAGAATACGGAGCCGCTTTTCAGATATAAAGATTTCAACATACAAAAATGAAAAAGGGATTGCTTTTGAGCACAGATACAATGTCTTGTTCAACGGATTTGCCATAGATATAGGAAGTACTGATGAAGATGATGCAATGAAGCAGATTTCAAATATTCAGGGAGTCAGGAATGTATATAAAGTAAAAACATATTATAAGTCTATGTATGCAAGCCTTCCTCTTATTTCCGCACCTTTTGTGTGGAATCACGGCGCTATAGGAGGTGTGGAAAACGCAGGGAAGGGGATAAAGATTGCCATAATGGATGAAGGCGTTCATAAGGATGCCCCGATGTTTGACGGAACAGGTTTCAGCTATCCTGTTGATTATCCGTTTGGGGGAATCGGTCTGAAGTCTAATAATAACGGAAAAATAATTGCTTCAAGGTTTTACTACAGGGCAGATGATCCGCCTGCAGCCGGGGATGCAGATCCATGGCCAGGGGCCGAAGGCGGTTCTCACGGGGTTCATACAGCCGGAACTGCAGCTGGTAATACTGTGACAGCTGATTTTATCGGAAGAGATATTGAGCTGAGCGGAGTTGCTCCCAGGGCCTGGGTCATGAGTTATAAAGTCTTGTATAAAAGTGTAAGCGGAAGGGATACTTTTGAAACGCCGGAAGGAATAGCATGTCTTGAAGATATTATAAAAGACGGTGCAGATGTCCTGAACTGCTCGTGGGGGGGTGGGCCGTTCAGTACAGGCGGTGAATTTGACCCTGAAGACAGGCTTTTGATAAATGCATGGAAATCCGGAGTTTTTGTTGCCATGGCAATGGGAAATGCAGGCCCTGGAAAGGGGACAGGCGATCATCCTTCCGATGAATATATAGTTGTCGGTGCAACAACTTCAGGAGGGACTTTTGCCGCAGGGAGCCTGAGCGTTTCAAAGCCTCTCCCTGTTCCTGATGAGCTTCTGGATATGCCGGCCGGAATCTCAAATTTCGGGAATCTTCCGTCTGTCGGTACAATTTTATCCTACCCCTTAAAAACTTCAAAAAACGTTGACCCAGCCAATATCAAAGGGTGCAGCCCTTTCCCTGCAGATGCCTTTAAAGACAGCGCCGCACTGATTGAAAGAGGAGACTGCAATTTTGACGAAAAAGTTTTAAATGCCCAGAACAGCGGGGCAGAACTTGTTATAGTATATAACAATTCAGGTGATGAAATTCAGGATATGGGACCCGGCGTAAACAAAGATCTCATTGATATTTACGGAGTCTTTATTGGTCAGTCAAACGGCAGAGCTCTTGAAAACTGGTATGATGAACATGGAAATACTTCGGAGCTTGTTTTTGATTTCAGGTCTTTTCAGCAGGGAAATGAAAAGGACAGGGTTGCACAGTTCAGCAGCAGAGGTCCCGGAGCGGGAAATACATTAAAACCGGATATTGCGGCTCCTGGAGTGAACATTCTTTCCCAGGGTTATGCTCCCCTTGAAGAAGGTGAAAATGTGCATCTTGGATTCGGCCATTCTTCAGGAACTTCAATGGCCACTCCTCACATTGCAGGGGCAGCTGCAATTCTTAAACAGATTTATCCACTGTGGTCAAATGATGATATAAAGTCTGCAATGATGTCTACAGCAAAGTACAGGGAAATATATACCCACGATAACAGGCCGGCCCAGCCGCTTGATATAGGAGCAGGCCGGATAGATCTTGAAAAGGCAGCCGATCCCGGAGCGATTTTGTCACCTCCTTCCCTTGGTTTTGGTGTACTCGGGCAGAATTCACAGAAAAAGATGAGTGTTGAAATACGAAACATACTTCCTGAAAAACAGACATTTGAAATAACAACCTGTTATACAGGGGATGGGTTTGATAAAACTGCTCCTGCAAAAGGGTTCAGTACGGATTTATCAGAAATTTCATTAAAACCGTTTGAAACAAAGAAAATTGAAATTTTGTTTGATGCAGCAAAAAGCACTGGAATTGGTGATAACCAGGGGTATGTGGTTTTGAAAAGCAGTTCAAGAGAGCTTCATTTCCCTGTCTGGGCAAGAGTTTTGCCGGTATCGCAGCCTGAAAACAAAGCTCTTTTAATAGATCTTGATTCAAGCAGTTCAGACCCGGGCCTGAATGATTATCTCAATTTTTATAAAGATGCTTTTGAAGCTCAGCAGCTTGTCTGCGATGTACTAGATATCAATCCGGGCATGGAAGAAACTCAGGTTTATGAAGCTGCACGTCTTGCTGAATATAAAGTAATTGTTCTTTTTTCAGGTAAAAACACATACAGTTCTCTTAATACTGAAGATATGGACAGGCTCATGGAATATGTCAATATGGGAGGTTTTGTTATATGCATGGGGCAGAATATGTTTTCAAGTGTCCTTAATCCTTACTCCGCCTTTGTATCTTTTGCTGAGGCTGAAACTTTATCATCCAGTGTTACAGGTGATGCATCTCCTTCTTTTCCTATAATTGCAAGTGAGAACGCTCCTTTGTTTTTCAGGAATATTTTTATTGATATAGATGCTGATCATACTGGAATGGATGAGTTTAAAAGCGGAATTTTAAGATATCCCGGCGCAGGAATGCAGGGAAATGGTTATGTTCTGAAAGTAAAAAGGGTGCTGCCTTCTCTGGAAATACCAGGTGTGAATAATACGGGCAGGGTTGTTTCCGCCTCATTTGGTCTTGAAGGCATGAAAACTGATAATGGAGGCCTTGCCAGAGAAAATTTAATCAAATACATACTTGCATGGGGATTTGACAGTCCTTCAATTGAAATAAAAAATGTCACTTCAGATTATGAAAATTCATCTGAAACAACATATTTTGAACTCAGCTATGAATCAGAAACCGAGGGGGCGGAATTTAAGTCGGTGCGCTGGGACATGGGTGACAAAAGCGGGTTTACCTCAAAATCTTCATCCCTTGTTGCAGGACATACCTATGAAAAATGCAGGACATATAAGGTCAGGGCTGAAGTACTTGATACCCTTGGAAATGTTCATATCAAAGATGAGGATATTGTTATTGATAAATGCCTTGTAAGTAAAAAAGAGGGAAGCGGTTCAGGCTGCTTTATTTCAGCTGTTTTTAATTGAAAATTATATTTTTGCCGTGCAGGCCTGAATATTTTTTTGAACAGTGCACGGCAATAATTAAATTATAATTGATGAACTTTAATCTTTCCAAGTAAACAAAAATTATAAAAACTTAATTAAATTAAATAGTTAAACTAAGTTTTCAGTCTGATTTCTATTGAAAAAAAAGGGGCTGAAGCTGTATAATAATTTCAGATAAAATATCTTTTCACAAATCATGACCTGCTTTTCAAAAGCCACATTTATATCTGCTCCAATCTGTACTTGTGAATATATTAAGTGGCTTGTTTACAGACTTTTATCTTTAAACAAAAGGAGGCCGCCATGAAAGCAAGAGATCTGGAAGACTGGAGCAACATCAAAAATGTGTGCTACAGAAAAGATGCAGGTGGAGAATATGTTCTGAATGAAAGAAAAAATAACAGAATGTATCTTCACGACAATGTCCTTTATCGCAGAGATATAAACGGAGACGAGTATAAAGCGAAATTTTACGATATTTCCAAATCCGGGATGAGCATGGTTTCTGAATATCCCTATATTCCAGGAACAAGACTTTATCTCAGGGCAATGGGGGACAGTTCAGGAAAATATGAAAGAGGAAATGTAGTCTGGACTAAACGAGATGCAGGTTTCAGCTCAAAAAATCCCAAATACAGAGTAGGGATAAAATTTGCCGCAATTTGATGGTGTCTCTGAAAGGCTGGATATTTTATATATTCAGCCTTTTCCTGATGGAGCCGGTATTTTTATCCGGGAATACCGTTGCCCTGAATAAGTGCATTATGTTCAAAAATCCGCTGGCTTAAATTATTGTGTGTCTTCTGCCAGTTTTTTGATGTCATGTTGCTCTGCAAGATTTTTCAGGGGCAGAAAAAGGTTTTTGGGAAGATTTTCAGGATTGAACCATTTCCACTGGAGACACTTGTCAGGTTCCTTTACCGCGGGTGTCCCGTTCTCATGATCTGCAATTATATATACAGTAAGGTAGTGAAGATTCTCTTTTTCAAAAATGTCATTTGTAAACGGACCTAAAGACAGATTTTTAATGGAAATTCCTGTCTCTTCAAAAACTTCTCTTTTTGCACACTCAAACAAAGATTCCTTGAATTCGAGGTGACCTCCGGGAAAAGACCAGGTCATGCTTCCATGGCTGTTGATCCTTTTCCCGAGGAGAATTTTACCGTCTTTTTTAACCATTACGCCCACACCTGTAAGAGGGCGTTTTTTATCATTTTTCATAAAGTTTCAGAATTGAGTCCACAAGACCGTCAATAGTATATTCATCTGCTGTTATTTCAGGTCTAAGACCAAGTTCAACCGCTGTGTCTGTTGTAATCGGACCAATGGAAACAGGCTTGAATGTCTGAATTACGGCTTTGAATTCCTCATCTGTAAAAATTGCCTTGAAGTTTTTTACTGTTGAAGAACTTGTAAAAGTAACCATGTCTATTCTGTCATTGAGAAAATCTGAAAGAATTTCATCTTTTTTATCCGACTGGGGAATGGTTTTATATGCTGTCACCTCATCAACAACAGCTCCCATTTTCTTAAGTTCGTCCGGAAGAACTGACCTTGCTTCCATGGCTCTTGGAATCAGGATTTTTTTGTTTTTTATATCAATATTTTCAAACGCTTCTACAACAGATTCCGCTCGGTAGCTGTCAGGAAAAACATCTGAGTTCAGTCCGTACTTTTTGAGTTCATCTCTTGTAGCCGGCCCTATTACAGCGGTTTGAAGATGGCCGAGGATTCTTACATCAAGGCCTTTTTCAAACAGGGCATTGAAAAAATGTTTTACTCCGTTGACACTTGTGAAGATCAGCCAGGAATAATCTTTAAGTTTGTCAATTGAACTTAAAAGAGCAGATCTGTCATCGGGCTCAACAATTTTTATAGTCGGATACTCAATGCATTCGGCACCAAGAGACAGAAGCTTTTCAACCAGTGAGCTAGACTGTGCCCTTGCCCTGGTTATCATTATTCTTTTGCCGAGAAGCGGGCGTCTGTTTTCAAACCATTTTAGCTTTTCCCTGTAATTTACAACTTCTCCCACAACAATTATTGCAGGTGCTTTAAAGTTCTTTTCCCTTACTTTTTCAGAGATGTTTTCAAGAGTTCCGGTCAGTGTTTCCTGGGAAGGGGTTGTTCCCCATCTTACAAGTCCGACAGGTGTTTTTGGATCCTTGCCGTTCTCGATAAGTTTCTTTGAAATATTTGGAAGATTTTTCACTCCCATAAGAAAGACTATTGTGCCTATTCCTTTTGCAAGACTTGCCCAGTCAATGGATGAAGTTTCCTTTGAGGGATCTTCATGGCCTGTAACAAGAGCCAGAGTTGAATTTGCACTTCTGTGGGTCAGAGGGATTCCGGCATATGCAGGAGCAGATATTGCCGACGTAACTCCAGGGACTATTTCAAACTCAATATCGTTGTCTTTCAGGACTTCGGCTTCTTCACCACCGCGTCCGAAAATAAAGGGATCTCCGCCCTTTAATCTGCATACGGTTTTTCCTTCAAGAGCAAGCTTCACTAAAAGACTGTTGATGCCGTCCTGGGAAAGAGTGTGGTCTCCGCCTTTTTTCCCCACATAAATTTTTTCCGTTTCTTCCTTTGCATGTCTTAGAAGGGTTTTGGAAGCAAGATAATCGTAGACAAGAACATCCGATTCTTCAATGCATCTTCTCCCTTTCAGAGTGAGAAGTTCAGGATCGCCGGGGCCTGCTCCGACAAGATATACAAAACCTTTGTTATTGTTTTCCATTATAAAGAAAAACCTTTCGTATCTTTTAAATTATTACATTCCGCAGGATGAACAGTTGCCCGATGAACATGTGCTGCACGGGCTTGAACCGGCCGAAGACTTTAAAGTGGGTGCTTCACCGCCTGAAGATGCTCCCTTGCTTACAAACCCGCACGCAGACATAAGTCTTGAAACTTCAGTTGAGCCGCATTTGGGGCACTCTGGAGTTTCGCCTGACATGACAAGGGTTTCAAAGTTTATATTGCATTTTTTGCAGTGATATTCATAAATCGGCATTTTATTACTCCTTGAAAATTCAGTTCTTAAAAATTTTGTGAGCTTTTTGAGTTTCATCTTTTCTGTCTTCATCTGAAACAAGCTCGAATCTTTTTTTAAATAAAGGATTGTCAGGTTCCATTTCAAGACTTTCCTTTATAAAAGTTTTTGATATTTCTCTGTTTTCGCCCTTCATATAATAGATGTATCCTATTGCAGAAAGAGCATAAGGGTTGTCAGGGTGAAACTTGAGTGATTTCTTATAAGCATGGTAAGCTTTGTCCAGATCATTATCCATAAGATAAATTTCACCTATATAATTTAATACAACAGCACTTTCCGGCTTTACAGATTCAGCTTTTAAAAAATATTCAAGAGCTTTTTTATAATTTTTACGGTCAAATTCAATTTTGCCAAGATAAAAAGGTATTTCATAAAAATTATAAGAAGACCTGAAGGCTTTTAAAAAAATATTTTCAGCCTCTTCAGTTTTTCCCTGAAGATAATGAATAAGTCCCTGATTGTAAAGCGGCATTATGAAACTGCTGCGTGAAGCTTCATAGGCTTTTTCAAAATATGAAAGAGATTTTTCAAAGTCTTTTTGCGCAGCGGCGCACACACCCAGACTGTTTAAGATATTGTAATCCTTTTTATTCATAAGCAGCCCTTTTTCAAGTTCCCTGACTGCATTTTCAATGTCTTTTTTCTGGAAAAAATCGTCTGAGCTTACATTGAGGCTTACCGAGTCGAACACAGCGGTTTTAGATTCTATCATGGAAGCGTGGACAAGTGCCTTGAGGCAGTTTTCCGATAAGTCTTTGAACCTGTAATCTATGCATGGATGAAAGCTTATACCTGCAATGGCTTCCTTTTCTGTTTCCTTTTTAAATTCTTCTTTGATTTCAAAGGCAGTTTTTTTGAGGTCATGGATTGAGTTTGTATTTATTAAGATTCCTGGAGCTTTGTTTTTTATAAAAACACAGGGGTTTTCGGTTTTTTTGCCCGTTTTTTCAATTATTGAGCAAAGAGAATCAAAAAGTTCAAGGGTATTTAGATCTTTTTCAAACGGAGCAAGGGCAAATAAAATAAGTCCAAGACATTCATCTGAAGCAAAATGAGCAAATTCGGTTATATCCTCTGCATAAAAAAAGGAAGGGTATCTTTTTTTAAGGATGTCTGCAATTATTTTGTCTGTATAAATGATTCTGTGGTTTTTTTCTCCTTCCTTCACAGGATAGAGAAATTCAGGGATGTTATCAGCATTGAAATGGTTTTCCATATTTACTCAAGCTCTGTTTTAAGGTTTGTAAATGCCCGGGCAATAATTTCTATTTCATCATCTGACACTGTTCTGAGATCAAGAAGATATTTGTTGTTTTCAATTCTTCCCATTACAGGCGGACTGTTTTTTCTCATAAACTTTTCAAGCTGGGATGCTGAGAAAAAACCGGTTTCAATCCCCACACAGATTGTGGGAATATTTGTTTCAGGAAGAGATCCGCCTCCTGCTCTTGAACTTGAATTTACAAAGTCTGTCTTAAGGTCTTTTATGTCAAGCTTGTCTATGAGCTCTTTAAGTACATGGGCTTTTTGCTCGATTTCCCTTAAATCTGCCGATATCATTTTAAGGGTGGGGATTTTTCTTACAGCCTGATCAGGATCTCTGTAAAGCCTTAAAGTTATTTCAAGAGCTGCAAGAGTCATTTTATCAATTCTAAGTGCTCTTGTAAGAGGGTTTTTTCTTATTTCTTCAATGAGTTCTTTTTTTCCGGCAATTATACCGGCCTGGGGTCCTCCAAGAAGCTTGTCTCCGCTGAAGGTTACAAGGTCTGTTCCAGCTTTTACAGATTCAGTAACTGTTGGTTCCTTTGGAAGACCGAACCTTGAAAAATCTATGAAAGTTCCGCTCCCGAGATCTTCCATGAAAATAACATTTTTTTCTTTTGAAAGGACTGAAAGTTCTTCAAGTGAAACTTTTGAAGTAAAGCCGATTATATCAAAATTACTTGTATGAACTTTTAAAAACATTGCTGTTTTTTCAGGATCATAGGCATTTTCGTAATCTCTTAAATGCGTTCTGTTGGTTGTTCCGACCTCTTTTAAAACAGCTCCGCTTTTTTCCATTACCTCAGGTATCCGGAAGGAACCTCCGATTTCAACAAGCTCACCTCTGGAAACAACAACCTCTTTTCCTTTGGCAAAGGTATCGAGGCATAAGAGAACTGCCGCTGCATTGTTGTTGACAACCATTGCCGACTCGCAGCCAGAAACTTCACAAACAAGTTCTTCTACAAGAGAATATCTCAAACCTCTTTTACCGGTTTCAAGGTTAAGCTCCAGGTTTGAAAAACCGGTTGCCCGTTCTATTACAAACTCAGCCGCTTCCCTTGCAAGGAGAGATCTTCCCAGGTTTGTGTGTACAATAACACCCGTGGCGTTTATTACCCTTTTGAAATTAGGTTCATGAGCCTTTAGGATCTGTCTGTAAATTTTTTGAGATGTTTTTTCAGGATTTACTTCAGTTTTACAGTCATAGTTTCCTGAAACAATATCCTGTCTTAAATTTTCAATAAATTCTTTTGCTTTTCTGGAAATCAGTGATTCTGGAATATCCTTTACAGGATAATCTTTTTTTATTTTAAGAATCAGTGTGTCTATTCCAGGAATTTCTTTTAATCTTTTTTTTTTTTCATCACTCAGTGACATATAACTCCCCCGGCAACTTTTACACACTCTTTTTTACCCGAAACTTCATTCAAGTTCAACGGAAAGAGTGCAGAAAATTCTTTTAACGGGAGTTGATGTGTAAATTCAAGTATTTTCTTGGGAGAAAGCGACACTTTTTCAAGAACGTCCAGTGTTATATCTATTTTTGATGTTTCAGGAAGCACCCCTGTCATGTACCATGAACTTAAAATATCCGATATATGAGTAAGTATTATTATGTTTTTATTTTTTTCCGCCTGTTCAGGACAGTGATGAAATCTGATTACGTCCTGAATGAGTCCGGGAAGATTCCACTTCTCTGCTATCATGATTCCTGCATCAGCATGATCAAGGCCGAAAAGTTCTTTTTCCACATCGGTTATGTTTTTTGTTTTTTTCTGCAGTTCTCTGTAAAACAGAGGCCTTGACTCTGATACGTACTGATCGAGAAGGATTTTACCGAGGTCGTGGAGAAGCCCTGCAGTATAACCTACCTGGGGCGACTCTATTCCTGTATATGCACAGAGTTTTTCGTTGACAAGAGCCGTTGAAAGGCTGTGGTGAAAAAGTCCGCCCTGACAGAGAGAATAACCCCTGTCTGATGAGGAGAACAGTTCCTTTATATAATGATTGAGGATATGTTTAACCAGATTTTCTTCTCCGATCTGCAAAATTGCCTCATCAATAGTACTGACAGGGTAAAACCTGTCAAAAGCTGCAGAGTTTGAAAGCTGAAGAGCCTTGGCAGAAAGTACCTGATCTTTTTTTATTTCCTTTGAAATATCCTTCAACCCTGCTGATCTGGAGTTGATCATGGAAATTATTTTTATAACTATCTGGGGAATCGGTTTTATCTGGTCAGCTCTTTTTTCAATTTCTTCCATATCCGGTTTTTTAAACGAATAATTTTTGTCTGAGCTGTTGTGTTCCTCAATGACCGGCAGAATTGACACCTCAAAATTATCCAGGTTTAAATTAAGATAAGAGGAAAAAAAGCCGCCTGTTTCCCACTGTCTTACCGGAATTTTGTAGAACTTGAGTATTTTGGAAACCTTTTCAGATGTCTTTCCTCCGATATTTATGTAAAAATCAAAATCGCTTGATTCTCCCGGAAAAGCACCGCCTGCAACACTTGCTTCAAGGCAGCTTATCTGAGCACCAAGGTTTATAAGTTCGTCAATAAATTTGGGAAGACCTGTTGATGCATATTTTTCTTCGATATCAACAAAATTTGAGTAGGGTTCGGGTAAAAGAGTGTGGAGTATTCCGCCTACCTGATTTACTCTGTCAACAAGTGCTATTCCTATGCATGACCCAAGATTGGCCTTTAGATTTTTATTCTGCTGCTTTGAGATATAGGATGTTCCGCTTCTGACTATAATATTCGGATAAAGCATTTTCTTCTCGCTCTTTTTGTTATTAAGAATTTTTTTCCATAACATTATAATTGCTTTAAATTCAACATAAATTTAACCCCCGGTCATTTGTGATTTCTTTTTTTGTAATTTTCAAACCTTTCTTGACATAGTCAAAAACTCCGATTAAAACCCCAGAGGTTTAAAAAAACTCCGGGAGAATTTTATGCTTAAAAAAATATCAGCCGACGAAAAGTGCGGGCTGTATCAGATTGAAGAAAGTAAGGAGATTGACTGCTTTATTGCAACAACTCCTCAGACAAGAGCCATTGCAAACAATCCAATGGTCATGGGAGTTGACTATACATTAAGGCTTCAAAAAGCTTGTGAGGAAATTTTAAAAAAGCTTTACTCATCAAAACTTGTCTGCCTTGAAGAAAAGGAAACAATAATTTTCAATATTTTAAGGGGCGGGCTCAATTTCGGCCTGCGTGAGGCTCTTTACTCGGCTTTTGGCTGGAACAGACACGGCTGTTCATTCATCAGCGCACAACGGGCAAGGCAGGACGATGATCCGGAAAAGTGGCATATAATTGAAAATGAATATGCCAAGGTTTATATGCCGGAAAGAGCAAGCATAGTAATAGGAGATGTTGTTGCTACAGGCACAAGCCTTGAACACGCAGTGAAAGCTCTTGTAAAAGAAGCCGGCAAT